>LJHE01000069.1 GCA_001983555.1 Candidatus Epulonipiscioides gigas
GGGTGTGTAGAGGAGTGAAATGAGAGTGAATTATGGTGGATAGAGAACAGGCGGAAGGACAGAGGCAAAGAGAAATGGATTGATGGAAGGAACAAGAGAGGGAGGTATGGAAAAATCAGTAACCATTCATTTACTGAATTCAAAAACATACATAGACAAACATCACTTGCAGCACAAATATGAGTAAAAATATTTTGTGCTATATATCATACTGATTGAAAGTAATTTCACTAATGAGTTACAATTTTCAGTGAAAACTAGTGTGATTTGTGAATTGGATTTGCATACATCCCATAACAAAGCATTTTTTTAGTAATTAGTTGAACATTGAGATTTAGAATCTGAGTGTTATTTAGTAAGTAACTGATAGAGGCAACAATAGAGCAAAGACTAAAGATGTTTTTTGTAGTTGTATAATCAAATATGCGGTCATATATCTTGGAAACTTGAGGAAAAGTCAAATGCATCACTTGGTTGTATGTTGGACCAGATGCTGGAGGAAGCTGCCAGACACACCTGACTAATCCAAATGTGTAGTGAGGGTGAACTGGTAACGTTTGGCAGAGGCTCCTGTCCACAGAACTTCAACCAACAACTGCAGACATCTCCTACTTTGCTTGTGAAAGGAACTGACAAAGTGTCTGGATTGAAATAACACAACTTCAGCACCAAGCCCCATCATTCCCTACTGTACTCATCAACAGTAAGCCAATTTACATTTTCAGAGTATAGCACATTCCCTATATCAATTCTATGTTTTATTGGATATAATTTTTTAGTGTATAATTGGAAATTTATGCTGATGCTACTGCATATGGCATATGCCGTTGTGTGCATGTGAATGTGCATGTGTGCAGTGTGTGCCAGTCAATGTTCAAGTGTCATTTTTTAATGTAACTAAACTTGTTGGTGCCGGCGCCCCCATCCACAGGCTTGAGTAATTACGCTGTAGTGTTGTGTCTGTTAGGTGTGTGTGTGTGTGTTTGTGGTGTGACTGCTGTGCCAGGCTGTCTTGAGGCAGCATTTGAGGACTCAGGAAAGCTTCACCTATCAGTGTTGTGCAAGTTTCCACTTCACAAAGGCTAATTTAAAGCTTAGTTCACACAGATTAAAATGACCTGGTTCACATTCATGTTTAACAGTTCTTGATACAAAAAATTAACTACTTTACATTAATATCTTCAAGCTAGTTGCTGATATAGCTGATGATTAGACTTGTTTTTCAGACTTCCTGTGGACTGGATTTACATAAATATGTGATTTTTCTGTATTCAAAGAAAACCTTTACATAACACTTTTACAATTTAATATTACATTTAATATGAACACTAGTGTAACATCATACCTGAGAGCCATTATGTCCACACTCAACAATTGTTTAGATAGATTTTGCAGCCTGTACATTGATTAAAATAAAAAAGCATAGGAGAGCCATCCTGTATGCAGCCACACTACACTCCACTAGGCAAGGGAGAAAATTCAGATGATTAAACACAAATGACCAACAATAAATTAAAAGAGATATTGAGACCACAGTGGGTTCAACAAGTAATATTAGAACAGAAATGAAATAACAGTCACTTTAACAACAGAATAATGAGAACTGCCTCTGGCAATAGTGCCCCTTGTCAGTAATTGGGTTTGTGATATTCATGGACAGGATCTCAAGGTTCAGCTGGGGAAAGGAAGGTTTCCTGTTTTTGGATCTCAGAATTGCATCTCTGCTTTGTGCAGATGATGTGGTTTGGCTTCATCACCATGTGGTTTGACCATCAGCACCCGCTGGAACACTTTGCAGTTGCATGCAAAGTGGATGTGATGAGAACCAGCGCCTCAAAATCTGATGTCAAATCTGGTTGTCTGCTGGAAAAACAGATTGTGCTCTCCTGGTCTGGAGTAAGTTGCTAAGTTGAACAGAGAGTTGAGCTGGAATGCAAATTACCAGCCAAACTTTTTTTCAAACCTCACCTATAGACATAAGCTTTGCGCAGTAACCAAAAAAAATGAGATAACAGATGCAAGTAACTGAAATAATTAACGTCGACTGGATGGCTTGGCTCAGTCCTACAGACTGGGTGAGGGGCTCAGACATCTGGAGGTTTGGGGTTAGGAGGTCAAATTAGAGACCCTTGTTGCAACACATTGAAAAGAGCCTGTTGAAGTGGTTCAGATTGCCCTCTGGGTGCCTCTTCGCAGGGGTTTGTTCAGGCATCTCCAACCAATAAGAGAGCCAAGAATACACTATGAACATAGTGGAGGGATTATAAACATTACCTTACCCTGAAATTACTCTCGATTCCCCAGGAGGATTTGTAAAACGTTGCTAGGGAGAGGGACATCTATGCTACCTTACTTTACATGCTATCACCACAACCTGGCCCCAGATAAGCAGAAGAAAAGGATGGTTAGATGGATGAAAGGTAAACTAAGGTAACCATTTCCTCACTTTGGCCTCATATTGAATGAAAGGACATCAGAGTGCAATTAATCCTCCAATCTAACACCTGGCAAGAAAGCAAATAAATGTCTGCAGTTTTTCCAGTCAAGCTGCACGCAGCCCCAACAACCTGTCACAATTAAGTGTAGAGCCCATTATGTTACTCTGTGTGTAGTCTTTATGACTAAAGTCAAAATTACTCAAGTCTGATTGATACACGGCCTCCTCTCTACTGTTCACTCTGTAACCTGCTTTTTTTTTTTTTTACCAAATTTGGTCTCTGTACATATTGTTTCATTGATCAAAGTACCAATAGCACCCATACATTTCATTTGCTAAGAGAGCTGGATGTGTGGATATACCTTGACAGAGTAAGCCAACGAGATGGTTACAGCAAGAGGTAAGCCCTCTGGGACAGCCACCACCAGCACAGTCACTCCGATGATGAAGAACTTGACAAAGTACTGAATGTAGACCGGAGTGCACTCTGTTAACCATGTGCGACCTGCAAAACACATAATGCTACATATTAAGGCTAAACAAAAAGTCTGCTTTAAAGAGTGAGTCATATGCAGCAAAGCAGAAAAGATTTAAAACAACCCTAAAAGACTGACATGAGTAACATGTGCAGTAACATGTGTGAAAAGGGTTCATTCCGATATTGAACATATTTGTTGTAAGTGAACAGACCTTCAACAACAAATGTGTTGATGACAAAATACAGCACCAGAATGATGACCGTGATGGCTGACATCACCAAACCTGTGGGGACATTCAAAGAAGGGAGAATCAATCAGTGTCACTCATTTAGTCTCTGTTTCTGACATGATTCATTACCTCTGCTTTTATTCAAAGCCTAAATAATGCATGTCTAGTAAAAATCAGCACCGTTTTCACCACATTCCATCCCACCTGTATCTCTTGAGAACATAATCTTTTGGCTACGTCTCTGTTATTGAGGTGCATTAACATATATAACTTACTGAATGTGCAGAGTTTTACACAACTCCCACAATTCATTTCTCATACTCGGAAAGAACTTTTCTGTACATTCTTGCAGTTAAAGTTCTCTGGGACTGACAGCCATATAATCTACTTTATGTGTTCATTTAAAGCATGGATAAGAAAATTCCTTAACAACTGCTAAAAAGCCCAAAAACCTGCCCAGTCAATGTATAACAGTTCTTGCCTGCTTTGCCAATTTGAACAGCCAGTTTGGTGAGCTTTCCCTGCAAAACACTCTTCTCCTTCTTTGGAACGTTGGTCTTCTTTTTCTCTCTGTCCTCTACCTCCCCTCCTTCAGCACTCTTTAAGGGCTGCATCTCCATGGCAACACCCTCATCCTGTTTCTTGGCTGAAACAAACACATATTAAAATATATACACCTTCTTTTGTACAGAAATTTTGATCAAGAAAGCTTGTGGGACATTCAAACCAATCTTTACCACTACACACACTCACGCATGTCAAGAGTTTTTACCTTTGTTCTGATTGTTCTCCACAGCTCCATCAGGTTGTTTACCTGAGACAGAGGTCGATTAATTAAAAATTGTGACAAAAAATGGGGTTCAAATGTGTGCATATAATCACGGTCAGCAACAGTTCACATTTCTGTCTTAAGACAATCAAACACACACTTCAAAAAACAAAAATCACAAAGAACCAATACTAAAGGAAAAAGTAATAAAGGTACACGCAACTTTATACACTGGGTTCAGAGAGAGTCAGACATTTTTATACAAGTCCATCATAGGTCACTGTCACTTTCACTTCACCGTGTACTGGGGTCCATTCATTGGCTAAGTAAAGGAGCGGAGCAGGGCAAACAACTTTATGCTCACATACCATTGGTGACTGTGCTGTGACTGGCATCTGTAGAGATGAGCAACTGAGTATTGTCCTCTGTTAGGGGAATGTGTGAGGAAGGAAGGTTTTGGGGGCACATGAGAGGATTTGGCAAAAAAGGGAAAACAAAAGAGAGCAAAAGGGGAAGAATAAAAAACTTAGGTAGCAAATGTGTTTGTACGCACGACTGTACACGTAAAATGTTTGTAGACGGCCATGAAAAATTAAAAAAATGTATCAAACACAACCTCAATCTCAAAATGAGAGACAGATAAAAAAGGAGAGTGAACAACCCTACAGCAAACCCGCATTGCATGAGGAAAAACTAACTAGTTATGGCATTTGTAGAAGTCTTATGAATAATGTATTAGCTAAATGACTGTCTGAATGAATGCAGTGACTTCAGTACATCCTAGTGCATTGCTAACACTTCAAAAAAAGAGATCATGACAACAAGTCATGATAGTATAATTTTTTTTAAAACGAGTATTATCCCCTATTTTTTTGCTGTCCATTTCTGTATTCTAGGATGCCACGGATGTTTTCTCCTTTTCAAGATGTAAATAATACTTAACACATTCCCATGCAAAAGTGAGAACTGCAGTGGTTAAGGCATGGATGAATGCACTGGTAATGATATTAACTCTAAGTGCTTCTGAGAGTATGTCTAGCCTCGGCTGTTGTATACAGCTCTGCTGGCTGCAGGGCCCATACAAAACAAATTTGAGCAGAGACTAATGCTTCGTGTGTTGACCAACCAACACTCTTCTCTGAATCTCTCCGGCTGCCTCACTCTCCCCTGCTCTTTCAATAATTGATTCAATCTGCAGTCTCTCTCTCACAGATTAGGAGAGGGAAGGAGAAACAGGAGGGAGCAGCGGGAAAGACAGGAAAGTGAAAGAAGGCACAGGAATGGGGTAAACAAGAGACAAAGTGAGAGAAATAGAGAAAGACGGTTAAGCAGAGAAGGGGGGTATGAGAACATGAGAGTGAGAAGGAAACAGGGAGCGAAGAGAAGGATGGAGAGGATGTGGGCTAAATTATCGATGAGGTTAAACTGGTGTGTTTCCTGTTGAAGCTCTTTTCTGAAATCATTTAGGCACCCAACTAACTCTAAACACACACATGCACACGCAAGCTACGATTTCAATGTGGGAGCATGGATGAATAATGAGACAACATACACAAGACTAAAAGAGACACAAACTTCTAACACTGTGTCGTTCGTATTTCACATTTCTTTACTGTAATTCTTTGTCTTTGTAAGTTTGTGGTTATGTCTTCATGGTCATTTTCATTTCTTCCTGATCAATTTGCATTTCTTTTTAGTTGCTTAGAGTGTTTAGAGTCTTGTTACGCTTGTTTATGTCTCATTTACTATCTTTTCATTTTTTTAAGTCTATGTAGATCTGTTTTGTGTGGGCATTCTGTGGTTCTCTATGATTGTCATGCATTTCTATACTGTCATTCGATGCCTGTCTGTGAGTCTTAATTGTCTCTTTGATGTCACTTTGCATCTCTGTATAGTGGTTTAATTTTTTTCCCCAGTCATTTTGTATTTCTTTCTGGTTGTTCTAATTACTAAGAGGTGGTCATTTTAATTCTTTTTGAAGTTGTTCTGTGTTTCTTTTATTTATTTTAATGTTGTGAATCTCTGTGTTACCATTTTTTAATTCTTTGTAGCTCTCTGTGTATTTTTAAAGTTGTTTTGAGTCTCTGCGGGTCTGCGTCTGGTTGTGGTCATTTTATGCCTCTTTGAAGACGTCTCTTCTCTTTGGGTTTGTGTCTGTCTCTTTGTGGTTGTTTTTGCATCTCTGTGGCCTTTTTTTTTTTTTTGCATTACTTGCAATTTTTTCCTTTGCTGCAACACTGGAATCACTTTTAATTGGTTTCACACAAACCCTTGTGAAAAAACTTAACACATTGATCCCATAGAATGACCCAGAGTTCTACTGAATGAGTCCTTTTAAACATCAGGAAAACATCTGACAGTTAACTTAATATAAATCTTTAATGCACCTGTGTAAAACTTCCTTGCACAAAAATGTCGCAAAAAATTAACTTGCAGAACTGTGCCTCTGTTTTCAGAGTTTTTCTGATTAAAAGTAGGATGTTGCTATATTTTACTGTGTATTACAGTTCTCTGTTCTGCACTGACAGAAAAATATGGGTCAGACTGATCACCTTAAGTTGATGTCATTAGATTTTGATTCCTTTGTTTTCTTTTTTCCCTCTTTTTTATTTGTTGCATAAATATAAAGAAATGATACCTCTGAGCTCACTATTCCCTGACATTTATTGACTGTTTGAAAATATGCAGGGCCTTTCCCTCACTAATAATGAGCTCAGGGCACATTATGCATACAGGCAGTGTAAATCCACTTGACGCGGGCGGCATCAGCCACAGGTGCTTTCCCCGTGCCCATTTGTTTTCTATATCCATTACTAGCAGTCCTGACTGTTTCTCTTCGTTTTAGGAGACATCATAAGGTAGCCTGAGGAACACTAAGTTTTGTTGCCTCATCTCTTGGGCTTCTTACTGGCATACAGTCATAAGCTACAAGGTGACTGCATTTTTCATAGCGAGTAAATTACTTCATTTTTCCACAATTTCAGTGCACACTCAGTACCAGTTTTTCTATAGCCTGCCAAATCATACAGGTTACTGCGAGGGAGTAAAAAGATAGAAAATGACCATTTTTTTTTTTTTTTTTTACTGATATGTTGTATGAAAAAGTTAAAATAAACACTGTAAACGTACTTGATAACTATAAGCAATATTTGAATAAGAACTGTAAAAATAATTGATTACTGTAACCGTTATCAGTATGAACACTTTCTATTCTATAAGACTGTCATAATTTCAATTTCGACATGTTTGCACTGACCTTTGGAGAGGATACAAGGATACAAGGAAGTTTATTGGTCATTATACAACAAGTTTTATAATGAAATTAAAATGTGGTTCCCTCTTGATTGATTAATTGATTGTATATAAAAAAATAAAATTATTAAACATGGAGGAGTGCAGATGGTGCATTAAACAGTCTCACAGCCTGAGGGAAGAAGCTGCTCTGTAGTCTGGTGGTACGGCAGCAGATACTTCTGTATCTTTTGCCTGACGGCAGCAGGGTGAACAGGCTGTGGCTGGGGTGGGTGTTGTCCTTTAGGATCCTCTTGGCTCTGTGCAGGCACCTCATCTCCCCAATATTACTGATACTTGGTAGATGGGTACCAATGATGTTTTGGGCAGTTTTAATCACTCGTTGCAGAGTCTTCCTGTCCTGGGCCGTGCACATCCCGTGCCAGTTTGTGATGTTTCCAGTCAAGATGCTTTCAATCGCTCTTTTGTAAAAGTTGACAAGAACTCGGTGTGGGAATTTTGCTTTCTTCAGTTTCCTTAAGAAATACAGCCATTTCTGAGCTTTTTTAGCCAGGGCAGAGATATGTGAAGTCCATGACAGGTTCTCTGTAAGGTTGATTCCCAGGAACTTAAAACTGCTCACTTGCTCCACCTCAGCTCCACTAATGTAAACAGGTTTGTGTGTCTTTGCCTCCTTTTTTCTAAAAATCTATCAGCTCTGTGGTTTTGCTGACGTTGAGCAGTAAGTTGTTTTCTGTGCACAATTCTGCAAGATGGTTGATTTCCTCCCGATATGAAAACTCATCATTGTTGGAAATCTGGCCGATGATGGTGGTGTCATCCGCAAATGACACTCTTGCATGACAAGAGAGGATCTTTAATGCTGAAGAGGATGAAGAGGCCGAAGAGGCTGACACTGTACAGAAGGTCAGGGCAAACACTTGGATCAGACTGTGTTTCCTCTTACTAGACAGTTTGAATGTCTTTATAGTTGTTTTGCAGTTCTTTTAGTACTTTGCATCTTTTTCTTACAGTTTTTTTTTATTTGTAGTTGTATCTTGGGTCACTCTTTGCCTTTTTGTGGTCATTTTGGGTCTCTTTGGGGTTGTTTTGTGTCCCTCTTTGTCCATTGCCCATGCCTTTAGGATCGTCTTGCCTTACTTCATTTTCATTTTTTTTCCGTTTTCTTTGTGGTTGTTTTATAATCATTGTTTGTTATGCTCTTTGCACCTCTTTGCAGTTATTTTATGTGTCTTTGTGAGTCTCATAGTGGCCCTTTTTATCTTACTGTGACGGGTTTGAGTCTCTTTATGATTGTGTTTGGTTTCTTCGTGGTTTCTTTGTAACTCAGTACTAATATTGCATCTGTGGCCATTTTGATTCTCTGCGCAGTTATTTGACTGACTTTGCACTAAGAAATATTAAGTTAATAGTTAGTTTCAAACAGATGGTTTGACCCAGGTGCAATCAACCTTATCGTAACTGGGCAGATTGAAGTATTCATTCATGCAGTGGTATCAGAGAAAGTCTCTCCTCTTCCTGCCTGTTTTCTTTATGTCAGCATCTATTTACTTAATCTACTGGTTTGCACACTTCAAGAAAAAAAAACATTTGTACTTCTGATGTATCACTCATATTAAGTCTGTTCATCTCGCCTTATTAGTTGATAGTAACTGCACATCATCCTCTGAATTAAGCATCTCTCCACCAATCCCTGTTTTGTGCTTACCTTTCTTCTCCTTCCCATCTTCTTCCATTTCCCCAGCACCCAGCAGAGTGAAGATGATGCCTGTCTGTGAGTTGACACCTACAGCTGTCACAAGCATCCTTCCTGAGCCCTCCATCACGTGGGTACCTTAAGGTCCAACAGATTACTTGTTTAATGTTGATTTTGAGACCAGTTGTGCTTGCATATTTTTTCCCACAAATAGCTACATATACAAAAAAATACATCATCATACAGAAATAGCAAAAAGCAAACTTTGAAAAAAAAAGGAAGAAAAAAAAGCCTTTGGTCCCAAACCAAATATGGAAAGTGGCTTAGACAATATGAAGTCATGAGTTCTGTGTAAGGTTAGTTCAGTAGGGTAACTTTGGCAGTATCAGAAAACAAAATTAAATCTATTAGGTTATCAACATGTTTTCTGCCTGGAGTCAAGGTGAGTCTTTACGTTAATGTCGTGGGAAACAGCGATACTTAGTATAAGTCCCTTTTGGGTTTCATTTTCCTACATCACAAAGCTATTTCATTGAAAATATTGTGAAAGGTAAAACATGACAGAATGAATTGTGCAAAAGAAAACACTGACATACTGTCATCTCATAAAATAGCCAGCAGTTAACGATTGATTACTTACAAATAGCAAACATAGATCAAAATTAACACCTTATAAATTAAAGGACAGTATTCATACTCCCTCTATCTTTGTTCTAGTTTACAGAAAATGTGAGAAAACTATCCGACTCTTTAGTCTCTTAATGCTTTACTTTGTTCACTATCTAGAAGCAACCTTTGTCTGCTTTCCATTAGTGCTTGGCAGGTTATACTAGATCTTTTTCCCTTCTTAACACGTGGTTGCTGTGGCTAGAATTAGACTGATAGGAGCAGTGACACTGAACCAAAACAGTACCAGAAAAAAAAAGAAAAGAAAAATTAACATAGTGAGCCAAAGGAAACTAAACAACTGATAGGTCAGATGATAATTATCTCTGAATTGGTCATTGGGTGCTTTATTTATCCATCCCTTGAACACACAGGAAAAATGTAAATTAAAAACCTGCCATTGAACCAGGATCTCTCTGACACAACTCCAATCAAAAACAGAACATTTTGAGCTACACTAAAGCCATATCTATTACTCTGTAATTGCATTTAATTTTATTGCATTGTCAGGTGTCTCAGTTATTTTGTCCAACCAAAAATAGTTTCTGCAGGATGTAATAAGATAGTCTCTACAGGGATGACCTTACACAGTAAATTAAAAAAGGTAGAGAGTCACCGTGATGTCATCTGGTGGTTTAAGGATTAGTATTTTAAAGTCTGGAGTTTACCAATATGGCTGTCGCCACTTTGGCGTTTTGGAACCAGAAGTGATCATATTTGGACAAGAAGGTTTAGCTGGAATAGATGCACATTGCTACAAAATGCCTGTCTTATGCCTAACAGAACGTCAAGAAAAATCCATTCATCCTTTGGCTGTACTCCCTTATCTTCTCCAGAGATGCTGGGGGCTGGAACAGATCCCAAATGACACAGGGCAAGAGGCGGGTACACCCTGGACTGGTCGCCAGTCAATCACAGGGCTGGCAGGGCAAAGACAGATAACCATTCACACTCACAGTCATACCTAAAGGTAATTTAAAGTTGCCAATTACCCTACTCTGCATGTTACTGTGCGAGGAAGCCACAGTACCTGGAGAAAAGCCACACAGGCAAAGAGAGAGAAAGCAAGCTCCACACAGAGAGGCCCCAGGCAGCCAGCAGGTTTGAACTGAGAGCCTTTTGACTATATGGAGCCACTGTGCCACTGTGCCAAAACAGCAAAAATAAAAAACGTGGAAGCAAACCTGAGAGCAGCATAGGGTCCTTATCCACAGACTTGCGTACATGGTCAGACTCTCCTGTAAGAGAGCTTTCATCTAGCTTCAGGTCGTTGCCTTGGACCAAGATGCCATCAGCTGGCAGCAGGTCCCCTGAAACCAAACACACACTGATCAGTCACACGTCTGAGTCGTCTTATAGTTTAGATCCATTTTTTGGTAGAGCACTGTTGCCTAACAGGGAAATTTTGAATGAGTATCTTTTATAGACATATGTATTACATAAAACACCACTACATGTTGCAAATGTAGTATTGCAGGAAATAATTGCGTTTCTGAGATACAGAAGAGAAGATCGGTCAGGAGGTGATTAGCTTAGCTTAGCAAAAAGACAGGATGCAGAGGCTAACTTAGCTCTGTTTGAAGACAAAACAACCAACTTACCAATATCTAAAATTTTAAAAAAATAACACATTATATCTTTTTGGATAGATTCATACACCAACAGAAATGAAAAACTGTCAAATTGTTGTAGCATTAGTATGCAAGTCCTAATGATAATCACAACTGATCATTTCTCACATCTTTTTTCTTATGCACAAATAAAAAAAAGTTCTTAAATATTTATAGGTAGTACTCAAGCGGCCTAATTTTGTTACCTTTGAACAGAGTTAGGCTTACTGTTTCCTTTTGCTGTCAAACTACATGTTTAACATGTTATAAACTTGTTCAACACATGACAGTATTGTTGTAATTTTCTGAAGCAGTGACAAGAGCCGGTACTCAGCTTTGCTTCTGGGTATTTGATATATTTCAAATATTCTTTAAGGTGTGCAATTATTTCAATTTGAAAGGTATACATTGAAAAATGATAATATTTCTAAGTTGCTTCTCTTTTATAGAATAAGCATTTGTGATCTGTATTCTCCTTACCATATTTGACCTGGGCCAAATCCCCAACCACCATGTCAGCCACAGGAATCTGAATGACATTTCCTTTCCGCACAACAGTGAACTTCTGTTCTTGCTCAATCCGACTCTGTAGACCCCGGAACTGTTTCTCTTTGGACCAGTCATTAAATGCCGTAACCAGGACGACACACACAACAGACAGCAGAATGGCTGCACCTTCAATCCACCCAGCATCAGCTTCACCTTCATCCTCCGCACCCCCTGATCCTTCCCCACATGCTGGAGAGGGGCCAACAGAGATATGGTTGGTTAGATGTTTAGTAAGACATGGTAGAGACAAGATAGTGACATGATATCACTAATGAATCATATAGTATTCAACTAGGCCAAAGAAGCAGGGCACTTGGTTGGTAGTATGGCTAGTTTGGACAGATTCAATGTATTTTCTGTAAGTTATTGAGTGCAAGATGTAAGGGAAAATCAGAGGGACAATCTGTGATCCTAATGTAAATAATGGGTCACTAAATGCCAAAGTTCACAGTTGACAGATATCAACTAGAAGTACTTCTGCCTCTGCATGCATATATGAGTAGAATATATCATGAGGAAATTTTATTAAAAGTATCAATTTATTTATCTTTCATTTTTGGCAAAAAGAAGTGTTCACAATATTGACATGTATAACCTTGATTCCAAAAACTTGGGACCTAACCCTGCATCAAACATAAATACAAACAGAATGCAACAGAATACAACAATTTGGAAATCGACCTGAGTACAAAGTGCAGTACAAAGACAAGTTATTTGATGTTTGACCTCCTCACTTTCATTGATATTTGTTAATAAATAATTATCCTTATTTAGATGCCAGGATCAGTTTCAAACAAATTTGGACAGGAGCAACAAAAGATTGGGAAAGTTGTGAAATGCTCAAAAGACAACAGTTTCAGGTTAAAGGTTAAAGGGTCTAATGGTAGCAGGTGACAGTATTATGATTGGGTATGAAAGGAACATCTGTGAAAGGCTCAGCTGTTCACAAGCAAGGATGCAGCCTTCAGTCTGAGTGGACTATAGGGCCAAACTTGAAGAAATTCCCTCAAGGTTTTTCAGATTTTTTGCTTTCATGAGAATGGGATGTCCAGACAGATTAATTAACTATTTTGAAACATAGTGCTTTCTCAACAATGAAGTCTCATTTTTCTGGTCAACCCTCAGTAAGACATTTAGCTATCAGCTAAACAAGCAACATGTAGCAGTGTCCGTTACCCAGAAGCTGCCTTGGACCAGAGTTAATGTTTATGTTTTTTCATCAATTATTACTATTCACAAATTGAAAAAAGGGTTCATGACATGACAATAAGTTCTAATTTTGCAAATGAGTGGGTTGATAGTCTGCTTGTGGTGAGTACATGGTGAAGTTTCAGATTCCTCACAGTGTTCCATTGCACATTAAACCATGCCCACTTCCTCCCTATCATGACCTCTTACTGTGGTAAACAGACCTAGAAATCTAATGGCAGTAATGATCATTTTCACTTTGTCTCACCTATTATGTTCATTGTATGAGTATGCTTCTATTGTGTCTATTCTTTTCTTTTAATCATGAAACCAATATAGATAATTAGATCTTTACATGGAAGATCTTTCTGATTTTCCCAAACAAGATAGTAAACATGAGAAGCATAAAATGATTATTATTTAACTTCTTCTACAGGACTTACTTTCTATGATTAGAACTGCACATTTTTCAAAAGAAGTGATTCGACAATATTTTTTGAACAGTGCAGCATCATGTAAGTGTATATGTATCTACATATACATGTGTATATATACACACATATATAAATATACACATATATATTTATTTATTTAAAAGTTTTTTGATGGCATACAGACTTGTAATATCGTGTGAAATATAGTGTGAATTATGTATCTGTGTCAGTCACTCTAAGCCCACAACACCAGTTACTGCACTAGGTAACTTTGATAGATGGTATGAAATATGAAACTTTGTAATGCTTTATGGAACGTTCTCTCATATACCAACAACTATCGCTGATCATATTTTAAGGAAAAAGCCTCTATGGACATCATTACAGTGGTTAACATAGAGAAGAGAACATTGACAAAGGGGAGGAAAAGACTGAACAAGCAAGCTGCTGAAGCAGGAGTAATGTCAGAGTCAGACTGGCTTTTCCTTAGTTGCAGCATCATGACAGAGGCAATGATACAGAGAAGGACAATGAAGAGGAAGCTAAGAAGACAAAACAAAAGAGAGTAACCAAGCGAGAAATGTAAATGTTGCACTGCATTTCAGTCAGTGGGGGGGACAACATTGTTAAAATGGCTTTTTCAAGCTTAGTCTGGAATTAGCATGTACATTACAACTAATAATATTGTTACAGAAGCCTGGGATTTGAATTTACAAAAAAGGTATTGTCAGAATTTCCTGTAGCTATTTTATCAGCTTCGTTTGAACTTTAGCAGTTGATTGGTTTTAGTTGGCTTTTTCTCCTTTTTTTCAGTTTATAACTCTTCCCTGTTTGTGTTTTGGAATTTTGTTAATTTTAAAAAAGTTACCTGTCATCACAAAATTGCCAAAACTACCCCTTCTGCCCCTTTCTTACATTCGCTTTCCTTTCCAGGAGGCTGGTAGAAAGAGAGGCCAAGGGAGATGATGGCAGCAGCCTCCAAGATGATGAGTGTAACGTCTTGTAAGGCCTCCCACACAAGCTCCAGGAAAGTCTTCGGCTTCTTCGGAGGGATGAAGTTTTGGCCAAATGTTTGACACCGATGCTCCAGGTCTGTCGGGTCCCCACTGAGACCTGAGAAATGGAGATAAAGGATAAGACAAAGAAAAATACACACTGAAATAATAAGGACGTTTGAGATGTTGGCAAATTTTTCTTTGTAAAAAACACTGAAAAATCATTTGAAGCGAAAATCAAATGCCAGGAGTGATAAAAACACATCAGCCAATGCAGTGGCACATTCACAAAGCAAGTCACTTTGATGTTTTAAATAAAAGGTTTAAAAATGTATTAGATTTCTGCGAATTAGTAACTTTAAGTGTTCCTAGTTCTCTTTAATTTAGCACTGCTTAGTTGGTAGCAGTTTAGAAAAAGGACACACACACACAATAGACACTCACACAGCTTCATACATTTGAAATCAGAGAATGACCCCAAAAAACCAAAACTGACAAGGCAAACTTACTCTATTCAGTACGGTAGTGAAAAACACAGTCATATCTGTGAACCATGGCTGCAAACTCAACTTTACTTTTCTTTCTCTCTTAACTCCAGCCTTACTGCAACATCTCCATCCTCACATCTTCAACCTCACCCCTAAGTGATTCTGTTTCCATGGTGATCAGGAAATCAGGTCCAGGGTTTCCTGTCCCCAACAGTTGTCTGCCCAGCAACAGGTGATGTCATTCCTGCAGTGTGATAGGTTTGGAGCAAAGCTTTTTTTTTCTGATAGGCTACTTGGGAAGGAGAAAAGCAGTTTGTATGCTGTGGTTGGTCAAGATCCGTGACTATCTTTGCATCCCTTAGCCTGTGTGTGTGTGTGCGGGGGGGTGTGGGGGGTGTGGGGTGTTTGTGTGTGTATGTGTGTGTGTGTGTGTGTGTCTGTGTCTGCGCTTGCTGCAGGGAGTCATGTAGCTCCCAGCATTGCTGTAGAGTTGTGTAGCAATATGACGCTCAACAGGGTTCAGGCCAAGGCAAAGCAGAGGGAGGAAGGGAGAGAGAGAAAACAGGTGACCTTATGCTGAGTAATCGTAGCAAGCTGTATCCTCCTTCCATTAGTTCACTATCCCTCCCTCTATCCCTTTCTCATCCATCCCTCCATTCTTCACTTCCTCCTCATCCTTTGCCACAGCCTCTCTCGTTGTATCCCCTCGTCTTTTTCTTTCGCTCAATCTCCCCTTGATGTGTCCTTGACAATGCGGCAGGCTGTTCTAGCTTTCCCTCCTCACCCCTTACACTCCCCACCATACACACAAACACACACACACAAATACTTTCTCTCACTCCCTTTTTTCTTTCTCATCATTTTACATTCTCTCTCCATTCTGTCTCTTCAATGTGAATATAATGGTCTCATACTGCAGTGCTGGGGTATCCATATCTTCGTTTGTGTGTCTGTGTGTGTATGATTGTGAGACAGAGAAAACAAGATCCAATTC
>LJHE01000070.1 GCA_001983555.1 Candidatus Epulonipiscioides gigas
ATTGGCTGTTAATCTAATTTTTAAAATTTTCCGCCTTTAGGCTTATTTGCTATGCTTATTTTTTATTTTGACATTTAGTTTTTCATTTCTTGCAAATTTATAAAATTATATCTTGACATTTAATTTTATTTTTCATTTTAACTTAACAGATCCATTTATTAAAATAAAATACATTTGAAATTGTTAGTTTGAGCTTCATATTGCTTTAGCATCTCTTGAGCAAGTTTCAATTGTTCTTTTAAAGATACAGTTTCTTCTTTTAAAGATACAGTTTCTTTTTGCAAAGCTATATTTTTATTTTCTGATTCAATTAATGCATCACATATTTCATTATAATCGTTATAATCCATCATTTCTTTCAAACTTCCTTTCAGTAAAACAGGCAATCTATCTATTAAAGTTTTTGTAAATTCATCGTTGGTATTTAGAAGTCCTATTTCTTTTAATTTTTTCTATTAGCTGTGGTTAGATTTGTAATTCTTATTCTGAGCTTCATATTGCTTTAGCATCTCTTGAGCAAGTTTCAATTGTTCTTTTAAAGATACAGTTTCTTCTTTTAAAGATACAGTTTCTTTTTGCAAAGCTATATTTTTATTTTCTGATTCAATTAATGCATCACATATTTCATTATAATCGTTATAATCCATCATTTCTTTCAAACTTCCTTTCAGTAAAACAGGCAATCTATCTATTAAAGTTTTTGTAAATTCATCACTAGGATTTAGAAGTTCTATTTCTTTTAATTCTAAAAATACTAAAAATTTGTATAGATTTGGTTTTATTTCTTTTAATTTTTCTTTTTCTTTTAGATATATAGAGGCAATTTTGATTTGCTCAAATTCTTTTACAATGTCAGAATATTCATTTTTTCCTACCAGAGATTTTAACATATAAGGTAAGTCTGTTTCTCCACGTTTTCGACTGGAATAGAACCAAGCTGACCAAAATTGTTGATTATCTGGATTATATATATGCAAGTCTTCAGAGCTCGGTATAAATTGTCCAAAACCTCGTCCAGCATATACTATTTCTCTATCATCTTCATTAGAATATCTTCTATTTTGTACTTCTAAATTTAATAATATTATTATGGTATCAGGACCACCATTATCATCTTCTCCAAATTCTACATGTTTTGTCAATCTAAATAAACAATCATATTTAGTTAATGAGCCGTTTAATACTATCTCTTCATTATCAAGAACTTGAATTTCATAGTTATTTAAATTGGCATTAAAGATTTCATTTAATGCTGGCATTACAATATCTAAATTTTCTTTCATATAAGCTTTAAACACTTCATCGAGTAATAAAGTTATTCCATAACCGTCTGAAATATCTCTGCATCTTTCTATGATATAATCTGAAATTTCTAATATATCTTCTATATGTTTGACTCTGTAATGATAATATTTTTGTGTTGAGCGTTCTAATGTTAGTAATTCTTTTGTTTTGTATACATCTAAGCACTTACGACTTCTTAGTAAGATATTTCCTCTTCTATTTTCAATTACCATTGAATTACCTAAGCCTCCTATTGCCATACGCTCTTTATGATAATCTAGTGAAACTACATGAATATCTGCTCGACTTAGTTTATAAATTACATCAAGCTCTATTGATTGTGTTATTATGTTGTTAGACTTGATGTATGTAGTATTTTGATCCATTGAATGTTCTCCTTAATGTATAATTTATAGCACTAATTATATCATTATTTATTTTCCCTATCAATTGGATTTAAATATTAAAAGTCGCTACAACATAATTCTAGCGACATAAAAAGGTGTAATCTCTATTTTTGAATTAGCTCATAAAAAGATTGAAGCTAAAGTCAATGTCTGTATCTGTAACAGCATATGGCTCATATAGTTTTGCTTGACCACAGCTACTAGAACCTATTCCAGCATTTTTGTAGTCAATACAAAGAGTTACAAAATTCTCTTTTTTGAGCTTAAAGTTATGACTTGTTGTATTAAGTTGCTCTTGGGTGAAGTTGGATACATTAAAACAGAAATTGTTATCATTTTGTACTTCTATTTTATTTTTACCATTACAAACTTTTAAATATTCTGCACCATATCTGCTACCATGCTCTTGAGGGACAATATAATCTTCATACATTCCAGAAACAGTATCTTTAAATGTGCCATAATAGCAATAGTTATGCTTATCAATATAACTTTCATATGGTCCATATGCTGTATATTCAACATTTTGAAAATTTTTATCTAAGAATAATCTTACACCAAAACGAGGAAGCTCTGGGAATATAGGATCTTTTTTAGCATGAATGTCTACTGCAATATCTCCATTATTTTTAATATTATAAACTGCTTTAACTTCCATAATTGCTTGTAAAAATACAGCAGTTATTAAAAATTCAAATTCAATTTTTGCACCTGACTTACTTGAACTAGCATTAGTATTTAGCATTTTAATGCAAGTTCTGTCATAACCTGCTTTACGCCAGTCTGCAATAATTTTTCTGTCATTATCAGTTGGAGCTCTAAAAGTATTATAATCAAGAGGCTTTGTTAAATAAGAGACATTTTCTTTTACAAAGTTTTCGAGCGTACATTTTAGTTTATCAAAAGTTGCAATAAATTTATTATTACTAGCTACTATTTTTGTATCTGATATTGTTAGCTCAATTGTATTACCCATTTCGGTTTCGTGAATAGGTGTAGGAACTTTGCTTAAAAGAATTTGGTCAAATCCTAACTCATAATGAGCAGGTAAAATTAACGTAGCTTCTTTTGTAAAATATTTAATTAGTATATAATTGTTACTTGAGCTATCTTGTGTATATTCAAATTTTAGTTCTTTAGTTTCACGAGCTTTTAAATCAAAGTCTTTATAAATCTGAACTTTTACTTCTTCATTATTTATCATTTGAGCTATTTCAATTGTATAGTAATCTTTTACATTGACAAAGTCTTGATGGTTTGTAAGCATTATTTTACCATCTGAAAGAACAGCTCGTATTGGTCTATGAACTTGCTTAAATTCAAAAAGATTAGTTTTTGGCTTTCGGTCTGGATGAATTAGCCCATCTAAGCAGAAGTTACCCGCATTAGGGAAGTCATTAAAATTACCCCCATAATAAAATTTATCTTTACCATTAATTTCTTTGCCCATATAAATTGCATGATCATTCCATTCCCAAATAAACCCGCCTGCATAAGTGTCAAACTCTTGCATAGTTTCATAATATCTTTCTAAGTCACCATTACTATTGCCCATAGCATGACTATATTCGCATAATAAAATAGGTTTTTCAACTACATCTTTTTCACAGTAATTTCTAACTTGGTCTGGAGATATATACATCCTACTATACACATCTATATTAGTTATATCATTTTTATAGCCAATTTTTTGATATACACTACTTTCATAATGAATAAGAGCATTTTTATCAAAGTCTTTAATCCACTGAGCGCATTTTTCTAAGTTTGGTCCATATCCTGATTCATTTCCTAATGAGTACATAAATACACATGGGGAATTCTTTTCTCGAATTACACAAGCTTGAATTCTATCTAACAATGCATTGTAGTAGCTAGGGTCATGGCACAACATTCCAAACGTCTTGTCGTCAGCAAATTGCACATTGTTATTGTAAACGTGGCCGCCGCCATATATTTCACAGGTATTATGAGTTTCTATATCTGCTTCTGCCATAACATAAAATCCAAATTTTGAGTAGAGCTCATATGCCCAAGGTGAATTTGGATAATGACTTGTTCTAATGGCATTTATATTATGCTCTTTCATAAGTTTAAGGTCAGCTATTAATTGTTCTTTTGAGATAGTTGCTCCTGTATAAGCATTACTATCATGTCGATTTGTACCTTTGAGCTTAATATTTTGACCATTTAAATAAAGAATTGAATTTTTAATTTCAACTTTTTTAAAACCAATCTCCAATTCAATCATTTCATCTGGTGTGATTAATTTTAATGCATATAAATTTGGCTCTTCAGCGCTCCAGAGCTTAGGATTTTCAACAGTGAAAGCTATAGATGGACCTGAATATACAAGCTCGCCTTTATCAAAGAGCTCAATATTTAAGTTACGTTGTTCATTGTTCCAAATTATTCCGACATTTATATAAACTTGTTTAAAATCATCTGATAAAGTTTGTCTTACTGTAAAATCTCTAATATATTCATAAGGTCGTTGTAAAATATAAACATCTCTAAAAATACCAAACATTCTAAACTTGTCTTGGTCTTCTAAAAAAGTACCATCTGAATATTTTAAAACTAAAACAGAAAGCACATTGTTACTAAGTTTTAAATATTTAGTTATCTCAAATTCACTTGTTGCATGAGCTACTTGACTGTATCCTACAAATTCACCATTTAACCAAACATAGAAAGCACTATCTACACCCTCAAAATTTAAAAAGTTTCTAAATTTTAATTTTTCTTCTGTCATATGAAACTCTCTGACATAAGCTCCTGTTGGGTTTTCATCTGGTACATAAGGAGGAATAAACGGAATAGGACCTTTTACATTTGCATATAAGTGCTTATCATAACCTAACATATTTAGCGAGCTAGGTACTGGAATAGTATCAAAATCTTCCAGCTCACCTTTTGTAAAATTGTCATTAACTTCATACGGATTATTATAAAATTTAAATTTCCAGCTATCAAAATCATATTTTGTAGAATTTAAAGATAAACATCTTGATTCTAGGTTTTTACCTTTAGGAATATAATAAGCTCTGTGTGGAGTTGTATTTATGTGTAAAATATTTTGATTTTCATAATACTTTTCAAGTTTCATAATTCAAGTTATTCCTTTCGATTTTCGATTTTGTTTTATTAAATAAATGGAGTGCCATCGTTCCAAATTACATCACTATATGGTATTGACTTATACATTTCATTAATAATAAGCTGTAATCCTTGCATTTTTTGAGCAGTATAATTTTCATCATCCCACAGATTATTTATTTCAAGAGGGTCTTTATTTAAATCATAGAGCTCACCATAATCACGATTTATATATGATACAGTTTTAATATTATCATTTATAACCCCTTTAATATCGCCTGCTTCCATAAAAATATATTGTCGCTCTTTTATATGGTTACCAGTATAATATTGTGTATACCCATAGTTTGATATATCTTTTGGAATTTGTATCTGAGCAACCTCAAGACAGGTAGCAGCAACATCGATATTTAACACTTTATCTTTAACTTTTTTACCTTTATAATCTTTAATAGGCGGTTTAATAAATAGTGGAACTCGCATTAAACTATCTGTTAAACATTGGAGCTTCTCCATCATTCCAAAGTCACCCATAAAGTCTCCGTGGTCTGATGTAAATATTATTATAGTATTATCATAGAGCTCTTCTTCTTTCAGAACTTTAATAATTTTACCAATTTTTTCATCTATTAGCGTCAGAGTAGCATAATATGAGCGCTTACTTTTTTGATATTGCTCTAAAGTGTAGTCTTTGAGATAAATATTTGCATATGAATCCATCTCTTTAAAATGCTTTGGCTTTTGGTTTAAGTGTTCATATTTTGCTTCTGGTATAGTCATATCTTCTAATTTATACATATTGGCATATTTTGTACCATCTAAATCATACGGATGATGAGGACCTGAAAAAGATAAATTTAAAAACCAAGGTTTATCTTTTGCTAAATTTTTAATTTCTTGTTTACCTTTTTCTCCTAAAAAGTAGTCAATATGAAATTTTGTATCTACAAGCCATTCGCCACCGCTCATTGAAGTTTTTCTATATAATTGATTAGGAGCTACCTTATTTTGTGCTAAATATTTTAAATATTCTCCCATAAGATTTGATTTATATCCAACTGCATGCCCATCTACTAAAATTTCTTTATCAAATCCTGTATCAATTTTTGACTCTGCAAAATGCAATTTGCCAACAAGCTCTGTAAAATATCCATTTTCTTGGAGCATACTCACAAAAGTCTTTTCAGTTTGTGGAAGTCTTGTTTTAAAGGTTGGGCATCCACATTCACTTGGCATTTTGCCTGTCATCATTGCAGCTCTTGATGGAATGCAAGAAGGATTAGAGCAATAAGCATTCTCAAAAAATACGCTTTCTTCTATTAATTTATCTAAATTTGGTGTAATAATCAAGTCATTATTTAAGCCGAATGTGTCAAATCTTTGTTGATCGGTCATTATAAATAAAATATTTGGACTCATTTATTACCCCTTTCTTTTGATTGATAAACGTTTTACATAATAATATTCTTCAAGACTATATAATGAGCATTCTTTACCTATTCCACTTTCTTTAAGTCCACCGTGTGGTAAGTTAAAGTCGTATAAAGGCTCATTTATAAGCACACTACCCGCATTAATTCCTTCCCCAATTTTTAAAGAAGTTAGTGTAGTAAGAGAAGATGGTTTTAAAACACATGTGCATCCTGACGCCAATATAGGTCCCAACTTATAACCAAGATTTAAAATAGGAAAATTAAAAGCTAAATATCCAACTACAACCCCAAGAGGTACATGCTCAATAATATTTAAGTGAGAAGTTGTTCTGTTAGGAATAATTTTTCCATAAAGACGTTTATTTTCTTCATTGAAAAAGTGCAGACAATTAATTAACATTTCATAGTCATATGTTGCGTTGTTAAGAGATTTTCCAGTTTCATCCATTAACAATTTAACAAGCTCATCTTGCTTTTCAATTAATTCTTGTCTAAAGCTTAATATTGATTTTTCTCGCTCTTCTATAGATTTTTTACTCCATAATTTAAATGCAGAGTCTGCTGCACTTAGGGCTTCATTGCATGGCTCTGCAGATACACTATTAAATTCTGCTAAAACTTCACCAGTTGCAGGATTGTAGATTTTTTCTATAGCTCCTGTACCTTGCACACTTTTACCATTAATAGTTAAAAAATACATACTTCACCTCAGCTACTAATTATTAACTACTTTATATGTTTTATTATTTTGAGCAACTCTCAAATGTTCCATCATTGCAATTTTTGCTTTTTCTGAATCTCGTTTTTTTATTGCATAATATATTTTGCTATGATAATGAAACTGCTGTTCTATTGGAGTTGATGCTTGAGAATGAATTATTATTAAATCTTGTAAAACATTAGAAAATGCATTAACAACACTATATAAAATTTGATTTCCAGATATACGGGCTAATTTAATATGAAATGCCAAATCTGATTTATAATATTCATCATCCATAAAATCTTTTGTTTCCATAATAAAAAGATAATCATTTAATTCCTTTAAATCTGTAGTTGTTCTAAGTTGAGCTGCACGTTCTGCTCCATATGGTTCAAGGAGCATTCTCATTTCAAATAAATCTTCAATTAAATCATTTTTTTTGATAAGCATATCTTCAATTGATTGTGACATAACATTAACACTATTATCAATAATTTTTAAACCTTTGCCGTGAATTCTTTGTAAAAATCCACGGACTTCAAGACTTCTTACAGCTTCTCGTATAGTTGCTCTTGATAATTCTAAATCTTTAGCGAGCTGACCCTCACTTGGTAGGAAGTCATCTTCACTATAATTTTTATTGATTATAAGGTTTTTAATATATTCTTCAGCTATATCAACAGATTTTATTTTACTCATAATATTGCTCCTTTTAATGTTTAAATACGAGCAAACCAAATATTCATATCACATAATTCTCTATTTGCCCAAGCATAATAAGGAATCATTTTTAAAGTTGTGTCATTCCCCTCGGTTCTAACTTCATAATACAAATCTTTTTGTTGAGGAATGTGCTTGGCTGGCACTTCGAGAGCTATAACACCGCCTAGTAAATCTTTTTCGTAGGTTGCTTTAACTGCTCTGTCTACATACAAATAAATTTCATCAAGACTTTCTTTATTATCAATTCCTTCTGCAGCATAAACAACAGGACCACGTGTTACACAAACCATTCCTCTATCACTTTCAACATGTGGATTTGCTTGCATAAATTTAACTCGCATTGGCAAATCAATTGTAAGAGCATCACCTGTATTTAGTATTGTTTCAAAATAACCAGCTTTTACAGATTTGCCATTTACTGTAGGGTTATCACACCATTGTGGTATACGAATTTTAACCTTTTGATTATTTGCTTTATTTGCAGTGATCTCAATTTTTTCTTCATATGGATAATTTGTTTTCATAACTATATCCATATTTTCATCTTGATAATCACAGCTTGTAAACATATTAACATACAATGTATCTTCGCTTTTTCCGTATACCCATCTACCAATGCCTGCAATAGTTCTTAAAAGTTGTGGAGGACAACACCAGCAAGTGTATGTGTGCCATCTTCTTGAAGATTTATGTTTATATTGAGCCCACTCCCCAGGTATTGGAGTATCTTTTTTAAATGTGAGCGGATTTGAATAGTAATATCTTGTTAGCTCTAAATTGGAACCAGATATACCGGCATTATACATAATTCTTTCAGCCATATCACCATACTTGGTGTCTTCTGTAACTGGTAACATTCTTTTGAAATGCCTTAGCTTCATATCTGATACACCATTTCCTGTTACTATTTGATTTGTAGTTCCTTCTATAAACCATTTGGAATTTTCGCCATCTTCAAACGATATTTTGGGAACATTGGCTTCAACGTTTGGTAGAGCAACTGGTGCTGTTGCCATAAATTCAACAGAACTAATTAAGAGAGCAAGTGCTATAAATTTTTTCATCTATTTTCCCACTTAAAAAAACTATTTATTTGTAGTAGTTGTTGGAGCAACTATTCCATGGACACCATTAACTTTATCTAGCTCTGATTACCAAATGCCTCGGATAGATTCAACTGCTTCAACAGGAGTCATGTTATTAATATAAATTCGATTTATAAATAAATTAGTATTGACGGACGCTACGATAACGTCTTCATATCCAAACTTGGCAACACCAGGTTCTCTTGCAATTGACAGTGTTTCTTCTACCGCACGGTCATCTCGATAATTAGAGTATGATGACATTTTCCAAGCATCTGGGTCATCGTATCCTGGAGTGGGAGCCATCCACAATTTTAGAGCTAATGCAATATCTTCAGCCTATTGTTTTGAATATGTGTTAGGAATAACCCAAGCACTATCACTTGTATACACTGTATATTTATCTGCATTTGGTCCTTTATGGAATAAAACTACGCCATAATCATCTTCCATATTTTTAATTGTAGCCGTTTGCCAATCATCAGCAATGACCATAGCTGCCTGAACAGTTATAAACATTTCCTGTTGAGAACCCCACCCTTTAGGAAATAGCTCATAATGCTTTTTGCCATAGTCAGCTGCCCACTCAAGAGCTTCCATTGTTTCAGGTGATGACAAATTGTTGTAGAATTTATCATCTTCATTTTTTGCAACAAAACTTCCATTATTAGATAATACTGCCATTGAGAAAAATTTACTATGATCAAAAGCCAAAGCATATACATCAGTTATACCGTCATTATTTGTATCTCTCGTGAGCTTTGCGGATATTTCCTCAAACTTTTCCCAAGTCCATTCTCCACTTGCTTGAAGGTCATATGGAAGATTTGGGTCAAGTCCTGCTTCTTCAAAAAGTCGTTTATTAAAATAAAGTAATCTGCTAGAAGCAAAAGTTGCACAAACACCATATACAGATTTGCCTCTTGTCATCATCTCTTCAGTTGTTGAAAGCCACAAATCACTATCAATATCAATACTATCGAGCGTTGCTAAATCATAACATAGTCCACTATTTATAGCTGACACTTCAAATCTTGGGTCAATTCTAAAAATTTCTGCCGCTGGTTCACCTGAAAGAGATGATGTTGCAAAAAGTTCAAGCATTGTGTCCCACTTTGCCATTCCCTCTTGCTCAAATGTAAAGTTATACGTATCCATCATTTCGTTACGATATTCCCATAATACTTCTTCTTGAGTAGTTCTTTTTTCTTAGGGATCAACAATATCATTATAATTTGCAATAGTTACATCAATGCCACCAAGATCTCGTACTTCTTCTGCTTGTATCCCTACACTAAATCCCAAGCTTAATGCTAATAAGACAAATAAGTTCTTTTTCATAATAAATTCCCCCTATTATTTACCATTAACCTTATTAAGTTCTGATTGCCATTGAGCTGCAACAGCTTCCACAGCCTCTGCAGGTGTATTTCCATTAATATAAATTTGATTGATTAAAGTATTTGCATTAACTGCGATTCCCATCACATGCTCATATCCTATTTTAGCAACACCAGGTTCTCTTGCAATAACTTGTGTTTCATATACTGTGCGCTCATCTCGATAAGAAGGATATAAGTTAGATTTCCAATCCTCGGGTCCATCATATCCTGGTGGTGGACTCATCCATAAATTTAATACAAATGCAATATCTTCTGCTTCTTCTTTTGAGTATGAGCTCGTTTTAGTTACTGTATATGTGTCAGCTTTTGGACCTTTTGGAAAACAAACATATCCCCAATCATCTTCGATATCTTTAAATGTAGCTGTTTTCCAATTATCTCCAATTATCATAGCAGCTTTACCACCTTGAAATGCTTAGGGCTGAGCAGTCCATTTTTCAGGAAATAGCTCATAGTCTTTTTTAGCATATTCATCAGCCCATACCAGAGCTTCCATTGTTTCAACAGATGTTGTATTATTAAAGTAGATACCATTTTCATCTCTGCCTACATATGAACCACCGTTTGAAAGCACTGCCATTAAAAAGAAATTTGTGTGACTAAATGCCATAGCATAAACATCATTTAATCCATCATTATTTATATCACGTGTGAGCTGCTCCGAAAGAGCTTCTTCTTGGGTGCTTCTTTTCACTTCCGGTTCAACTTTATCGGTATAAGTAGCCACGGTAATAACCAATCCGTTAAGAGCACGATGCTCTGACTTTTCGGTGATTTCAGATTCTGTAATATCTTTATCACTTTCTACTATTTCAACTTCTTCTTTAACTTCTACTGGAGATGTGGTAACTACCTCTTCAGAATTTGTGCATCCAACTCCAAAGCTCATACTTATAGCTAATAAAATAAATGTATTCTTTTTCAACTTTAATTCTCCCTGAAGTATTAATTAATTGTGTATTCTTTAGCTAGTTCTGTTAATTTTTTAAAATATTTATTTTTTATTATTTTTAAATCAACCAAGTTGCCACCAACTCCAACACCTTTTATACCAGTTTTCATAAAGTCAGCTAGATTATTGGAATTAATTCCGCCAACTGCTAAAAATGGGATATGATTAAGTGGAGCACAAACAGATTTTATATATCCTGTTCCCAAATCGCCTGCTGGAAACAATTTTACAAAATCAGCTCCTGCTTCATATGCATTTTGTGCTTCGGTTGGTGTAAGAGCTCCTGGAATTGATACAGCTCCAAGTTCATTAGCTTTATGAATAACTGCAATATTTGTATTTGGAGAAATAAAATATTTTGCTCCACCATCAAATGCTGTTTGAGCTTGTTTAATGTTCATGACAGTTCCTGCTCCAACACAAATCTTATCACCATATTTGTCACTAACTAATTTAATAAGCTTTTTAGTATTTTCAAGTGTATTGGGGTCTTTTTGATTAAATGTAATTTCAAGTAATTTTATTCCCCCATCATATAGAGCTTTCGCAGTTTCTAATATATCTTCTTCTCCAACACCACGTACAATAGCAATTACTTTATGCTCTAATATACAATCTATAACCTTTTGTTTCATATAAATCACTCCTAAACTTTATATTTTTCTAATACTTCTCTATTAATTTCAATACCCAAACCTGGTTTATATGGAACGTAAATATAACCATTTTCATATTTTATCGTATCGTTAATAAGCTCTTTTCTAAATGGATGGTCAGATTGATCAAATTCTAGGAAAATTTCAGACGGTTCAAAGCTCATCGGAGCATTAGGCAATGATGCAATAAAATGCAGAGCAGCAGCAAGACCAACTCCACTCCCCCAAGAATGAGGCATAATTGCTGTGTTGTATGCTCCGGCAAGAGCAGCCATTTTCTTACATTCTGTAAATCCTCCACTTGAGCATACATCAGGTTGATATATATCTAATGCTCCTTCTTTAAGCCAATCTTTTATAGAAATTTTTCCAAAAATTTCTTCACCTGCAGCTATAAAAGAAGATGTTAAATTTATAATTGCCTTATATCCAGCGATATCTTCAGGACTTAATGGTTCTTCATAAAAGAAAATCTTTTCAGGTTCTAGCTCTAAAATAATTTTTCTTGCATCTGTTTGTGAATATGCGGCATTAAAATCTGCCATTAACATTATGTCAAATCCAACTGCTTTTCTAACTGCTCTTATGTATTCAATATCTTTTTCTGGAGTAAATCCAACTTTTAACTTCATTCCTTTAAATCCCATTTCTTTATATCTAAGAGCTTCAACCACCGCATCTTGTGGATACATACCATCTTTTTTTCTATAAAAACCTGTCGCATATGCTAATAATTTTGTTCTAAATGTTCCGCCTAAAAGTTTTGAGATAGGCATACCTAGAATTTTTCCTTTTAAATCCCAAAGAGCAATTCCCAAAGAGCAATGTCTAGTCCGCTCAAAGCATTTATTGCAATTCCTTGTTGCCCAAATGGTCTAGTTTTATTATAAAGAGTTTCCCATATAATTTCTGTATCAAATGGATCTTTTCCTATGACATCTTCTTTATAACAATGCTCTAAAAAAGCTGCTGCAAGATGAGGAGATTGTTGCCCATGACATAGACACTCTCCAAATCCTGAAATGCCACTGTCGTCAATTACTTCTACAATTACCGAGCTTCTTTTGTTCACCAACCTTGTGAAAATTTAAAAGGTGTATCTAATTTTGCAGAGATAGTATGTATAAAAATATCTTTAATTGCCATATTTATTCCTCTTTTCTTAAAATTATGTAAGTTATCTGATATGTTACAATATTAGTTTATAATTTAAAAAAAAGCAATGCTCATAATTACCAAATTTTTCTATAATATTTGTTAAATTTTTCTATAATGATAAACTAATTAGCTGTGAGTGCTGTTGTTCCTGAACCCTGACACGACCT
>LJHE01000071.1 GCA_001983555.1 Candidatus Epulonipiscioides gigas
GAACTAACTATTGTAATTGATAAATATGTGAATTATTATAATAATGAAAGAATTAAAGTTAAGTTAAAAGGACTAACTCCTAATCAATTTAGGAATAAGTCCACATTATATACGAATTAAAACCTATACAATAAATCGGGTTCTGTTCATTGTTATGGAGGAAACTTTAAGTATTGCCTTCTCTTTACAGGTAATAAGAGATATATATGGCAAAACCTTAACTTATAATATTATTACAATGAGCAAATTAAATTCTAAATATTTTTTTAAATAATTTTGCGATTACATTTTTTGAATCTTTAGCTACGATCTCTTCTATTTCAATTTCTTCTATAATCTCTTCTTCAACTTCAGGAGCTACTTCTTCTATCTCAACTTCTTCTATAATTTCTTCTTCGATTTCAGGAGCTACTTCTTCTATCTCAACTTCTTCTATAATTTCTTCTTCGATTTCAGGAGCTACTTCTTCTATATCGACTTCTTCTATAATTTCTTCTTCAATTTCAGGAGCTACTTCTTCTATCTCAACTTCTTCTATAATTTCTTCTTCGATTTCAGGCACTTCAACTTCAGGCACTTCAACTTCAGGTACTTCGATTTCAGGCATTTCAACTTCAGGTACTTCAACTTCAGGCACTTCAACTTCAGGTGTTTCAGCTTCAGGCACTTCAACTTCAGGTACTTCGATTTCAGGCACTTCAACTTCAGGTACTCTAATTTCAGGAGTAGGCGCTAGTTCAAGTTCTGGCAATAGTTCCTCTTTAAATGATAAGTCAAATGATTCATCAATTATTGGTAGACTTATTGTAACTGGATTATTTGGTAAAAGTTCTGTAGCTAATTCTGGATTATCTTGTAATATTTCATCTTGAGTTAATATACCAGATGTATATGTTTGTTGTTCGTTACCGTCAGCGTAATAAGCATATACTAATGTACGTGCTTCAAAACTTGAAGTACTTAGAGTACTTTCTGAAACATGATATCCTAAACTCCTACTGTGGTTCATGGTAGTCCAGTTACCACCAGCAGTTCTGTACTGAATTTCAGCTAGAGCTCCCATATCATCTAGTGTATCACTAACAAAGCATACGTTACCTCTAGATATCTTTGATACTGTAGGAATAGCCACTTCAACATTAATTCGACTTAATGTTAATTTAGCAGTAGCTATTATTTCATTTGTGGTATTATCTGCAATTGCAAAATATATTCCAACTTCACCTATTAGCTGTTCGCGTGATGCATCAGTATCTGCTATACTAAGACCAGCCATTAACGTAAATATATCTGTCTCTATCCAGTCGCTATCTATTTCGATGAATTCAGTATCATTAGGAACTGTCGAACCACCAAATTCTGTTGTGGAATAATAAAGGTTACTATTATCTGGCATTTTATTAAGTTCCATTCCAACCCAGTGCCCCCAAATTTCAAGTGATGTAATTTCTACTGGGATAGGGAAGTCTGTCTCTTTAAACTCATATTCTTTAATCTTACTATAATTAGCTGGTGTTGAGTCATCTGCGGTTATGACATGAATAACATAATTAGTTGCTGTTTCAGGGGTTAAATCTGGATACTTATCTTGTATTGCGCTAATAGCTATTTCGTAATCAACATTATCAGTAGTAAATGTAATCTCATTATTGAGGATCGTGATGTCAGATGGTAATACTTCTATACCTTTTTTAGCAACATGATAATAAATTTTGTCTGTTCTTGGGTCTGGTAGTCTAACGATTAACCTCTCGTTTTCCACACCAATAAAGTCAGGCACTCTTAACTCACCAATCTCACTGTTAGTATACGTTCTAGTATTAGTTATATGATTAACTTTATAGTTATCATGTTTTACAAGAATTTGAATATTTGCCCCATCTGTATCATCTGCATCAACCTCTGGTAAGATATATCCAGCACTTGAGTCATACTTATATATTGTACCAGCTAAAAGTTCATTAGGAGCATTCTCTTCAACGGTACCAATAATATGACCATCATCATCTACAAACTCGGTGTCTTGTATTGCTATATAGACTTCTGCTCCGTTATTTAAATATTCACCATATTGATCTATGGTTACAATATTTCCAGTAAGTGTAACACTTGGTTGTGTTAGCGTTACATCGCTCGGAGTAATTTCTTTGCTAGTAAAGTTTGGAATATAGCCATCTTGGTCTACATATAAAATCATATTCAAATTGTTTCCATTTTCAAAGTCAGGTAACTTCTTAAATGTAATAGGATTGCGATACATTAATGTTTTATTCACAGATAGTGAATCATTATTATCTGGCGTTGGAGATGACGATGGAGCAACATGTTTTAGCATATAGCTCGCTAGACCAGTTCCTTTATTTACGGTTACAGTCCCTTTCTCAAAAGATATTACTGGTTGTTCAAGCTTTGTATGTGTTACACTAGATTCTTTAATAACATTATTTTCATTTGCTCTTACTATAATAGTAAGTTTATCGCCAGATTCTAATTTGTCGCTAGGTACATCAAATCTGTATCGATGGTCAATTATTTTATTAGTAATTTGTGTCTCATTATCCTCATCATTAATCTTATACCATATTGTATAGGTTTCCACGCCACTATCAGCCACTTTACCACAATCTACGAGCGTCGTAAACAAAACTCCACTATCATTAAAAGCCATAAGGTAATCTACTTTTGGTGCTGGTATACCTACAGTTTCTTCTGTTTCTTTTGTATTTGTTGTGTAATAAGTTGTGCTATTGTCAGCAGTTTTAAGAGTTATTGCAATATTTTTGCCTTCTGGAATATCAATTTCTTCTAGTTGAGCAACAAATGTATCTGTTTTCTCATCTGAGCCTACTGGTGTAAACGTAATATCATTACGAGGAACACCACTAATTATACAATCTAGTTTAATCTCAGATGGATTAACCTCACCCGTCAATTTTACGGTAATAGTATGATCTATAAATGTTGACATTGCCATTACAGGGCTTTGAGTCGGAGCAAATGTTACTTCTTCAATTACAATATCGCTATCATTAATTAAGTCTGTATCAATTGGGTGAGCAAATGGTGCAGTTGAATTAATTGGTACAACACGTAAATTTGCTTTTGAAATACCATTAGGTTGCATAGTAGAAATAGCTTTTACAAATTTAGTATTTTCGCCTTCTTCAACTTTTCCATCAGTAAATTCAGCCCAAATAGTATTAGTATTATCTTCATTGTATTGAACCATTGCCTTTTCATTAATCTCAGCTGTATTTACTTTTACAGTCATTTCGGTTTGACTAAATTTAACATCTAAACTTGGTGCTGAAATAGCTGGATCGGCTTCTATACTAATTGGTACTGCCAGAGCATTTTCATCATTACCATCACTGCCATCACTTTCAATTGACTTTAATGTTACAGTAACTATGTTACCAGCTGATACGAGTGGAGTTTCTGATGATGCAATTTTTTTGTCAACGTCTTCGCCTGTGCCTGCGGTAAAAGATGAACTTTCAATAGTTTGCTCTGCTATGCTGTCACCAAGTACACCATATTCTGCTTTCCAACCAACAGGAATAGCATCTAATAAAATACTTATTTCTATCTTATCGTCTTTAAATACAACAGTTTGTGGAGCAGGTGGTATAATAATACTTATTTTTCCTGGTAATACTTCCTCAGCACTTACATGCTTAACTGTTACATCAATAGTTCCACCTTTATTTTCAAATATATTGCTCAGCTCTGTAATTGGTATATCTGTAACAATTTTACCATCAATATCTTCCCAGACAGTAGTTGTTAAGATACTATTATTATTTCCTGTAAAACCTACTATTAGATTATTAATTTTATTGCCATCAAGTGTTGCATTAGGAATTTCTATGCGTACATTATCACCATTTAATGTTGCGATTGGTTTTGCCATAGCCAATTGTTCAGGTAGCTCAATCTCGGTTTCACCATCAATCATAAGCCAATCTTCTTTATGTGAAACAACTATCTTAAGCATTTTGCCTTTAATATCTAAACTTTTAAGGTCTTCTTCTGTTATTAAAGCTTGAATCATACCAGCACTATTTTTAAATCCAATGGTTTTGTAGTCAGCAAGATTATTTGATAAATATTGTAAATGCTCATCAAGAATAATTTTTGCGTTATCAACTGACTCTATTGACTGATATACGCCTATTAAATTATCAATTTCGCTTTCATTAAGATTTGTAACTGTTACGAAAATTCCATCGCTATCAGGATCTTTATTTGCAATAATCTCAATAGGTTTAGTAGTAGGGCTTATAGTACTTGTTGGCAATACAAACCAATTTTCCTTACTTTCCACATCTATTTGAACTGTTTGATTAACAGTAAGATTTTTTAGCTCTATTTTTGTTGTGTCGTTTGGAATTTCATTGCTAACAATATTACTAGTAGGAGATTTAACTTCATAGCTTACCTTCAGTCCATCCCAGTTTTCAGGCACTTCTAATTCACCATTCATAGGTTGAGATAATGAAACTGTCATTTGGCTATAAATATCAATTTTATTCTCAATATTTTTAGTTCCATTAATAGCTGCCTTCGGAGCTAACTGCAATTTTTGTTCTGTAATACTAGATTGTATATTTGGATTTTTATGCTTTATTTCTACCATCATTTTTTGACGTAAGTCAACACTAGGACTTAATTGAAGGTTTTCTTTTGGTATAACTAAGTATTTACTTCCATTAAGTTCACTTGTTGTAAGACCTAAACTATTATTATCTATGCCATTTGTTATCAATTGAACTTGTTTTTCTTTATCCCATGTAGGACTTGCATAAACTGGAGGTTTAACAGCGCTATCTGTTACTTTAGATAATATTACTGTTAGATTAGCTGTAAAGTTTGGTATTTCAATTACCATATAATCAGCATAAGTTTTATCAGCTTCGACAGTAAGAACACCCGCTGGTAATTGTGATAAATCCTGTACAAATATTGCTTTTGGCGCCAGTTGTGTAATCTCTGACATAAATGTTGTGTCACTAGTTGGCTTTTGGAACCAATTTGAACCATGATCAAGTGTTACTTTAATAGCATTATCATTAATGTCAATACCGATTCCGTCTGCTACAAGCATTTCATTTGTAATTAAAGCTACTGGCTTGCCATTAACTATATCCCACTTTAATTTTCCATAATCTGGTTTAACACGCATTGACATTAAGTTTATTAGTGGTTGATAGGTATCTTCAACTGCAATTTTATAAATGTCTTTAAGTGTTTTATCTCCATCAAGATAATCTTGCTCTGTGCTGTTTATGGTTACTTTAATACCTAATCCTTCTCCAGTCGTTGGATCTGTGGCAGGTTCAGTTGTGATAGTAGCAACATTTTTAATTTGCTCTGAAGCTGTTTGCCTAGAATCTATTATGTGCCAACGACTATCAGATATTTGAACATTAATATTTCCACTTGTTGCTGTGGTCCATAGATTTGTTTCTGGAGCAGTTGCGATGTCACTAAGATTTAATTCTAATTTATTGTCTGTATATTCAAATGTTTGTGTATCAATCACTGTATTACTAGCATCAAATAATTTAGCTGTTGCTTTAGTATTACTATCAAAAGGAAGTGTAGCATCTTCAACTGCTGTAATAGTCATAACATTAGAATCTTTATTAATAGATATAATTGGTTTTTCTGCTTGTTGAACAGACTTAGATATTGTTTGTGTTGGAAGCTTACGCCAGTCTGCCGCTTTAACATCAATTGTAATAGTATCCCCTATTGCTAAATCAAGCTCTTCAAGATCAATATATGCCTTATTAAGATTAGTCTCATCTTCTGTTAATGTAGTAGGTGAGCTAACAATATCGTCAGAAGTTTTTGTATAAGTTACAGTTTCATCAACCCAGTCATTCTCAATGATAACTTCAACTTTATTCTTTGTGATTTCATTATCAGTTTTTGGAATTTTATTGCCAGAGAAAGATGCTGTTGTAGTGCTGCTTAATGTGCCAGATTCTGTAATACTTGTTTTAGTTGTTGGTTTGTGTGTCACTCTAGCTTTAACAACCTTATCGATATCCCCAGCAAGCTCAGCAGTTTCAGTTTCATTAATAAATTTAAAGTTCTTAACTGGTATTTTTAATGTTGCTGTAGTACCAGTGCCTGTAATATATTTTGCAATATCTGAATGTGCAAGTCTTAGATTTCCAGTTTCATCAGCTATGTTTTCACCTGTAGCTTCTACAAATAAGTCTATTGTATAGTCTGCATCAAAACTATTATTTTTCCAGGCACCATCAATATTTATTACTACATAATCTGCATTTGGTTCTGTAGCAAATACTGCTTTTGGCACAAAATTTTCATTAATATCCACAGTCGATGAATTATCTTTTTCAAGCCAAGATGTATTATTAATTAGCTCTACTTTAATTTTGTTATGACCATCTTCAATTCCTTTTTGACGTATTTCCTCATTTGTAATAAGCGTGCTTGCAGTGCTACCGATAATAGTCCATTCTCTTGGTGGAGCAGCGCTCATAAGATTTATAGACATTAATGCCGGTACATACAGTGAATTGAATTTTAGCTCATATCCAGCTTTTAGATGTCCTGTAGTTGGCTCTGATAATGTTGGTGTAACATATTTATTATCTGTATTATCTATTTGCACTGTAATACCCTCTTCAGTAAAGGCAAGATCAGGTGTAGGTATTTGTGTAATTGTTTCTAGTGCGTCAACTGGTCCATTATCTAATACATACCACTTACTACTTGAGATAACACCTTGAATGTCACCAGTAACTGCGGCTGTCCATCCTGCTGTATCATCTAAATCGCTAGAAGTTCCTGCAACAGTTGTAGTTGAGTCAACTGTAGTTCCTGTAAAATTATTAATAGTAACTGCTGTTGCACTTCCACTTGTTATTGACATTGTAGCAGTTAAATCTGAGTAATCCGCTTTTTCTGTCCAAACTCCTAGCTCGGTGGCATCAAGTGTTACAGTCATTATGCCATCTTCTGAGACATTTGTAATCGTTGGAGTAGGCGCTGTTACAATAGTTCTGCTATCTACATTAGGAATTACATTCCAAGTTTTTCCATATGTCTTAACTTCAAGTTTATCGTCAACTACAAACGAAGATTTAGTTAACTCTATATACCCTTTATTACTATCAAATTGTTCTAATATCTCATCTGCGCTATCTGTATTTTTAGTATACTCAACTTTACGAACAGTTGCATCATCCCAATTTTCTACATTAACTTCAATTTTACCATCTACAACATCTTCTGTTAATTTAGTTTCATTTGCAAGAGATAAAGTTTGCTCTACTGTTTGAGTAGGTATATTAGGGTTTGCATGTGATACTGTAACTAAAATTTTACAACCATCTTCTTCTTCTACTAAGCTAAGAAGTGATACAGGAATTTGAACAACTGTTGTTGTATTTTCGATACTGCTCTGATTTATCGTTACCTCAGGGTCAGCAGCACCCTCTATAACCACAGCCAATCCAGCTACTGAATTAATACCAGTTGCACCTTGCTCTGTATCAACAGCGACACCTTCACTAGTTTGTTTATACAATGTTATAGAAAGATTTTTATCAAAGGCTGTAGCTGCTGTATCATAAGAATGAGGAATTTCTACATAAACATTTTCTGCATCTGATGGTTCAGCTTGGAACACTGGTTTTGGTACGTATGAACTAAGTTTCTCTATTAAATCAGTTGCTATACTTGATTTTTCAAGCCAATTTATAATATTCTCTAATTTAAATTCAATTGTATTGTTAAATGCTTCCTTAGGATTGAAATCTGAAGTGGCTTTGTCTTGTTTAAGCTCAGGCTCAACACCAGTTGCCGCTTTTACATCTTCTTCTGTAACAGTATATTTTTTAGTGATAATATTCTCAGAATCGCTAATTTTACCAGTAATTTTAATTTCCACCACACTGCCGGCTGGTAATATATCTGTATTATTTCTATATGCCCATTGGAAATATCCCTCACCTGTTGGGGTAAGATTAGTTCCGGTCTGTGAATATATTGGTGGTGATTCAGTTACTCCATTAGATATTTGAGATATATCCAATTTAATCTCATCAAATGTAACTCCTCTGTTATAATTAAGTTGCATTACTTGACATGATGAGTCTTTAGTAATTGCAGTATTCCATTCAGTATCCCAAGTAAGAGTACTTGCAATATCTTCACCCATTTGAGCTTTAAGGTCTGCACTTGTAACATTTAAAGTTGCCGTGTTACCATCTATAATCCATCCATGTAGACTTTTATCAGAGCTCATTAGTTGTGTTAATGCAGAATAAGTCTCATCGTGTAATGAGCGTATACTAAATTGGTAATTATTCTTTAAACTACCATCATAAGTATTAATGTAATCTGCTATATTATCAGCTTCTAATGTTACTGTAAAACCACCATTATTATTTTCTTCTACAATTAGATCTGGTATTTTAGTAATTTCTAATGATGTAGATGAATTTGAATCAAGCTCATACCACTGATTACTTGTAACAACAACACTAATATTACCATCTGTAGCTGATTCCCAAGCTGGGCTATTTGTAGCTAAAATATAAGAATTATTATCAGTTAATAAATCAAATTTAGCTATAGCATCAGTTGTACCATCTAAGGTTACAATTGCAGTTAAAATTCCATTTGATGGATTTCCACTTTTAGCGTTAGTGGCTATTTTTGCAATATTCTCTACAAGTGTAACAGTTAGGTTACCTTGAGGATGTTCAGTAATTGCTTTATCAATAGCTATATTAATTTCAGGAGTTGCTATTTGTTTAATTTCTTTTGGATCATCTATTACATTAGGTGTTTGTAGACTTGATATATGATCAACATATACAGCAACACTATTTCCTTCAACAATCATATCTTTTAATTCGCTAATAGAGCTGTTGTCTACTCTATCAAGATCTACTGTTATAACTGCAGTTGTTGCAGTAGTTCCATCGCTTGCAATTGTAACGCCAGAGCCAATGGTTAATGGAATAGTTGTGGTTGCTCCATCTGTATCTGTAATATTAAATCCTAGTTGCAGAGCTTTATCAAAATGAGCAAGAATAATATTGTCAGGGTCATCGTCATTCTCAGGAACCCATCCATTTACAACAGTAAATTTAATTTCATTAGCTTTATCTGTATCTGCCCATGCTATTATATTTTTAGTTTCTTCAACTGTAACAGTCGCCTCACAAGATGTATTATAAATTAATCCATTTGTCTTATGACTTAATTCAATACCTACCTGATCACCATTTTCAACTTGTAATGTTCCTGATTCAGATGTTAAATCAGTTGATAAATTTAATTGAATGTTGCCACTATTAGAAATTGATATTTTTGCAGTGGAAAATTCTTTTGTGCCATTTGCTTTAAGAATGTATGCTTTAGCAGTATAATCCGAGTATGCTCCTTGTGTTGCATCTGGTGCTGTAACATTAAATGATAAAAGATTATCTTCTGTATTAAGACCTGCATCAAAAGTCACTGTTGGTGCTGGGGTAGGTGTTATCTCATTTGATTCATTAGGTAATATGTTCCAAACTTTTTGTGACGATGTTAATGTCATTATATCCCCGTTTGAAAGTCGCTTTAATCCATTAGTTTGTTCGGAACTTGTAGCTGTTGCAGTTCCATGAGCTACTGTTCCAAGTACTTCATTTTCTATATGAGCTCCACCTTTATAATTAACACTATAAGTTATATCAACTTCTTTTTCATTTGAATCTACATGTGAATGTAAAGTAGCTTTTAAAGTATTTGAGTCTAAATTATATTCAACTGGGGGAGTACTAAATTCTGGAGCTTCTTCAATTGTTACACTTGTTGTAGGGATACTAGTTTCAATTGTAGGTTTTGATAAATTAATTATAGTTACTTCAACTATATCTCCAACAGCAAAGTCCCATTCACTTAAATCGACAACTTGAGTTAATTTACTAGTTGTTGCAACTTGTGTATATTCAGCAGAATTGATTGTTGCGGTATTATCTTCATTTTTACGCAGTACATTAATTTTGTAATTATCATTAGTTATTACAGGAGATACTGATACTGAAACAGCATCTAAACTTTCACCAGTTAATTTGGTAGTATATGTTGTATCGTTAACAGTTGGTACAGCAATACTATCACTGCTGTCGTTAGTTACAAAATAATCAGAGCTTGATACAACAACTTCTATACTATTATCAAAGCTACTAAATTTAATGCCATTGATATCATCTCTAGTGATAATGATTTCATAGTTACCATCAACTGCAGCTGCTTTATTAATTCTTTCTGTCAAATCAATTGTTTTTGGTAAGCTCATTAACATAATTGCATTTGGATTTTGTGCATAAGCTGCTCTTAGTTTAATACTTGAAGTATCTTTGTGTTTATCCCAAGACGCTTTAGGAATTGATAGTGTTGCAGTTCCATCACCATTACTAGTTAATGTTGGTTCTGGAGCTTCCTCAAAATCTTTTACTACTTCAAGTAGTGCTGGATCTGGTTTTACAAATAATTTATCATCTACTATAACTCCTGAGAAATCTGCAGATATGGCAAATTTTTTGCCAGCATCTTTAGTTATTTGACTTAAATCAATAATACCAATTGCTTTAGTAAGTTCCTTTGGAGTAGCTATTAAATTATCTGAGATATTCCCATTATTTGGAGAACTTGCAAGATCTGCATTTGTAATAGATGACCAATCAAAAGAGTCAGTATAATCGTTAGTATACTTTACAGATAGACCAGTAAGCACTTCCCCATGCTGTGCGCCGCCGTCAACTGTTACATACATTTCTTGCTCTTCCATATCAATTTCATAGCTAAGCCCTGCAACTACCATTGGAACGATTTGATCTTGCTCTGATATTGTGTCAGTAGCAATTGATTGTGTAGCATTAGTTTCTCTTATAATAAGAAGTTTTTCTCCTGCTTGTTGTTTTATCTCATTATAGCTAATTTTACCATCGGTCACAGTATTAAATGTAACAGTATCACCAACTTTAGCAGTTGCATCTGCTATAGCATATTGATAAGTTTTGCCTTCTGCTACACTGAGATTAATGCTACCATCATTTGATACAGTTGCTGAAACTTCTTTTGTTACAGTTGGTTCAATATTTACAAGTAAACCTGTACTGCCACCTTTACCTGAATCATTCCAATTTTGCCAGAATATCATAATATGAACATCAAAATTATCATTTACCAATACATATGCTTCCATATCTCCAACATCTACTTTATTAATTTCAGAAAGCTGTCCTTCTATAGCTGTTATTTTTGTACCTAAAGTTTCTTTTATTTTTTTAGCTATATCAGAAGGAGTAACCACACCATTATTGCCCGTACCAGTTATTGATAATTTACCATCTTCACCTAGTTGAACACTTGTTCCATCATAAGATATAGTTATGTCTGATACTTGTTTTTCAAGCTCAGATTTTACTGCATTAATTGCATCTTTATATGGGACAAATAAATCTTCTTCATCACCTGCTATCATTTCTGGAATATAGCGTATTACAGCTCGCTCTGGAGCAGTTGTAGGAATAAATGTACCATCTATAGACACAAAATTGGAAATAGTTGTATATGGCTGATTATGCTCTGGAATAGTATATTCATAAGTTAATGACTGAGGAGCAGATATGCTCAAAACTTGATTATCTTCAGTTAGCTCTACTATTCTAATCTCAACTGTACCATCAACTAAATACTTATCATTTATATCTCTTAAAAATGGCAATGTCCCATCTGTATATAAATCACTACCGCTATATACAAGACTTCCATCTTGATTTGGAGTTGGTAACAGACCATCTTTTCTAAAAATTTCAAGATTTCTTGTATCTCTATGATGCCAATATGCTGAACCACCATTTGCTTGAGCAGCTTGCTCAAATAAAATTTCACCTGATTCAACGGCTATGCCACCAACTGTTGTGTTGTCAGTAGAAACAACTTGAAATCTGTAATTTGCTCCATCAACAGCGTTTTCAAATGCTGGATAATCAAACCATACTGTGTCATATGGGTCATCCCATATTTCTTTACCATCTATTAAGTTGTCAGCTCGATCATCATTCCCATCGTCAGGATGCACATGTATTTTTGGCGTAATAGTTGCTGTTTCAAATGGTGTTGCTATTGTATTTATTTGCATTGGCATTGCTATATTATTACTTACAACTTGATGTTTATTATCTTTATATTCTTGTTGTACAATGGTAAAATCTTTTTCTAAGTCGTTTTTATATATATCCGAAGTAATAATACGTTCTAACATATTAGCGAGCTCACCACGTGTAATATTGCCTTGTGGGTCTAATGTGCCATCAGGTCTGCCGCTCAAATATCCTTGTGTAACCAGAATATCCATTGATTCTTTTGACCAATCAGATACACTATATCCATCATCAAAAAGCTGAGCAGTATCTTTTAGATCTTTAACAGTTGAACTATTCATTCCATTAGCGTGTGCAATTGCAAAAGCAACTTCTTCACGTGTTGCAAAATCAGATGGTCTAAAATAGTTACCATCATAGTTCATAATATCACTCACTGCAGCTACAGCATCTGCATACCAGTCATTGCTATCAATATCATCAAAGTTTGATGCATTATTTGAATTGAGCTCAAATATATTTTGCAAACAACTTGCAAGCTCTGCTCGGGTTATATTGTTGTTTGGTCTAAATGTACCATCTGCATATCCTGATAATATGCCTGCTTGATTTAATAGCTCAATACTGGAACTAGCCCAGTGTGAGTCCGTATCAGAGAATGTTTTTGTGTCATTAGCATATGTAGAAATTCCGTTAACTGAAAATCCCACTGATAATGCTAAATATAATGCGATATGTCTATTCATTCTTTTACTCATAAATAATTTTCCTTCCTAGTGTTATAATCTCGAAAAATAAAGTTCAATATCACTGCTTATACTAAAGAATTAAATTTTTTGTGACATTAATTTTATAAAAAATGTTTTTTTTTTTACAACAGCCAACAAAAAGGATATCATAATGTAAACAAAAAATCAACACTATCACTTATTGTGTAACACAAAAGTAATATTAGTTTAATAAAAAAGTAATAATGTTAATTTTTAGAATTTAATAAACTATTTTAATTATGAAATTTTTTAGAAGTGTTATACTGAACAAAAAATCCTAGTGATGTTAATATTAATATACTAATAGAAATAAGTATGATGTCAAACAGCGGTATGTGTGGAATATTCAGAGAGTATAAGCCGCTAAATCCATAGATGAGCAAGATATATATTGAACTTACAATTAAAATAGCTCCTTCTAATGAAGTCATTAAAATGAACATTAATTTGAAATGACGTGCGAAAAAAAGTCCAAATAAAATTGTAATAGCTGTACTTATAATGTATATAGTAGTAGTAGTAACAGATATGAAAAACATTCCAAAGTATAGAATGCTAAAAAATAGGGATAATAGTACTACACTTATTAGACACGACTTATAAAATTTGTAACCTAAAATAAATCCTGCTATAAATAATAATATTAATCCAATCCATAATATTAAATCAGCTGTTTCCGTTTTTAACACAACAAAGCTAATAGCAGTTAAAGTTAATATTATTGCCATAATTAGACCTGAAAAAATTTGTTTTAGCGTATAACCAAACATCATCTCTAAAACGCCAATTATTATAGTGGCTATCAAAATTACATTGAAAAACTCATAAATTTATTCTGTTATAATCATAATATTGCTCCTTTTTTTAAATTTATTTATAATTATAATTCTTAATCTTGTCCAAATACAATATGTAAAAAAAATTTTGTATAATTTTACCAAAAAATAAAAAAAGAGCTCCAAGAGCTCTTTACAGTTTGTAGACGAACAACCTAGTTGCTAAATTATACAACAGTATAAGTATTAACATTTAGGTTATTATTAGTATGT
>LJHE01000072.1 GCA_001983555.1 Candidatus Epulonipiscioides gigas
ATTTTTTTTTTTGGGGGGGGGTAAAATATGCTATAATATTTTTTGTAATATAATTTAATTAGGAGCTGATATGGAGACCTTAATTTTAAAGCAAACTCATGATTTAGAAATAGCAGCAAACATTTTAAGACAATGTGGGCTTGTTGCGTGCCCTACCGAAACAGTGTATGGACTTTGTGGAAATGCATTAGATGAAAAAGTTGTAGAAAATATTTTTAAGGCCAAAGGACGTCCCTCAGATAACCCATTAATTGTGCATATTTGTTCTTTAGATATGTTAGAACAATTAGTACTAGAAGTTTCAGACGATGCAAAAAAACTTATGGATGCTTTTTGGCCAGGACCTTTAACATTAATATTTAAGTCCAAAGATATTATTCCACTTAAAACAAGAGGTAATCTAAAAACTGTAGCAATTCGTTTTCCATCAAATAAAATAATTGTAGAACTAATTAAAAAATCTAAATTACCGTTAGCTGCTCCGAGCGCAAATATTTCTGGTAAACCAAGTCCTACAAATATAGATAGAGTTATAGAAGATTTATATGGTAAAATAGATTGCATTATTGATGGAGGAAACTGCACAATTGGACTTGAATCTACAGTTGTAGATGTATCAAGCGAAAATATGGCAATACTAAGACCTGGGGTAATTACAACGACAATGTTAAAAAAGATTGTTCCCCAAATTAATGTTCCAACAAATGCAGAGCCAATTGCTCCAGGAATGAAATATAAACATTATGCTCCTTTTGCAAATGTGGTAATTGTCAAAGGTGAGCAATTGGAAAAAATAGCTATTAAAATACAAGAGCTTGTAATTAAAGATAAATTAAATAAAAAACGTGTAGGTATTTTAATAGTAGATGAACTTATGAATTATTTTGATAATATTCCTGTATTAAGTCTTGGTAGCATAAATAATTTAGAAAATATTGCAAGCAATCTTTTTGAAAAGTTACGTCAATTGGATGATTTGCAGTTAGAACAAGTATACACCATTTATTTGAATGACAATAATCTTGGTGTGAGCATTATGAATAGACTAGTTAAAGCATGCAATAATCAGATAATTGAAAATTAAAATAGAAATTGGAGAAAATAAAGATATGATAGCTATAGGTTCAGATCATGGTGGATTTTTATTAAAACAAGAAATAGTTGCTCATTTAAAAGAGCAAGGAATCGAAGTAATTGATTTTGGTTGCGATAGTGCACAATCAGTAGATTATCCTGTGTATGCAAAAAAAGTAGCCAATAGTGTTTTAAAAAAAGAAGCAACTTTAGGTATACTTATTTGTGGAACTGGCATAGGTATATCAATAGCAGCAAATAAAATTAAAGGGATACGTTGTGCTCTTTGTCATGACACTTTTAGTGCTAGAGCTACAAGGGAGCATAATGACGCAAATATTTTAGCTCTTGGTGGTCGAGTTGTAGGTGCTGGTCTTGCACTTTGTATTGTAAATGAATTTTTGAACATACCTTTTTCACATGACCCTCGTCACATAAATCGTATATCCCAAATTGAAGACAAATTTTAAAAATTGGAGGCAAAAATGAGTAAAATTGTTATTTTAGAGCATCCTCTTGTTATACACAAAGTGTCAATACTAAGAGATGTTAATACCGGCAAAAAAGAATTTAGAGAAATTGTAAAAGAATTATCACAGTTTATGTGTTTTGAGGCGACAAAAGATTTACCACTTGAAGATTATGAAATTACAACCCCAATTAGTAAAATGACTGCAAAAAGAATTTCTGGCAAAAATTTAAGTATAATCCCTATACTTCGAGCAGGACTTGGAATGGTTGATGGAATGTTAGATCTTATCCCAACTGCAAAGGTTGGTCATATTGGTTTATATCGTGACCCTGAAACTTTAATGCCTGTCGAATATTATTGCAAATTACCTAACGAAATTGAACAAAGAGATATATTTGTATTAGATCCTATGTTAGCAACAGGTGGTTCTGCCATTTCTGCCATTTCATTTTTAAAAGATAAAGGTTGTAAAAATATTAATTTCTTATGTATCTTGGCAGCTCCTGAAGGTATAAAAAATTTACAGAAAAACCATCCAGACATAAATATATATGTTTGTGCTATAGATGAAAAGTTAAATGACCATGGTTATATTGTTCCAGGCCTTGGTGATGCAGGTGATCGTCTGTTTGGAACTAAGTAAACAAATTATGCGTCCATCTTGGGATGAATACTTTATGGACATTGCCAACTTGGTGAAAACTCGCTCCACTTGTATACGACGACAAGTTGGAGCAGTTATTGTAAAAGATAAACAAATATTATCTACAGGATACAATGGAGCACCAACAAATTGTACGCATTGTAGCGACATAGGTTGTCTTAGAATAAAGCTCAATATACCATCTGGTCAACGACATGAACTTTGTAGAGCTCTGCATGCCGAACAAAATGCCATAACACAAGTTGCCAAAAATGGTACTGCCGTACAAGGAGCAACAATATATGTAACAACTCAACCTTGCAGTATGTGTGCTAAAACGCTTATCAACGCTGGCATAATAAAGATTGTATATCAAGGTGATTATCCTGATTTTCTTGCAATTGAATTACTAAAAGAAGCTGACATAACCATGGAACAATTTGGAAAGTAACAGATACCTAATTTATAGCATATTTTTTTTATTAAAGTGCATATTAAATAAAGGGAAATCTGTTTTTTCCTACATATATAAGGAGATGAATAAAAATGGATAAAGTAGGCTTATATGTAGCTGTATTTGTTGTGGCGTTTAGTATTTCGTTAGTATGTACCCCTTTAGCAAAAAAAATTGCAGTTAAATTAGGTGCTGTCGCGTATCCTAGAAAGCGTGATATGCATATAACTCCAATACCTAGAATGGGTGGAATTGCAATAGTATTAGGATTTATTATCACGTTAATATTATTTTTTCCAAATATTAATGGGCTAGAAATCAAGCAAATAATTGGAATTGTAATAGGTGGAATTATCATATTTATATTAGGACTTTTAGATGATATATATGAGCTAAAAGCTAGAGTTAAATTATTAGTGCAAGTTGCTGCAGCAGTTATAGCAGTATATTTTGATATTAGAATTGAATTTGTATCATTGCCTTTTAATGAAATTCTCAATTTAAATTGGTTTACTATTCCTTGTACTATCTTTTGGATTGTAGGAATTACGAATGCTGTTAATTTAATTGATGGGCTAGACGGACTTGCAGCAGGAGTTTCTTCTATTGCTTCTATTTGTCTTATGATATTATCAATTCACAGTGGACATCCAACAGCCGTTATATTAACTGTCATCTTGTCAGCTTCATGCCTTGGATTTTTACCATATAATTTTAATCCTGCATCTATTTTTATGGGAGATACTGGTTCAACATTTCTTGGCTATATGTTATCTTTAATATCTATATTAGGTCTGTTAAAAGGATATACACTAGGAACAGTATTTGTTGCAGTTTTAATATTAGGACTTCCAATTTTTGATACTTTTTTTGCTATAATGAGAAGATTACTTAGTGGTCGTCCTATTATGTCGCCCGATCGTGGTCACTTACACCATAGATTAGTAGACAAAGGATATAGTCATAAACATGCGGTTGTTACATTATACGGAGTAAGTGGAATATTTGGACTTTCTGCAATGGGAGTTATGTTAAGTGATATGAGATTTGTACTTGCAATATTTATAATTATGGGCATTTTATTTTATTATAATGGCAGAATAACAGAAATTACTAACAATCGGAAAAATATCAATCACTAAAAATTTAACGCTTATGAGTATAGTAGCCCATAAGCATTTTTTTTTAAATATATTTAGTTAAACTTTTTGGTAAATTAATTTTTATGTTGTTAAGTTTTTGCATAAATTCTAAAATTTCACTTTTATCTATCTCTACATCAAATAAGTCTAGCATTCTATAATATAAAAGCTTAAACAGCGGCTCTTTATCTACAAAATCAGAGCTTCCCACTGTCTGAATTTCACCCGCAACACGATGTATAATGTCTTTTAAGCTTTCAATAATATCATCATAAACCAAACTAACTAAATTAAGCTCTACAAAAGTGTTTGCAAAAGTAAGTAACAACCCATCAAATATATATAATTCGTCTTCTTTAAGTTGTTTTGATAAATCATTAAATAATCTATATTTATAATATTTTACAAAATTTTCAAAATCACCTGCATTGTTTTCGGGTTCAATATAAAATAAAATTCTAAAAAATAAATTCCACTGAAATTCTTCATTAAGAACTTGTTGCATATGATTTCCAATAATTATACAAAAATCATCATTATTAAAGTCTAATTCTCTTTCAAAAAGAATTTCATTATTAAAAAGAATTTCATCATTATCTATATCATTTAGTCTTGTAAGAGCTTTAAGTAGCACACTCCTATTTGTTTCTTCTGATTGCATATTAACATCTCTAAATACATATTTCACAAGAGTATCACAAGATTTTCTAAAATCCACAATAAGTCCAATATTACTTTGCATCTGAGTTGCAAATAAGTCATAAATTGATTTAGATAACATTTGCTCGATTTGTATTTGCCGAGAATCTTCACTAAGAGATTTATTTCCTTTAAAGTGATTTGAAATTAAAAGAAGTTGTCCATCAATTGTAGTTAAACTATTTTTTATTGAATGCATTATGTCTTTATAAAACTTATCAGAAGTAATATAATTATAATTTTTATAAATTACATTATGCTCTATTTCGCTCCAAAAAATGTTTACAAGTGATTTTATTTGTACTTCAAAATTAAATATTTGATCGTTATACAAATACTTTCCATCTATTCGATACATCTTTAAACCATTTTTTTGGTTCTTAGGCTGAATACTTTTTAGTTCTAAAATAATTCCTGTATGCTCTTTTTTATAATAATAACCAATATTTTCTACATGTTTATGAGCAAAGTATTTTTTGAGCAGCTTATAAATTTCTTTTTCATTTTCAATAAATCGGCATTCAAGTCGAATGCCTATTAAGTCCGACATATTTTCATATAATGTAGTTACAGTCCTATATTTATTGTAAAAATCATGTCGCAATATTTTTTCTTTTAAACTATTTTTTGATTTTACACGAGAGCTAATATTTATATAGCCGGCGCATTCACTTTTAACTATATTTTCAAAATAATGCTCGAGCTCTTTACTAGCTATATCTAGATCTATCTTCATTTCATCTAGTTTTTCTAATACTTGCGTCGTATATTCAAATATTTTAAGTTCCATAGTCTCATATAATATCCTTATTGAGTTAAAATGTTATAAAATATATCAAAATGATTTACTGTATCATTTAAATGGTCTGTTAGATAGCTAGATATTAATATTCCTGATATTATATTACCAAGTTCTTCAATAGAAGTGTTAAAAGTAATTTCATTTTTTTCTTTTGCACTTTCACAAAGTTTTTCAAAAAGTTTTTGGAAAGTTAAATTGTTAAAATTGTCATATTCAGCTTCTTTGATATCAGGAAAGAAAAATACAAACTCTGCATCTGTAAGCTTCATTTCATTTCCTTCTTCTCCAACACTTAATAAAAAAGATGAATAGCTGTCTAAAAATTTAGGATATTCCTTTTCTTCTTTACACCAAGTATAAATTTGCTGAATTTTGCTTTTAAACGCCTGATTGTCGTCCCACTTTTGTATTTTAAGCGCCAGTGAAATGGTAAAAATCCTAAGAAAATAATTAAAAATATGCTCCTTAGTTGAAAAATAATTAAAAAATGTACCTCGTGAGATTTGAGCTTTTTGACATATTTCATCAACGGTAATGTCTGAAAAATCTTTTTGTTTTAGAAGATACTTAACAGAGTTTAAGATAGTAGTTCTAGTTTTTACAAAATTGATTTTTCTAAGTGTAAAATGTGATAATACTTCATACATAATTTTGATTCCTCGCTTTTTAAAATAAAATATATTTTAGAGTATTGACAAAAAATTTATCATCTATACATTTTTTTACTAAAAAATCAAAAAAAATTTTATATGATAATGTTCCATATATAATTTTAATTCCTAACTTTTTAAGATAAAATCTATTTTAAAGTATTTACAAAAATTTTATCTTTTATACATTTTTTGTTAAAAAATCAAAACATGCCTCTGAACCACACTGTCAGCTAAAGTTGTCGTTTACTAGAGAGTCTCTAAAATTTCAGTTTAAAAAAGTGCCAAATGCACATGGGTGGTTAGGGGAGTCTTTAAAGCGCCTACAAATATGGAGCTTACATTTAACTTTATGTTGCTGCTCAAGAGCTAACGAGAAAGCACCGATAGCAAAAAGGGCATCGCCTAGGATTAATTAGCGACAGCCCCATCTTATACTTAAAGTCTATTATATTTTTAGTTTTTATCATTATATTCTTTATTTTTACATATACATATATAATCAAAACAAGATTTTGGATAAAATATAGGACAATTACACCTTTTTTCATAACTTCTACTTTACGAGAAAGTAGGACGTTCTTTAGTAAAATAATAAATAAAACATTATCCTTAATCTTGTTATTATATATTTAGTATATGAAAATTTAAAAAAAGCGTGAATGTTTTAGCGAGTAATTATTTCAGCTAAAGGGACAACCTTTTTCCCGCCAGGAATATTTTTTAAATCTTCGATTGTAATTGCTCTAACAAATATTCCAATTATTAAATATAAAATTATTGCAGATATAATTGCTATTATTAAAGAAAATATTGTTGAATTACTAATAAAATACATTAATTGGTAAGCTCCAAAAGAAAGTTCACCCATAAGTAGAGCAGCAACTATTGGTCTTATTATCATAGCTCCATAATGTAAACTAAATCCTATTTTGCGCTTTAAATATATCAAATTTAATATCGTAAATATTATATAACATATAGTGGTACTGTGTACTACAGAATATATATTCATAACTGGATATTGCAAAAATACAAAATTTAATATTACCTTTATTATACAAGCAATTAAAGCATTTCTAGTTGATACAATTTGTTTACTAATGCCTTGTAAAACGCCAGTTGTAAGTTGAGCTATTGCAATAAATATTATTGAAATACTTCCATATAAAAGAAGTTTATGACCATCTGGAGAATTTTGATATAATGTTTCCATAATTGGCTTACTAAAGATTGTAAGTCCCACAGTTGCAGGAGCAGCTATTAACATGCCAATTTTTAAAATCATACTGACTTTTTCTCTTATAATAACATAATTATATTTAGCCATACTGCTCGCTATTGAAGGTGTTGCTGCCATAGAAATTGTTAATATTACAGCAACTGGTACATTAATTAATGTAAGATATTTTCCTAGATATTGACCAGTTAAGCTATTTACAATTTCAGAGATAGTTAAGTTTTCCACATTTGTTACATTAATTAGTGAAATATTTCCATCTGCTATTATTTGTTCTATTAATTTTGGTAAGTAAGTATTTAACATTAGAGTATCTATATTAGTAATTATAGCAAAAATTGATGTACTAAGAACAATGGGAATTATTGTAATTAAAATATAATATAAAACTTTATGTCTTGGTTCATCTTCAAAATGAGAAGGTGTATTTCTATTAATATTAAGAGTAGGTTTTATTTTAAAATAAATAAATAAAATTACTATAAGCCCAACCACTGCACCTATTCCAGTACCCACAGTACTTCCAGTTGCGGCCTCAATTACGCCATATTGAATAAAGATAAATGCCAAAAGAATACTAAATATTGCATTAAAAATCTGTTCTATAACTTGAGAAATTGCAGTAGGACTCATATCTTGTATACCTTGTAAATATCCTCTTGTAACAGCCATAATTGTAACAACTATGCAAGTTGGACTAAGAGCTTTAAGAGGTAATGTAAGGTCTTTATTTTTCATAAGTGATGCAATTGTACCCGCTCCGAACCAAACTATAAGAGCTAATATAATTGATATAACACAGCCATAAACCAACGCAATTTGATATACATGATGAGCTTCTCTATTTGCTCCAACGGCGCGTCGTTCAGACACAAGCTTTGAAATGGCAGTAGGCATTCCGATAGCACTTAATGTGATGAGCAAAATATATATGTTATATGCGCTAGCGTAAAGAGCATTGCCTTGATCTCCTATTAGATTGGTAATAGGAATTTTGTATAACATTCCAATGATTTTGCTAATAAAAGAGGCTGCTGCTAAAATAGCAGCTCCTCCAAGGATTGTTTGTTTCATAAATTTTTATTCCCAATATATTTCAATTTGGTCTCCATTTTTTAATTTGTGGGTAAAAGATACATCTCCACCATTTAATCTAAGTGCCACATTACCCCTTCTGGCCTTTAAATCAAAATCTATAAAATCAAATATATTTACAAATATAAATTCATCCATTCCATGTAATATAACAGCTTTTCCATTTACATATACTTCTATACTTTTTGATAGATCTACGATTTTTTCAAGCTGTTTAGGTTTGGTAACTTCTTCTTTTTTGTCTTCAAAAAATCCTTTAGTAGTTATTAGATCGCCATCTGATAAAATATAGGTATCATCCACTATTTGACCATTTACATAAAATTTATCAGTTTTAGAATAAATAAACATACTTATAAGTTTTTTCAAATCATTTTTTCCTATTGTTGTAATGTCATCATATGGTTCAATTTTATAATCTAAGCTTAAAATATCACCATCTTTCAAAAAAAGTGGCAAAGAAATTTCAGTATCTTCTATAAAAACAGTAATAAAATCTTGTTGACAATTTGCTAAAGTAGGTTGTGCATCTTTTCCAGGAACAGCTAAAATTATGTCTATTTTATCTCCTGTTTTTATTTTATTGTCAAGACTTGCTACAACACCATTTAATAAAATTGAACCAAGTTTACCTGTTGAGCCTTTAAAAACTACTTTTTCTTCATCTAACGTAAAAGTTAGACTTTTGCCTTTATTTGGAAAAAGAGAAGTATATTTAAAATCTTTTGCAACTAAGGCGTCCATAACAACAAGTTGTTTGGTATCTAATAAATCTAATTGCTCATTATTTAAAATAATAGAAATAGATTTAGTATTTTTTTTATCAGTACCAATCAAACAAATACCATAAGGAGTGACTACCTCAGGACCATTAATTTCCTTATTTTCATCGATTACACTATCAACTTGTTCGCCAGTTCTAATAGTGATGTGATCCATACTTACTCCAGATTTTGCTGAAATTTTTTCAATTAGCCCTATACTTTGAGAACCTCCTCCAACGCAAAAAATTACTTTTGGTGGTTCTCCTAAATTAAGTTCTATAATTTTATCAGCTATGGCCGAGGACAAGTTTTCTATGCTTGGTTCAATTAAAGTTAAAATTTCTTCTGCTTTAATTTGGTGGGATATTCCAATTATATCGACAAATTCTATAATATCTTTAGTCCCTAGTTCTTGTTTTACTTTATCAGCCACACGAAAATCTAATAGATACTTATACATAATCATTTCAGTAATTTCATCACCTGCAATAGGTATCATGCCATAGCTTAAAATAGTTCCATCTTTTGTGATGGCTATATCACTTGTACCTGCTCCAATATCTACTAAAGCAAGATTTAAGCTCCTAAGACTTTGTGGAATAATAGCTGTCAGTGCTGCAATAGGCTCAAGCGTTAAATGTTTTACTACAAGACCAACTCTGCGTGTAACTTCATATAAGCTTTCTACAACACTTTTGGGTAAAAATGTAGCTAAAAGTTTTACACTTACAACTTTTCCTGTATGACCTTCAAGCTCACCTATCATATAGCCTTCTAAAAAGTAATTCATTACAGAATAAGCAACACAATAATAATTTTCACTACTAGTATTAAGAGCTTTTTCTAAATTCTTTTTAGCGGCTTCTATTGCAAAAAGTTCAAGTGCTTCCACATGCATTCTTGTATGCAAAAGAGGTTCTTCATATTCTTTTGTTACTTCTACAACTTGTGTGTTTAAAACACGCCCTGCTGCTGCAATAGATACAAATGTTAGGGTTTCTCCAATAGCTTTTTCAAGTTCTTCTTTTACACATTTAACAGTATATGCGACTTTTTCAATGTCATGTACTTGCCCATCGATCATTGCTCTATCTTCATGTTCTTTAAAAGCACTTTTTAATACAATAAATTTATTTTCTTTTTTATAACCAACAACGCCTATTATTGTTCTTGTGCCAATATCTAGTCCAAAGATTAACTCTTGATTAATATCGATCACCCTTTCTTCTTGATGTCTTTTGTTTGTCTGATATAAAAAAAGACACGACTAGCGTGTCTAAACAGATTTTATGCGCGTCCCATATATTCGCCAGTTCTAGTATCAATTCTAATTTTTTCACCTTGTTCAATAAATAGTGGTACCATAACTCTTGCTCCAGTTTCAACGATTGCAGGCTTTGTTGCTCCTTGTGCAGTATCGCCTTTAATTCCGGGTTCAGTTTCAGTAATTTCTAAGTCCACATTAATTGGGGGTTCGATGCCAAATACTTTGCCTTCATGAGATAAAACTTTTACCATTTCATTTTCTCTTACAAATTTTAAACTTGCTTCTGCTTCTTTTTGATTAACTGCAATTTGTTCATAAGTTTCATTATCCATAAAATGGCAAAGCTCACCATCTTTATATAAATATTGCATATCTTTTCTATCAATATGAGCTTTTGGAACTTTTTCCGAAGGTCTAAAAGTACGCTCAATTACTCCACCTGTTTTGACATTTCTTACTTTACAACGCACAAACGCTGCACCTTTACCAGGTTTTACATGTTGAAATTCTATAATTTGACATAGATTGCCATCTAATTCTATAGTTACACCGTTTTTAAAATCTCCTGCTGAAATCATTTTCTTCCTCCTAAATAACTATTCAGAATTAGTCTAAACTAGTTTTAAAAAATTTTCAACGCCTATTACAAAAAATAATTATAAATGCAGAACACGATTTTTTATTTCTTTAGTTTTACCATTATTCCAAAAATTATCACCTAAATAACCACAAGTACGTCTAATAACATTCATTTGAACTTGATCTGTATTTCCACAATTTGGACATTCCCAATCTAAATTATTATTAATTATAATTTCTCCTTCAAAATTACAAATATGACAACAATCAGATTATAGCAATAGGTAAGACTTTGATGTTATCTACATCTTTTCCCCTGCTCCACACCGTACATGACCCTTTCGGCGTCATACGGCGTTCCATCATACTAATATGTTACTCATAAATAATTTATATTTAATAATTCATAGTCAATTTAACTAACTTTATATGCTAATTGGTTAAGTTTCAATAATGTTCTCAATTCGTTAATTTTATTCAACATCATTTTGTTTATAGCGTATAATTCCATATAATATTCAATAGTTTTATTATCTGTTGCATGGATTAATCTGTGTATATCTGAATGTAGTATTATAAGGTTTCTATATTCATCCGTACCCTGTTTACTTTTAGGTACCTTGTGATGACAATGAATCTCATGTTGTTCTAGTGGGATTTTAGTAATCGCACATTTACCATGCTGTGCACAGTACAATGATATTCTGTTATCCATATACTCAATACTACGATTAACTCTTTCTTGCTCCATTAGATTTCTTATTATACCTAAATCCACACCAAGAGTTTTGTGAATTTCTTCTCTTCCCTTTTTAGTGTATTTATTTATATTCTTCTTTTTATACATAGGATTTTTCGTTTGTATAAATACTATTGGAGTGATTGGTTGTTTATTGATATACCTTATTTGATTGCTTTTTCCATACTTCTGTTTAATATAACTATCTTTTAATTTACCTGTTTTATATAGCCTTATGCCTAATCTATTCTTCAGGCAACCATTAACCTCATATCCTATAAGTCTACAATCATAATTGATATGTGTTGCGATTCCATAATAGTTATGAATTCCCCATACTTTATAGTTATAACTGTTTACTCGCATATATATAGTGTTCTGGTCTTTGCTGTGCTGAATATATTTGATATTGTTTTTAAGTATCTCTTTGATTCTTTGAATATTCTTATCATTGATATGAGAAATCATTATGGTTTTCTTACCTTTGCTAATAGCTTTAATTTTAAATCTCAAAAACTCACTATATTGTTTTCTCAAGTCAATAATCTTTGATTTTTCCTCGCTAACCTCTAGTTTCAATCTTTCTTTCAACCAACTTTTCGTTGCTATAGTTGCTATAAAAGTTCGCTCTGCACTCTCTTTAGTTTTACAGAAGATTTTAAAATCATCTGCATATCTAACAATGTACATTTCTTTAAGATTGCTTTTCCTTAACATTTTAAATGTATTAGAACGATCTATCGTACCATTACTATGCAGTTTGTTTTTATATTCAACTTTAGTTTTAATAGTCTCCCATTAACTAGATACCCACCAATCTAATTCGTTAAAACAAATATTAGATAACAACAGATATAGTATTCCTCCTTGTGGAGTACCCTTAGTTGGATTGACCATTTCACCATTTGGCATGAGTATTGGAGCTTTTAACATTTGCTTAATTATGCAAATTAGTGTTTTGTCTCTTATACCCATATGCCATAACTGCTTAATTAGCTTGCTATGGTTAACGTTATCAAAGAACCCTTTAATATCTATATCTACAACGTAATATAAATGTTGTTTATTAATCATTTTTGCACATTGTGCTATTGCATTTTCTGTTGACCTGTTAGGTCTAAAGCCCTTATTCCTTTCATGAAACTTTGCTTCACAGATTGGCTCTAACACTTGAAGAATACATTGTTGTATTAGTCTATCCCATATATCTGGTATACCAAGTGGTCTTTTTTTACCATTTGGCTTAGGAATTTCAACTCTTCTTACTGCTTTTGGTTTGTAATCAGTAATTTTATTACGAATTGTTTCTATTACAATATTGTTATCTATTACCTCTATGTCTTTAATTGTCTCTTTAGAAACACCACTTGTAATACTGCCTTTATTCTTTTTGATATTTCTATACGCTAACATAATATTATCCTTGCTTAATATCAATTTCATTAAATGGTTAAAGTTTCCTCCATTTAGGCTGTCTTTGTAAAGATTATCAAACCTACTTTGTAAGTGGTAGTATTCATTATTTCTAAGACTAGAGTTTTTGATAGACTTTGAATTTAACATAGACATCACCTCCAATGCAGTAAGTGATTTTCTTTGTCTTACTCGAAGCTACGTTATATAAATTATTTATTTTCTATAATTAGTATTGACTTGTGGCTATCCCTCCATCACTTATTATCATGACTTCATCGGTACTGTGCCACTACTTTCACTACAGTTAAGGTGCTTATTGTTCTTCGTCACCAATGTTTCATCGGTAGGTAATTACCTCCACATCTGTAGCTTCCCACGTTCCAATATCTCTATCTGTACATATATAGTTAGGTAGTTTGCTATAAGCCTGTGTGCTGGATAATGCCTTTAACACTATAAGGTCTTTCATAACACAAAATTTTACTTAACCTCACACACCTCCAAAAGGATAAGTGCATTTCTACACCCGATTCATCTAGACCCGTACTTTCGCAACTTCGTCAGATACAGTTAGTATCATTCTTACCATGTATATTTTATAGACAGCCGACATATCAGTTACATACCTTGCCTCCAAAGCAGTTTCGTTTTTCTTTGATATACATAAAATATCAATTCTTTTTACGGTAACTTTCTGCCGTCTTCACCGAGCTTATGACCTCAATTCTTTTACCTACATTGACGCCATTCGGAGTATTACTGGAAGCGTTTCAAGGCGTTACCCTTTCATTCCACTTCTTGAGATATTAGTTCTCATAAATTAAGAGACTTAAGTTCTTTATTTAGTGCCTAAGCTTTTCACTTAGGAACGTGTCGCACTAGTATTAAATTCTGCATATTGAATATTATCATAAATATATCTAACCATTTGGCGCAGAGCTTCTAAGTTGTTTGACATATTTGGTATTTCAATATAAGAAATACATCCACCAGTCGAAATACTTTGGAATTGACTTTCAAATTTTAATTTTTTAAAGGCATCTATTTCTTCTCTAACATCGACATGATAACTATTGGTATAATATCCTTTATCAGTAATATCTTCAATTTGTCCAAATTTAGTAAGGTCAATTTTTGCAAATCTATAACAAAGTGATTCAGCTGGAGAACCATATAATGCAAATCCAAGTCCAGTTTTTTCTTTCCAGTTTTTAACAGTGTTATTAAGATAATTCATAAGTTTTAGAGCAAATTGCTCCCCTTCAACACTTGTATGTGACTTACCTACCATAAGCTTCGTAACTTCATATAAACCAATGTATCCAAGTGATATTGTGGAGTAACCATTTTCAAGCAAAGAATCTATTACTTCACCAGATTTAAGCCTTGCTATTGCTCCATGTTGCCAATGAATTGGAGATTCATCAGAAGTTGTGCCTTTTAAAGAATTGTGTCTACACATAAGAGCTTCAAAGCAAAGTTTTAATCTATTATCTAATAATTTCCAAAAAGCATCTTGGTCACCTGCTGCAATAATTCCTATTTGAGGCAAGTTAATACTTACCACCCCTTGATTGAATCGTCCCTCAAATTGATAGTTACCGTTTTCGTCTTTCCAAGGAGATAAGAAGCTCCTACAGCCCATACAAGAAAATATTTGACCTTCATATATTTCTTTCATTTTCTTTGAGGAAATGTAATCTGGGTATAATCTTCTAGCACTACATTTTATAGCAGTTTCAGTAACATAGTCATATTTTCCGCCAGTTAAGTTGTTATAATCATATAAAACATATATAAGTTTTGGGAAAGCGGGTGTAGTAAAAATTCCTTTTTGATTTTTAATGCCTTCATATCTTTGTTTTAAAATTTCTTCAATAATAAGAGCTATTTCGTCTGCATATTCATCTTCTAAATCTAAATCTAAAAATAATGTGACAAAAGGACTTTGTCCATTAGTTGTCATTAAAGTGTTTATTTGATATTGAATTGTCTGCACACCACTTGTAAGTTCCTTTGTTGTCAAAATATCAACTGATTTTTTTAGAGCTTCTTTATCTGTAATACTATCTTTTAAAAGATTATAATATTTATCACGGCTTTTTCTTAGATATTTACCAAGATGTCTAACATCTACGGATTGACCTCCATATTGGCTACTAGCAACTTGAGCAATTATTTGCGTCATAACTGTGCAAGCTACCTGAAAGCTCTTAGGAGATTCTATCATTCTTTTATTAATAACTGTTCCGTTGTCTAACATATCTTTCATGTTAATTAAACAACAGTTAAAAATTGATTGCATAAAATAATCTAAATCATGGAAATGAAGAATACCATCATCATGAGCTTGAACAATTCTAGTTGGAAGTTTTTTTCTTCTTGCAATATCTTTTGAAACTTCACCTGCAATTAAATCTCTTTGGGTTGAGGCCATTAGAGCATTTTTATTTGAATTTTCATTCATAACTTCTTCGTTAGTAAGTTCAATAAGGCTTAGTATACTATTGTCAGTTGTATTTGTTTCCCGTTTGAAGGCTTGAATTGCACGATATCCCTCATATGACTTTGCTGTAAGTTGTTGATTATTATTTATTAATTTTAAATATACCTCTGTTTCAATTTGAAAAATTGTAGGAGTAATGTTTGTAGCTTTTAATATATCTTGTTTTATTTCTGAAGATATTTTTCTTGCAATATTAAGATCGACTATTCCACTACCATATGTCATGGCTTTTACAATAGCTTGATAAATTTTGTCTTCGTCAAATTTTACGACCTTACCATCTCTTTTAATTACATTCACCGAAATATCCCTCTTTCTTTAAAAAAATAATCAAATAAATACATTGTATAACTAAGCTCTATAAAATTAAAGTATTGACTTTTTCAATAAAATATGCCTACTATTATAAAATAAATAAAAATCAATTTGGAGTTATTGTTATATTTATCTTTTATATTGGACAAAATATGCAATGAGTCTACTATCACTTGAAAAAAGTAAATTATTAATTCTTCAATTAATTTTTTATAAAAAGAGCTATATTTTTTTCAAAAAAGGTGTATAATGGACAAAGGATTATTTGAAGGAGGATTATTAAATGTTACAAGATGAAATAGTTGAAGAAGACTTAACTATGGCAGATCTTATGTCAGAAGTCGAAAAGACAATGGCCAAAATCTATCGAAATGATATAAGAAAAGCTACAGTAATAGCGATTGAAGAAAATGGAGTAATAGTAAATATTGGTTATCATACTGATGCGTATTTACCATGGAAAGAGTTTAGTAGTAGTGAGTTTGATAAGTCTAGTGTAAATATTGGAGATGAATTTAATGTCAGTATTTTGCGCTTAGATGATGGCGAAGGTAATGTTTTAGTTTCTAAAAAGAAAGTAGAAAACGAAAAATCATACGATGAAATCGAAAAAATATTTAAAAATAAAGAAATTGTAACTGTAAAATTAAAAGATGTGATTAAAGGTGGTATGACTACTACTATTAAAGGCGTACGTGCATTTATTCCAAGTTCACAAATTACAGATACATACGTAGAGGATTTGAGCAGCTACGTAGGTAAAAGTATTGATGTACAAATTATTGAATTCGTACCACAAAAACGTAAGTTAATTTTGTCTGGAAAAGTCTTAGCAAAACAAAAACGTCTTGAAAAAAGACTTGCTCGCCTTGATGAGCTAAAAGAAGGCGAAAAATATCATGGCACAGTAACAAAACTTATGAATTATGGGGCATTTGTAGATATAGGTGGTATTGAAGGATTAATTCATAATTCTGATTTAACTTGGGCTAAAATAAGACATCCTAAAGAAGTAGTGCAAGAAGGGCAAGAAGTGGAAGTGAGCATAATTTCAATTAACAAAGAAACAGGAAAAATTGCTCTAGCTCTTAAGGATATTGCCCATGATCCTTGGAAAGATGTTGTAGCAAACCTGAAAGAAGGTCAGATAATAAAAGTAATTGTTACTAAATTTGCTTTATTTGGAGCATTTGTAAAAATTACTGATGGTGTTGAAGGCTTAATCCACATATCTCAAATCAGTAAAAAACGTATTGCAAAACCTCAAGATATCTTAAGCATAGGTGAAGAAGTTGAAGTAAAAATAATGAAGATTGATGAAAAAGAAAAAAGAATAAGTTTAAGTATTGTGGCAGCTTTAAACGAGGTGGACTCAGAAACGAAAAAGATGTATATGGTATAAGAAAGGAGCTACACACGTAGCTCTTTTTTTGAGGAGGAATGATTGTTGGGATGGTATAAAAATTTATTTGCATCTAAAAAAAGAAATATCCAAACTTATGAAAATAATTTCAATGACTTAGATATTGATAGTTTGTTTGCAAGTCTAAGAGCTAATACTATGAAAATTAGAAGACAAGAAAAATTGCTAGATAAAATAATACCTTTACAAAAACCTCTTAATTCTTATTTAGCACTTGAAAAAGATGTGCACAATAGTTTAAAAAATTATGCTGTTAGGTTTAAAGATAGTACTGATGAAAAAAATAAATTACATTTAAGATTGATAAGAAATAATCCTGCTCTTTTAAGAATGGAGATATATGAAGATGAAATTCCATTTTTGCAGCAAGAATTACGTCATGTAAATAATTTAGTTAATACTTATAAAAATAACATTGAATATTTAAAAGAAGAAAAAGAAGATTTAATATCAGATAGAGAATCTTTAATTCTTGGATATAATGTATTAAAAAATTTTGGGATGTTTTTTCTAATTTTATTAGTTGTCGGTTTAATACTAATTTTTGCCATAAGTCAAATGCTAAGAGAAAGCATTTGGTTATACATGAGTATACTGGCTATTGTATTTATGTTTTTTGTAGTTTTTTTAATATTAACTAAAGAAAAATTAGAAAAAGAATTAAGAAAAAATGGTGTATTACAAAAAAAAGTTGCCAAATATATACAAAAGTTTCAAATTCACTATTTTAATCAACAACAATATTTAAATTTCCAGTTTAAAAAATTAGGAATAGATAATCTTAATCAATTAGACAATTATTTTGAAAAATATTTAAAAAATAAAGATCATGAACAAAATTATAAACAGTATTTACAAAGTATGCAAATTTCAGAACAAAAAATTAAAGAAATACTAAGAGATTATGATATTCCTTTTGAAGATATTGGAATTATTGAGGAATGGATACTAAATCCTAGTAAGTTAGAAGAAGCTAAAAATATGGTATCAGAAATGGAAAATATCCAAATTCAAATAGAAAAAATGAAAGAACATGAACAAGAGCTATATCAAACTCTTATGACATATGGTGCAAATCCAATTTATGAAAATATTATTAAAGAAAATATGGAGCAACATTATAATTGGATAAATGAAGAGTTTGAAAAAGAGGTCAATTCATGATGAAAAAAATAACTATAGGTCTGGTTGCTCATGTTGATTCGGGTAAAACAACTTTGGCTGAAGGCTTGCTCTTTGAAAGTGGCAAACTTAAAAGAGCAGGTAGAGTAGATAAAAAAGATGCATTTTTTGATTCTCACGATTTAGAAAAAAATCGTGGGATTACTATTTTTTCTAAACAAGCTCAATTTGAATATAAAAATTTATCATGTATTTTGCTAGATACTCCAGGTCATGTAGATTTTGCTACTGAAATGGAGCGTACTCTTATTGTTCTTGACTACGCTATTTTAATTATTGGTGCAACAGATGGTATAAAGGGACATACAAGGACACTTTTTAAATTGCTTTCAAAATATAATATTCCAACTTTTATATTTATAAATAAGATGGATCAAAAAGGAGCTAACAAAGAAGAAGTGTTAGAACTGCTTAAAAAAGATATTAATGAGCATTGTGTAGAATTTAATGAAACAGATAGACTTTTTTTAGAACATATAGCAGTTTGTGACGAAGTAATTTTAGAAAAATATTTTGAAACTGAGAAAATATCAATTCAAGACATAAAAGAGCTTATTGCACACAGAAAGGTATTTCCCGTATGTTTTGGCTCCGCTCTTAAACTTATTGGCATAAAAGAATTTTTAGATTTGCTGGCAAAATATATTATTACTCCTATTTATAGTACTAACTTTGATGCAAAAGTGTTTAAAATTACCTTTGATTCGCAAGGTAACAGACTCACCCATTTAAAAATTATAGGAGGAGCTCTTAAAATTCGTGATATCATTTCATATAAAGAAATAGTTGAAAAAATTACAGAAATTAGAATTTATGAATCAGAAGGATATAAAAACACTGCTCAAGTATCTGCGGGAGATATTTGTTCTGTATTAGGTCTTAGCAAAACAAAAGTAGGTGATTCTTTTGGTGAAATTTTAGAATATAGTACTAAAATTGAACCTGTTTTAAATTATAAAATCATTCCAATAGATGGAACTAATATTAAAACATTATATGAAAATTTACAAAAACTTAATCAAGAAGAGCCAATGTTAAATATTATTTGGCGAGAAGATATTAAAGAAATTGAAGTTAAAATTATGGGTGAAGTCCAAATTGAGATTTTAACCAGTATTGTTAAAGAGAGATTTAATATTGATATCGAGTTTTTGAAAGGGACTGTTGTATATAAAGAAACTATACAAAAAGAAGTTATAGGTGTGGGGCATTTTGAACCATTACGCCATTATGCAGAAGTAATGCTTAAATTGGAGCCACAACCAATAGGTACAGGAATTATAATTAAAAATGCCTGCCCAATAGAAAATTTAGAAAAAAACTATCAACAACAAATTATTTCTTATCTTAAACATAATGAGCACAGAGGAACCTTAGCAGGATATTCGTTAACAGATATAAAAATAACTCTTCTAGCAGGCCTTTCACATAAAAAACATACTGCTCCAAATGATTTTAGAGAAGCCACCAAAAGAGCATTACGTCAAGCACTTAAGCAAACAGATTCCATTTTACTTGAACCATATTATAATTTTTTTATTAGTTTGCCTGAAGCTAACTTAGGACGTGCCTTAAATGACATAGAAAGGTTTTTTGGCACTAGCAAAGTTAACAACATTGAAAATCAAGTTGCTAAAATTTCGGGTAAAGCTCCTGTAAGTACAATTTCTGGGTATCAAAAAGAACTTACTTCATATACAAAAGGATTTGGTGTAATTTCATTTGAAATAGGAGAATTTGATAAAGCTCATAACGAAGAAGAAATTATTAAAAATACAGGCTATTTGGAAGAAAATGATATTTTAAATCCATCATATTCTATTTTTTGTAGTCATGGAACGGGATTTAATGTACCTTGGAATGAAGTTTTTAACTATATGCATCTTGAGCAAAAAATTGAAGAAAAACCTTTTTATGTACAAGAAAAGTTAAGTATTTCTGCTGAAGAAATTGATAATATAATAAATAAAGCAACAGGCTCTAATACAGAAAAAACACATGGCTGGACAAAGCCAAACAAAAATGAAAATATACAAAAGAAAGTTATAACAGGCATAGAATATAAGTCTCCAAAAATAAAGAAAAAAAATTATATTTTAGTTGATGGATATAATGTAATATTCGCACATACAGACTTAAGAGCATTAGGTAATAAAAATTTGGAATCTGCAAGAATTGCCTTATTAGAAGAACTTTCAAATTATCAAGCTATTAAAAAATGTGAACTAATAGCTGTTTTTGATGCCTATAAAGTAAAAGGCGGAGTTGAAACTATTGAAAAATATAATAATATTTACATGGTGTTTACTAAAGAAGCTCAAACAGCAGATCATTATATCGAAAGATTTGTTCATCAAAATGCAAAAGAAGCTAAAATTACTGTTGTAACTTCTGATCGTTTAGAACAACTTATTATAACAAGTAATGGAGCAACCACTATTTCGGCCAAAATTTTTAGAATTCAAATGCAATTAGAAAGTAATGAGCTATTAAATAATTATTTAGAGCTCAATAAGGGTGAAAGAAACTTTGTTTTAAGTGAAATAAGAGATTTTTGGAATAATTAATATAGCAACAATCAGGCTATTCCTATTTTTTCCAAATTAATTGACCTAAAAATTTATATATTTTTTAAAGTCGCATATAATATAAGAATAAGTACACACATTTTAAAATGTGTGTGCTTAAGAAATCAAGTTGATGTGAACTAACATCTGAGAAATGTTCCACTATTTTCAAACTCTAAGACATCTCAGATGGTCAGAGAAGTGCTGTTGATATACAAAACCTATTTCGATGGCGTTGGATAGGATATTTATTTTATAAAAAATAAGAAGAATAAAAAGAACAATATGAAGAAAAGGTGATTGAAATGTATTTAGAACAAGTTAAAAATGCTTATGATACAATTAGTGATGTAGTAGTTAAAACGCCTCTTTTGTATAGCCCAGTTTTCTCTGAAATGTGTGGAAATGGTAACAAGGTATATTTAAAATGCGAAAATTTACAGCTAACAGGTGCATATAAATTGCGTGGAGCATTAAATAAAATTAGAAAATTAAGTACAGAGCAAAAAAGTCGTGGGGTTGTTTGTGCATCAGCAGGAAATCATGCTCAAGGAGTAGCATATGCTGCAACACTTGAAAAAACAAACGCAATAATTGTTATGCCAGAAACTACTCCATATCTTAAAGTGCAAGCTACAATGGATTTTGGTGGCAAGGTAATTTTAAAAGGAAAATTTTATGATGATGCGTATAAAAAAGCTTGTGAGATTTCTAAAGAAGAAGGAGCAACTTTTATTCATCCATTTGATGATATAGATATAATAGCTGGACAAGGTACTGTAGGTCTTGAAATTTTAAATCAACTTGATGATTGTGATATAATTGTTTGTCCAATTGGTGGAGGAGGTTTAATAAGTGGCATTAGCACATATGCTAAAAGTGTTAATCCAAATATTAAAATTATCGGAGTACAAGCTGACGGAGCTTCTGCTATGGCAAAAAGTTTTGAAGAAAAAAAGCTTATTGCTCTTGATAGCATTTCAACCATTGCAGAAGGTATTGCAGTAAAACGCCCAGGTAAACTTACTTTTGAAATAATCAAAGAATATGTGAACCAAATTTTAAGAGTGAAAGATAGTGTAATTGTAGATAGGCTTTTAGTATTATTAGAAAAACATAAATTGGTAGCAGAGACATCGGGCGTTGCATCTTTAGCAGCTTTAAAAGATATTGATGTTAAAAATAAAAATATTGTATGTGTTATAAGTGGGGGCAACATTGATATGCTTACTTTGTCAGCTCTGATTAATAGTGGGTTTGTATCTCGTGGACGAATTTTTTGTTTTGGAGTAGAGCTCGCAAATGTGCCTGGGCAACTGTTAAATGTTTCTGCTTTATTAACGAAATTGGGTGGAAATATTATACGACTTGAGCATAATCAAGCAAAAGCTAGAAATAAATATCAAAATGTTCAATTAGAAATTACGGTTGAAACCAATGGCTTTTCTCATATTCAACGTATAAAAGAAGCCTTTGAAGAAGCAGGTTATTTCATTACTCCTCAATATTAGATTTCTCCCAAAAATTGCATTAATATAGAAAAAAATCCCAAATTTCGAAAAAATATGTAAAAATAAGTTGCATACTTTAAAATTTTAAAGTATAATAAAGATAAATTAAAGATAATTTTTTAGGGGGACTAAACATGGAAGCAAATAAAAATATTCAAATAGTAATTGCTGATGATAGTAAAGATATGATTGACATTTTAAAAGAATTTATTAATAAACAAGCAGGTCTTGAAATAGTGGGTGTGGCATATGACGGAAATGAAGCATATGATGCTGTAATTAATCTTGAACCAGATATTTTAATATTGGATGTAATTATGCCCAACCTTGATGGGATTAGCGTTCTTGAAAAATTAAAAATAACAAAATTAATTAAAAAACCAATTGTAATTATGCTCTCTGCTGTTGGGCAAGACAAAATCACAGGGCGTGCACTCGCTCTTGGAGCTGAATATTATATTGTAAAGCCCTTTGATTTAGATGCTCTAGTTCTTAGAATTAAACAACTTATGAATATGCAAGATATGTATAACATACCACAAAGCCAAAATCTTATTGAAGAAAATAAAGAAGAAAAGGAACGTATTTCAAAATATACTCTTGAAACAGAAGTTACAAGTATTATTCATGAAATTGGAATTCCTGCTCATATTAAAGGATATCAATATTTAAGAGATGCTATTATTATGGCTATAAATGATATGGATATATTAAATTCTATTACAAAACAGCTTTATCCATCTATTGCCAAAAGATATAACACAACACCAAGCCGTGTTGAGCGTGCAATTAGACATGCAATAGAAGTAGCATGGAGCCGTGGAAAAATGGAGACGCTCGAAAAATTATTTGGATATACAGTTAATAACGGTAAAGGAAAACCAACAAATTCCGAATTTGTAGCATTAATAGCAGATAAATTAAGGCTTCAAATGCAAGTTTCTTAGTTAGCGACCTATGGTCGCTTTTTTTGTGTTTATATATAATTCTTTACTTATTATAAACTATTTGTTATAATTATAACGTAATTATAAACAAAAGGAGTGTTATATATGGAAAACATAGGAATAGGAATTGTATATTTACTTATTGGATTAGTCGCTTCATGTGTAGGAGCTATATCAGGATTAGGTGGAGGCGTTATAATAAAGCCTGTTCTTGATTTTTTTGGGAATTATGATCTTGCAACTATTGGTATACTGTCATCTTGTACAGTTTTTTCTATGGCAATAGTTTCATTAGCAAAAAAATTTATGTCCAAATCAGTAATTTTTGAGTATAAAAAATTATTCGCTTTGTCTATCGGAGCAATTTTAGGAGGGTTTTTAGGAAAATACTTATTCGATATATTTGAGCATACTATACCAATAAATATAGCGAAAATTATTCAATCAGTTTCTCTTGCACTATTGATGTTTATTATTTTATTATTTAACATATTTAAAAGTAAAATTAAAACTTTTCATGTTTCTAATATTATAATATGTCTTATAGCAGGTATAATTATGGGTGCAGTATCAGCCTTTTTAGGCATTGGTGGCGGACCAGTAAATGTTGCCTTAATTATAATATTATTTTCTTGTAATTCAAAAGAAGCTGCTATATATTCTATATTTACTATCTTTTTTTCTCAAATATCCACTCTTGGTAGCACATTATTTACAACTGGCTTTGGAGCATATGATTTAAGTGTTGTTCCATATATGATAGTAGGCGGAATTTCTGGAGGTTTCATTGGTGAAAAAATTGGTAAAAAACTTAAAAATAATCAAGTAGATAAATTGTTTAGTATAATTATGGTAGTTGTAATTGTTCTAAATGTAATTAATGTTTTGAAAGTTATATTAAATTATTTAGAAACAGTTTAATATTTTTAATTTTAGGCTATAAGTACTATAGCCTTTTTTATTACAATTATATTAAGTTTATGTAACTTTTATTCGACAAGTTCTTTTTTTTGATATAATAAGACATAAAAATAAATTAAAGGGAAATACTTATACTATAAGAAAAATAAGAGCACAAGGAGGAGTACTTTTGAAAAAATATTTTATAATTATTTTGACTATGTTTTATTTACCATTATTAACTTATGGTATGCATATTACATATGACAACTTAACATCTGATTATCAGCTAGGACAATTTTTGCAAAATCTTCAAGGAGCAAAGGAGTTTTATATAGGTTCTAATATTACTATAAATAATAATATCGAGCCCATTAGAGGTGATACAACTATTATACGAGGCATAGAAATGCTAGAACAAAATAATGGAGATTTGGTTAGTATTATTACAGAAGGACCAATTAGCGATGTAGTAGCTCGTAGTGAGGGAAATAAATTAATACTTGAAATTATGAACAGCACAAGAATGTTAGCTCAATGTATTAGACCATTTCAAAATGATACTATCGAAGTTATAGAAAGCTCTGATCAAAATGGAATTACTACAATAGAATTTACTTTAAAAAAAGAAGCTCATGTTGAAACAATAATTGATGATTCAAGACAGGAAATAATAGTGCAATTTTATGGCAAACCTATTGATGCAATAGTTGCAGGAACAGATGATATAGGAGATTACATTGTTTTACATGATTTAAAGAGCACAGAAGTAAATGTAAATTTAGATACAACTAGCTCTTGTCTTAATATTAAAGTTCCTCATAATTATTTAGCAGGTGAAGAGCAATGGACTCATTTTAATGGGCAATATATAGATGAAATAAATGTTTTTAATGGTTTAAATGGTTTAGAAATTGATATTGATTTAAAAGAAATTAATTTTGTTTATGATTTTGAAGAAAAAGATGGAGCATTATTTATCAGACTTGAAGATAATAAACCAATCATAGATGATATTTTTGAGATATCAGTTGAAACTCCTCTTGAAAAAAAATGGAATGTTGATAAAGATTTAAATATATTAACATTAAACAAATATAATATGGATGATATAAAAATCACTGACAATTATAGAGCAAGAGAAATAATAATAGATCTCGGAGCAGACTATTCAGACATTTATCAAGCTCAAGAAATACAAGTTAATAATCAAAATATACGAGAAATTGAGATAATTCATGAGCCAACTACTCAATTTATTATTAAAGAAAATATGATATGCTCTTATGAACTGGAAGAAACTGATGATGGATTAAATATTCATATTGTTAGACCAAAAAATAAATATGAGCACATTATAGTTCTTGACATAGGTCATGGAGGTACTGATTCTGGAGCAGTAGCAAATGATCTAGTGGAAAAAGATATAAATGCTATTCAAGCATTTGCAATAAAAGAGCAAATTGAACAAAGCTCTGATATTAAAGTTTATATGACACGAGAGCAAGATGAAACTTTAAGTTTAACTACTAGAAGTGAGCTCGCTAATGAAATTGAAGCAGATTTATTTATTAGCGTTCATAATAATAAATATTCTAATACTGATATAAATGGTAGTGAAATATTTTATTTTCCAAATGAAACTGATTTAACCGGTAAATTATTAGCTGAAAATATGATACAAAAAATTGTAGATTATACTGGAATGCTAAACCGTGGAGCTAAGGCAGCTCCAAAATTAGTTGTTCTCAGAACAAGTAATATGCCTGCTTTATTATTAGAAGGTGGATTCTTATCTAATACAAATGATGCAAAAAAACTTGTGCAAGATAAGTTTACCCAAGATTATGCTTTAGCAGTTACTGAAACTATAATTGAATTTTTTAAATAATCTTAATAAAGAGAGGATGTATTTCTTCTCTTTTTTTTATATTCTAAAGAACACATTAATCATAAGTATCATATTATGTTATGGTTAAAAAATAAATCAATAAATTGAGAGGAGCAATTTCTTATGTCTTCAAGTGTAGTAGCAAGCACTTTTACTAGTGCAAGTGTGTTAATTCAAAATCAAGCCTATGCAGTGGCGAGCACTGCAAGTTTTACCCGTTATACCAGTATGGCAACTACTGCCTATCATTTTCAACAACCTACCATAACCATAGAAAAAAAAGCAGTTTATCCATATAATAATCAAATTATTGAAAATATGGATGGTATATGGCCAGGGCAACGTTTCGACTATGTTATAACTATTACAAATCATTCACTTTCTCATATAAATAATGTTGGAATTGTAGATGCAATTCCTGATATAGTAAGTTTAAAACCCGGAGCTTCTTTTGGTATCCTAATAAATGCTGGAAAGGAACCAAGTGAAATAGGAAAACCAGGGGATGGAATGGATGTTACTGTAAATGTAGAAGATGAATTCTATGATTCTAATACTCCATGGGTTGATAATGAATTGGCATATAATGTAACAAATGAAACTATACAAGCAAAAAAAATGACTATTAGCAATCTGACTGTATATGCACATAGCTCAACAACTGTAACTATTCCTGTTAAGGCTAAAGACTTGCAACTACACGCACCAAAATTCCATAATGCTATTGCTCCACCAAAATCATCACTAATTGATGATACAGATAAAACAAAGCAAAATAAAAAATAACACAATAAATCAGCTCTATAACATCAAAAATAGACTGCAGTCACGTGCAGTCTATCGCCTATTTTAGCTATCGCCATAAATACGCCTCGCTGAGCGAGCAATAAAATACTAGTTAAATCTGTTCCCCTCGTGGTACTATTTCAGCATATTCAAGACGGCCACAAGGACAATATTTACATGTACTTAAAGGTTCATTTGAATTAAGATATTTAGTTAATGCATCTCGCAATTCAAGCTCAGTTTCATAATCATTAAGATCTATATAATCACTTTTTATATCAGGTAATTTATTTGCTCTAACAGTGGATGCTGCAACAGTACAATAATAAAATCGATTACCTAAAAGATGATGACACTTAACTGGGCAATCTTGACGATTAGTTATATAATGTTTTTGTAAAGTGATATTCATTTTTGTCCATTTATGACTAGTATTATCATTTAATAAATCATACGAAATATTAGCTTGTTTTAATTGAATTAATAATTCATCTAGTTTCTTTGAAGCTTTTCCATAATCATCAATTACTATTGTTATCTTATTATTTTGTAAAAGCGACATAATATTATTAGGTATTAATAAAGTAGCATTAGTTGTAAAATTTATATACAAAATTTTATCATTTTTTAAGTATTTGATTAGTAATAAATCAAGTTCTTTAAATGTAAGTGGTTCATTAAAAAAAGTTAACTGATATACTACATCTATCGCTTTTAATAATTTATTTAAATTTTGTTCAATTTCATTTAATTTGTATATTTTTTCATTTGTTACATATGGTACCATCATATTACAGTTTTTACAAGATAATGTGCAATTTTCATTAATTATTACATTTAAGTTTAGTATAGTGAAAAAATCTTTTTTCCATTTTTCATTTATTATTCTTTTATTCCAAATTATTTGTGTATTTTCAATAGTTCCATAAATATTATCTGTGCAACTTCCAGTAATTAAATTATATTCCGATTGATTTAAATATTTATCTTCCATTAATTGGAGTGGCACATAAATTTGATGAATACCCACCTTTTTCAGCTCTGTCAAAACATTATCTAAGCTACAAAAGCCCATAACTATAATATAGTCTTTGTATTCGCTAATTTTTATTGGGTCATATATAGAAATGTTCTCCCAATTACTTGGTGATAATATGTTGTCTAAAAAAACTGTAGGAGTTATACCTATATTCATTAAACTTAAACAAATAGTTTTTCCATATACCCCCTGTAAATTACAATTTTACTATCTTTGTCTAAAGTTTTATACTCTAAATCTTTAATAATCATCAGAAGATTATCCTTATCCATATAGTCAGAGTTTTACATAATGATTACTTTAAAGATAATATTTATTATTATTTATTTGATGTATAATACATTATTGTCTTTTTAATACCTTCTTTAAAGCTTACTTTTGGAATAAAATTAAAGTCTTCAAAAATGCTATTTTTATTAATTTGACTATAATCTACTGAGGCTCCATTAAAAGGGATTTTTCCAAGATTTAATGATTTTTTATACCCTGTTACTTCTTTTAGCTCTAGTAAATATTCTTTTAAAGGATGTTGTGTTGAATTACCTATATAATATTCCTTAAATGGTTTTCCGTTTTTGCCTATTAAATAAAACATTTCTATAGCATCATCTATATAAATAAAATCGTAAATCTGTTCACCTAAAGTAAATGCTACATCTTCATTATTTAACATTTTAGGCATCATAGAACATATTAAACTAGAAGATTTTTCATCACCACCATATACGTTAGAAATTATGGTTGAAATATATTCTAATTTACTATTAGAAGCTATTATTTTATTCATACTATTTGAAGTAATTTTTGATAAACCATAAATAGTATTAATATTAATTGGCAAAATATTTTCTTTTAAATATATAAGACATTCATTGCTTCTTAAGCTATCAGCGAATATAAATTTTTTTATATTTAATTTAATAGCAATTTCTATGAATTTTGCACTAGCTTCTACATTTTTTAGCTGTATTTCATAATTTCCTTTACGGTCATCATATATACCTTCCCAGGCAAAATGATAAATAACATCTATATCTTTAGGTAGTTTATATTCTAAATTTTCTATATATTTTGACTCACAATAAAGTATTTCTACATTTTTTAAGTTTTTTAAACTTTCTATATTTGAATTTTCGTTTCTGACTATTGCAAATACTTTTATCCCTTTATTTGATAAATATTTTGTTAAATTTCTGCCTAAAAAACCATTTGCTCCTGTTATTACAACTTTATTCATAATAATATTCCTCTTTTATCTAATTCTTCAAGAGAGAGCAATCTTTTATCTTTATCTGAAATAATTATTTTATCTACCAAATTAAAAGACCAGTTAATATTAATATTTTTGTCATTATATATAATTCCAGAATCATATTCTTTTAAATATTTTCCTATACAGCTATATGATACTAAGGCTATATCTGATAATACTAAAAACCCATGTGCAAAACCTCGAGGAACTACTACAATTTTTTTATTTAAACTTGAAATATTAAATTTATAATACTTTTTAAAATTAGTAGAACTTTTTCTGATATCTACAATCACATCAAGTATTTCACCTGTTATTACTCGTACCATCTTTATTTGAGGATTTTTTGATTGAAAATGAAGTCCTCTTAAAACACCTTTTGTAGATAATGATTCAAAAGTTTCACTTATTTGTTCTTTTATTCCATATTCACAAAATATATCTTTTTCATAACTTTTTAAAAAATAGCCTCTATTATCTTCTAATATCATAGGTGTGATTTCTAAAATTTCATCTATTTTATTTACTTTAAACATTGTTGTCCTCTTTTTTCAAATATTTACAGATTCTTCTATTACTCCTATTATATATTCTATCATTTTATCTGTCATTGCTGGATACACGCCTACCCAAAATGTATCTTTCATAATTCTATCTGTATTAGTTAATTCTCCTATTACTTTATATCCTGTACCTGTTTTTCTCATTTCATCAAAACATGGATGTTTTATTAAATTTCCAGCAAATAGCATTCTTGTTTGTATTCCTTTATTTTCAAGGTATTGTATAATTTTATTTCTATTTAATTGGCAGGTAAGTATAAATCCAAACCAACTAGGAGAGGAATTTTCACAAGAAACTGGTAAAATAAATTTATCTTGTAAATCTAATAATCCCTGTTTAAGTTTTTCAAAATTTTGTTTTCTTTTTAATATAAAATTAGGTAATTTTTCAAGTTGAGCACAACCTATTGCAGCTTGCATATCAGTTGCCTTTAAATTGTATCCAAAATGAGAATACACATATTTATGATCATATCCTAATGGCAGTTCTCCATATTGTTTATCAAATCTTTTTTGACACAAATTATCTATCCCAGATGGACATGAGCAATCACGTCCCCAATCTCGAAGAGACTTTATAATTTTATTTAATAATGAATTATTTGTATAAACTGCTCCACCTTCTCCCATTGTAATATGGTGAGGTGGATAAAAACTTGATGTTCCAATATCTCCTATTGTTCCAGTAAATTTCTCTTGTCCATCTATACTGTAAATTGAACCTAAAGCATCACAATTGTCTTCTATCAACCATAAATTGTATTTATCACAAAATTCTTTTACTTTTTTTAAATCAAATGGATTACCTAATGTATGAGCAATCATTACAGCTTTAGTTTTATTGGAATATGCTTTTTCCAACATATTTACATCAATATTATATTGTGGAATAGTGACATCTACAAAAACTGGAATTGCTCCAAATTGGATTATAGGAGCAACAGTTGTAGGAAACCCAGCAGCAACTGTTATAACTTCGTCTCCACGATGTATAGTTCGCTCGTTAAGTAATGGTGAAGTTAATGTCATAAATGCTAATAAATTGGCACTAGATCCAGAATTTACTAAACTACAATATTTCACATTTAGATACTTAGCAAATTCCTGCTCAAATTCATTTGTATATCTTCCCGATGTTAACCAAAATTCTAAAGCACTATCTACTAAATTTATCAATTCATTATTATCATACACTCTACCTGCATAAGTAATACGATCCCCTATTTTATATTCTGGAGATGTATGATAATTATTATAATATTCTTTTACCAATTTAAGTATTTTGTCCCGATCTTTTTCTATACTATTCATTATAGCCTCCAACTAAATATCGTTGTATTTGGTTATCCATACATTTATTTATGTTGTCATGATTAAAATATACTTTTGTCCATTCTATTGTTTCTTTAATAGCTCTGTTTATATTCCATAGTGGAGCTATCCCAAATACTTTTTTAACTTTAGAACAATCCAATTTTAAAAAGTTAGCTTCATGTGGACCATTAGTTTCTTTATTTTCCCAAGTAGCTCCTTGTCCCCATTCTGCACAGAAAATGTCTACTAGATCACCTGTTGTTATACAATCAGTTTCATTTGGACCTATATTATAAGAACCAGCATAACTTTTATTTTTATATTGTTCCTTTGCTATTACTAAATATGCATATAGAGGTTCCAATACATGTTGATAAGGTCGTATAGAATGCGGATTTCGCACGATAATTGGTACGTTATTTTGCATAGCTCTTATACAATCTGGAATAATTCTATCTGATGCAAAATCTCCACCACCAATTACATTACCTGCTCTCGCTGTTGATATAGATATATCACTATTGTTAAAGAATGCGTTTTTATAACTTTCTGTCACAAGCTCAGAGCAAGATTTACTATTTGAATAAGGATCAAATCCGTTTAGCTCCTCGTTTTCTCGATACCCCCATTCCCATTCCTTATTTTTATACACCTTATCCGTTGTTATATTTAAAAATGATTTTACGGTTGTACTATTTCTTATGCATTCTAAAATATTAACTGTTCCCATAACATTGGTTTCATATGTGTATACTGGATTAATATATGATTCTCTAACAATAGGCTGAGCAGCTAAATGAAATATTATTTCTGGTTGCTCTTTCTCAAATATTTCTTTTAATTGTTTTAAATTTCTTATATCACATATATAATGTTTTATATTTTGTTTTACATTAGTTATCTCAAACAAATTAGGAATTGTTGGAGCATCAAGACTTACTCCCACTATATTAGAATTAAAGTTTAATAGTATTTTACATAACCAAGTACCTTTAAATCCAGTATGTCCTGTTATTAATACTTTTTTATTTCTATAAAATTCTGTCATGGTTTTACTCCCACTTCTTCCAAGGTGCTATTCCTTTTTCTAACAATTCTTCTAAATAAAGCTTATCTCTCATAGTATCCATACATTGCCAAAATCCTCTGTGCTTATACGCAATTAATTGATCTTGTTGAGCTATATTTTCAAGTGGTTCTCTTTCAAATGTTATCTTATCACCTGAAATATAGTTAAAGATTTCAGGATTACATACCATAAATCCGCCATTAATCCAACTCATATCTGATTGAGATTTTTCTCTAAATGAATGAATTATATTATTTTTGTCAATATCTAAAATTCCAAATCTTCCTTCTGGTCTAACTGCTGTTATAGTTACTATTTTATTATGCAATTGATGAAATTTAAGTAATTCTTTAATATTGATATCACTAACACCATCACCATAAGTTACAAAAAATGTTTCATCACCTATATATCTTTGAATTCTTTTAATCCTTCCCCCTGTCATTGTATCAATTCCAGTATCTACAACTGTGACTTTCCAAGGCTCAGCAATATTATTATGAATAGTAATGCTATTGTTATTTGTAAAATCAAAAGTCATATCACTTCTATGCATATAATAATCTGCAAAATATTGTTTGATTACATGTCCTTTATATCCACAGCAAATAATAAACTCATTAAATCCATATATGGAATAAGATTTCATTATATGCCATAAAATTGGAACTCCAAGTATTTCTATCATTGGTTTTGGTCTTAAATGGCTTTCTTCGCTAATTCGTGTTCCAAAACCACCAGCTAATATTACAACTTTCATATTATATCACCTTCTAGAATTCAGAGTTTAATCTATTTTAAAAACTAAATTTATAATATAGTATATCACTTAAATCAAAAATTAAACATAAAATGTACATAAAAAAAATATTTATGGAAAATCTATTAATAGATTAAATTTTATAAAGAAAGAAGAATTCTATGTATTATCTAAAAACTTATAAAGATTTATTAAAAGAAATATTACAAAAATGTAATTTAACAAAAGTGATAACGGATGAAAATATATTAGAATTATATGAACAAGAGGATTTTAAAGTCATATATTCTATATTACGGCATTCAGCTGAAAGTCAAGTAATGTTAGCAGGATTATGTTTAGGAATGTATGGTGTTACAAAAGATATTAAATTTTTAGTATCAATTTCAATGGGATTAAAATCACAAATTACTGATGAGCTATTAGTATATACATTAAAAATTATTAATAATATTTTTTCAGAAGATGTTATTTTAAAAGGAATAACATTGGATACTTTAATGCAATTATATCCAAACAAACAAATTATTTTTGAATTAATCAAGATTATAGAATCTAAAATGTTACCTTTAGATTTAGTCTTGGTATTTGAATTCGATATCAGAAGAGTATTATTTACAAATAGCAATATAGAAATTGAAAATTATTATATTAAATTTCAAAATTTGCACACAAATATAATGGAGCAAATAAAGCAAAAGATTAAATTAAAAATCCCTAATAATTATGAGCCTAATAAAGATTGTGTAGTTATTACTACTTCCCAACTTTTAATACATGGTCATTCAATTTCTAATATTATATATGACTTGTACAATAAATTAAAATATAACTTAAATAAAGACATTTATATTATAGTTTGTCTTTATAATACAACAAAAGTAGAATCTAAATATGGGGAACTAAGAAATTCACGTATTAATTATAATTCACAATGGGATGGAGAGTTTAAATATTTTAAAGAATGGCCTAAACCTTGGAATGGGATAACAGGAACAACTTTTCAAGGTTTCCAAATACACTTAGATAATAATGTAAAATTAAATATAAAAAAGGTTTATAATTATATACTCAATTTAAAACCTTCATTAATTATAGATTGTGCTAATAGTTGGATTGGTGAATTATTTTCTGATTTTATTAAAGTAGTATCTATGAATTTTGGTGAAGATATCCCTCCCACAACAGCCAAATATATTTTGAAATATCATAAAACTAAAAATCAACAAGTATTACTTAATAGAGAAATAGCTAACCAATTAGGAAAAACTATATTCGATATTAATTATATGGATAAATATAGTAATAAAGAACACATTACACCAAAATATTTAGTTACAAAAGAAGAAAAAGGGCTTCCTAATAATAGTTTTACTTTAGGATTAGTTGGAAATAGATTAAATTTTGAATTAGATGAGTATTTCTTAGGATTACTAGAAGAAATTATAAAAGAATTTAATTATGTATATGTTGTTAGTATAGGAAACTTTACAAATGAAACACTTCTTGATAAATTTCCAAATTTAAAGGAAAAAATAATTAATTTAGGATATAGTTCAAATTTACTTGAAGATTCACAAATTTTAGACTTATTTATTAATCCTAAGCGTATGGGAGGAGCAGGAGGATTGAATAGCGCTATGTTTGCAGGAGCTATTCCTATAACGCTTGCAGAAGGAGATGTAGGAGCTTTTGTTCCTTCATATTTTATAGCAGATAACCTAGAAGAATATCCTATTATTATAAGAAAATATATAGAAGATAAAGATTATTTTGAAGAAATGAAATTAAAATTAAATAATTATATAGAAAAATTATACTTAAGTCCCGATGATCGTATAAAAGAAATTAAAGACCTATTTTATAAAATTGAACAAGCAGAGTAAATTATAAGGAGAAAAACTAAATGATACCATTAACTAAAATAGATAAAGATTTAAATATATATAAAAATAATAAAATAATATTATTTGGAGTAGGTTGTGAAGCAACGAAACTTATAAATTTATTTAAATATTTTGAAATTGAAGTATTTGCTATTTATAACTATGCTAATCAAGAAATAATACGAGGTATAGATAATAATTTGTTAATAGATGAAATACAATTAAAAAAACTTGTAAGTAAAGAAAATATTATAGTGCAATTTGCATTATCGGACAAAGAAAAAAAAGCAATTAGTTTCATTAACAATTTAAATATATCTAAATTTATTTATTTTGCAGAAGCATATGAAATTCTGATTTATTTAAAGAAGGTTAATTTGATAAAAGTAACAAATTATTTTGCATCTGTTTCAGAGTATATGATTGGAAATATATATATATATAAACATATGTTATATAACTATTTATTGGCAAATGCTTCTAATCAACCAATTATTATATGCATGCCCTCTAAAACAGGTGATTTTACTCTAGTTAATACATTCAAAAAAAATAATATTAATTATTTTTTTCCTAATTTGCATTGTCCAGAAATATTTAATAAACAGTTATATTCTAAAATATTTAATAAAATAAAATTTGTAATGGGCGTTAGAGAACCAATTTCACAGATAATATCTAGTTTTTATCAGAATATCAGTAGAATAGGTTCTGATAATTTATTTAGCATATTTAAATCAGAAAATTTGCAAGATGTGCAAAAAACATTTGATGAATTCGTTGAAATATTGAATTTAGATGAATGGTTTTCAAAGCTGTATATTTCAAAATTTATTTCATTATATTGTGCAAATATTGCAGATATTATGAAAGAACCATTTGATAAAGAGAAAGGCTATAAAGTTATTCAAGATGGAAATGTAGAAGTGTTTGTATATCAATTAGAAAAACTAAATGATAATGTGCAAGCATTATCAGATTGGGTTGGTGTACCTTTTGATACTCTTGTAAACGGAAATGTTGCAGCGAATAAATGGATTGCAGATTCATATAAGCAAGCTCAAAAAGAAATTAAAATCTCACAAGAATTTTTTGATAAATATTTTAATGAACCTTATGTAAAACATTTTTACTCTGATGAAGATATTGAAAAATTTAAAGAAAGATGGAGACCCCATATCAGATAGAACAAATCAATTATTTTAAACAAGGAGAAAAAACTAAATGATACCATTAACCAAAATAGATAAAGATTTAAATATATATAAGGATAATAAAATCATAATTTACGGGGGGGGGGGGGGTATATACTTTAGAGCTATTACGCTTATTTAAATATTTTGAAATTAATATATCTGGGATTTATAACTATGTTAATCAACCTATTGTAAAAGAGATAGATGATGATTTAATAATAACAGAATCAGAAGTAAAAGAACTAATAAAAAAAGAAAAGGTTCTAATTCAACTAGCCTTGCCAGAGCACATTGAAATAGAAGCAATTAAATTAGTGAAGAAACTAGATATAATAAATTTTATTGTTTATAAAGAAGCTTGGGAAATACTTATTTTTATAAAAAAATCTATGATAATACAAGAAAATCAATGCTATTATCCTGATTTAGCTACAAATTGGGAACATAGTCAGGTGCTTAACATTAAATACGCTTTATATAACTCTATATTAATAAATGAGCACCCACTTATTATTTGTATGCCTCCTAAAACTGCCGATATTACTCTAAAAAATACTTTTAATAAAAATAATATTAAATTTAATGGGCATTATCATAAACCTCAAATATTTGATAAAAATTTATATTCTAAAATATGTAAAAAGATACGATTTATTATAGGACTAAGAGAACCTATTAATCAAAACTTATCTTTATTATATGAACAACTAGGAAATATAGGTTATCTCTCTCCAAAACTATGGTTAGATATAAAAATTTTACAACCAGATGGAGATGTACAATTATTATTTGATCAACTTTTGTCAGCATATATTAATATAAAAAATGAACCCACTTTTAATATAAAAAATTTCTTGTCACTATTTATACAAAATTTCATTCCAGAATATTGTAAATATATTGCAGATATTATGAAAGAACCATTTGATAAGGAAAAAGGATATACCATTATTCAAGACGGTAATGTAGAAGTATTTGTATATCAATTAGAAAAACTAAATGATAATGTGCAAGCATTATCAGAGTGGGTAGGCGTCCCTTTTGATACTCTTGTAAATGGAAATGTTGCGGCGGATAAATGGATAGCAGATTCATATAAGCAAGCTCAAAAAGAAATTAAAATCTCACAAGAATTTTTTGATAAATGTTTTAATGAGCCTTATGTAAAACATTTTTACTCTGATGAAGATATTGAAAAATTTAAAGAAAGATGGAGACCACATATTAGATAGAACAAATCAATTATTTTAAACAAGGAGAAAAAACTAAATGATACCATTAACCAAAATAGATAAAGATTTAA
>LJHE01000073.1 GCA_001983555.1 Candidatus Epulonipiscioides gigas
AGATGTTGTTGAGCCTGAAGAAAAAAAGAGCGCTCAAGAAGAAGCTTTATGGGAATATCGTAATGAGATGATGGAAAAGCACAACTTTAAAGTTGAAGAACTTGCACTGTCAACTTGGGATGGTACTTTAGAGCTCATGTCAACGTCAACATTAGCAGGCGACCCTGCAGCCGAGATATTTAGATTTAATGCTACTTTTAATGGAGCTGCTAAAGAAAGTGGTTTATGTTATGACTGGGCATCACTTGATTCAATTGATTTAACTGATGACAAGTGGAGCAAGCCATTATTTGACATGATGAGTGATGGCGATAAAATATATGGCATATCGTTATTTGATCGCCCAAAACGTATAATATTGTTTAATAAACGTTTGTTTGAAGAAGCAGGACTTGACCCAGAGCTACTATATGATTTACAAGCAAATGGAGAGTGGACTTGGGATAAGTTTATGGAAATTAGTGAAAAACTTACACAAGACACAGATAATGATGGCATAAATGATGTATATGCTCTAGTAGCACAACAAGGTCAATTTGCACAAGCAGCAGTATTTTCAAATGGAGGCAGTTTTGTTGATATGGATGAAAATGGTGATTATATTAATGATCTTGTTTCAGCTGAAAGTGTAGCAGCACTTGAATGGTGCGAAGATTATTGGAATACTGATTTTGATGCAAAGCCCGAGCATTGGAATGGTCATAAAGAATTATTCACTGGTGGAGTTGCAGCTATGTATGTTACTGAAGAATGGACTGGTACAACTTTAACACACGACGTTATGCCAGATGATTGGGGTATGGTTGTATTTCCAAAAGGACCTAGTGCAGATAACTATGTAACTGTTTACAATGAAAAAGCTTGGGTAATTCCTAACATATATACTAAAGAAGAAGCAGAAGATATTGCATTTGCTATTGATCTTTGGACGGAACCTGCTCCAGGTTATGACGAACCAGATGCTTGGATGGCTGCTAGTTATCCTGTATACCGTGACGCTCGAGCTGTTGAAGAGTCGCTTGCAATAATGAGAGACCCTGATGTTATGGCAACTGACCTGTCATTATTTATATCTTCTAACGTGAAAATAACTCAAGCTGCTGATGATGTTTATTATGGTCGAATGAGTCCTGTGGAAGCAATTGAAGCTCAAGAAAGTATTATTCAAGCGGAACTTGACAAACTTAATGCAAACTAATTCATGCTTATGAGCTGATTTTAGCTCATAAGACCATTTAAAAAAAGGGGGATTTATATGAAATTTAATAAATTTTTATGTTTAGGACTAATGGCATGCACATTAACTGCTTGTGGTGGCGATGAACCAACAGTTACAGAAGAAGTTAAAGTAGTTAAAGAAGAACCTAAAGTTGAAGTTAAAGATGTTAAAGAAGAGGTTAAAGTAGTTGAAGAAGAACCAGTTAGAGATCTCGGAGGATTAGTTGTAACCATTGCATCTTGGGCAGATGTTACTGAGCCTGAAGAAAAAAAGAGCGCTCAAGAAGAAGCTTTATGGGAATATCGTAATGAGATGATGGAAAAGCACAACTTTGGATTTGAAGAACTTGCTCTGTCAAAATGGGATGGCACTTTAGAGCTCATGTCAACATCAACAATGGCAGGTGACCCTGCTGCTGAGATATTTAGATTTAATGCTACTTTTAATGGAGCTGCTAAAGAAAGTGGTTTATGTTATGACTGGGCATCACTTGATTCAATTGATTTAACTGATGAGAAGTGGCACCAACCATTCATTGAACTAATGAGTGAGGGAGACAAAGTATATGGAATATCTCTATTTGACCGACCAAAGCGTGTTCTTTTCTTTAATAAAAGATTATTTGAAGAAGCTGGTCTTGATCCAGAACTTTTATATGATTTACAAGCTTCAGGCGAATGGACTTGGGATAAATTCATGGAAGTTTCAGAGAAGCTAACACGAGATACAGATAATGATGGGATAAATGATATTTATGCATTAATAATGAATCAAGGAACTTTTGCAACTGCAGCAGTTTTTGCAAATGGTGGAAGTTATGTTGATGTGGATGAAAATGGAGATTATATTAATACTCTTGGTTCCCCTAAAAGTATGGCTGCTCTTGAATGGTGTCAAGATTATTGGGAAACAGATTATGCAATAAGACCAGAACACTGGAATGGTCACAAAGAATTATTTATAACTGGTGGAGCGGCTATGTATATCGGCGAAGAATGGGAATCCACAAATTTCACTCAAGATGTTATGTCAGACGATTGGGGTATGGTTGTATTTCCAAAAGGACCTGATGCAGATAATTATATAACTGTATATAATCCAAAAGCTTGGGTACTGCCTAACTCTTATACAAAAGAAGAAGCAGAAGATATTGCATTTGCTCTTGATCTTTGGACTGAACCAGCTCCAGGTTATGATGATCCAGACGCTTGGATGGCAGCTTCATATCCATCATATCGTGATGCTCGAGCTGTAGAAGAAACTTTAGTGATAATGCGTGACCCTGAAGTTATGGCATCTGACTATTCATTATTTATATCTTCTAAAGTAAAAGTAACTCAGGCTGCAGAAGATGTATATTGGAACAGAATGACTCCAAATGAGGCAGTAGAAGCTCAAAAAAGTATTTGGCAAGCTGAACTTGACAAACTTAATACAAACTAATTCATTCATACTTATGAGCTGATTTTAGCTCATAAGACCATTAAAAAAAAGGGGGATTTATATGAAATTTAATAAATTTTTATGTTTAGGACTAATGGCATGCACATTAACTGCTTGTGGTGGCGACGAGCCAACAGTTACAGAAGAAGTTAAAGTAGTTAAAGAAGAGTCTGAAGTTGAAGTTGTTGAAGAAGTAGTACGCGATCTTGGTGGTATGGATATTGTTCTTGGAGCGTGGGGAGATCTGATTGAACCAGAAGAAAAAAAATCTGCTCAAGAAGAAGCTACTTGGGAATTCCGTAACAACAATATGGAAAAGTATAACTATACATTTGCTCAAAAATCCGTCGGAGCTTGGGATGAACTGCTAGAACTTCTTTCAACCTCAACAATGGCAGGGGAACCAGCTGCAGAAATTTTCCGTATTCATGCAAATTTTATTGGTGCAGCAAGAGATAGTGGTCTTTTATATGACTTAGCAACTTTAGATGCATTAGACCTTAGTGATCCTAAATGGAGTCAACCTCTTATAGAAACAATGACTGTTGGTGATAGTGTATATGGTGTATGCCAATTTGGTAGACCAGCACGTGTAATTTTCTTTAATAAAAGATTATTTGAAGAAAGTGGATTAGATCCAGATATACTATATGATTTACAAGCATCAGGTGAATGGACATGGGATAAATTTATGGAGATTTCCAAGCAACTTACTCATGACACAGATAACGATGGCGTAAATGATACTTATGCTTTAATAATGAATCAATCAGTTTTTGCAAATGCAGCAGTATTTTCTAATGGAGGTAGTTATGTAGGTAAAGATGAAAATGGCGCATATTTTTATAACATAACTTCTCCTGAAAGTATGGCAGGTCTTGAATGGGCTACAGAATATTGGGCTACAGAATATGATGTTAGACCATCTCACTGGAATGGGCATAAAGAAATGTTTTATACTGGTCAAGCAGCTATGTATCTTGGCTCTGAATGGGAATGTACAACACTTACACCTGAGCTAATGATTGATGATTGGGGTATGGTTGCATTTCCAAAAGGACCTAATGCAACAGAGCATATGGCTATATTTATTGATGATGCTTACGTAATTCCTAGTAGCTTTACTAAAAAAGAAGCTGAAAATATTGCATTTGCTTATAATCTTTGGACTGAGCCATCACCAGAATATGACTTTGAAGATTCTTGGAAAAGTAGTTTATATCCATTATATCGTGACGAACGAGCAATTGAAGAAACAATAGTAATGTTACGTGAACCTGGTATAGGTGTATCTGACTATTCAACTCTTATTGCTGGAAATATTAAAACTGGTCAACTGGTAGAGGATATTTATTGGGGGAAAATGACTGCTGCTGAATCTGTAGAAGCACAACAATCTATCTGGCAAGCAGAACTGGATAAAATGAATACAAAATTGAAATAGAAATTTAATATTGGTAATTTATTACTTCATAATAATTTTACATCTTCTTTACAATTATGTTATATAATTCATATTGTCTTTATAAAAAAATAATATTTTTTGATTTATATTAACTAATTTATACTTTAAATGGGAGACTTTAAGATGAAACTTAATAAAACATTATATCTATTATTAACAATGGGGGCGTTAACGGCATGTGGAATAAGTGGAGCTAATGCAGGGGAAAAGCAAGCTACTAGTTCAGATATATCAGAAAAAAAAGATATAAAAAATATTAAAGAAAATACTGCAGAAGAAATAAAAATTACAAAAAAAGAAGATATTAGAGATTTAGGGGGAATGAATGTAGTTCTTGCTGGCTGGAGAGATGTAAATGAACCAGAAATAAAGAAAAGCTCGCAAGACGAAGCTTTATGGGAATATCGAAATGATATGATGGACACACACAACTTTACATTTGCTCAAAAAGGAATGGCAGGTTGGAATGAATTATTAGAGCTTATGTCAACCTCAACAATTGCAGGTGACCCAGCTGCTCAGGTATTTAGAATACATGTTAATTTCCTTGAAGCAGCAAAAAATAGTGGTTTATGCTATGACTTAGCCACTTTAGATAGCATAGATGTACACGATTCTAAATGGGGAACTCCATTGACAGAAAAAATGACTGTTGGTGATTCGGTATATGGTTTATCTCCACAAGAAAACCCGCTTATGTGCATTTACTTTAATAAACGAGTTTTTGAAGAAGCTGGGCTTGCTCCAGATTTGCTGTATGAGTTGCAAGCAAGTGGAGAATGGACTTGGGAAAAATTTGAAGAAATTTCTGATAAAATAACACAAGACACTGATGGCGATGGTAATAATGATATTCATGCTATTAATTGTAATACTAATTTTTTCTCACAGGCAGCCATATTTTCTAATGGAGGTTCTTTTATTGGATTAGATGAAAATGGTAAATACTATAATAATATGTCTTCGCCTGAAACTATAGCTGGACTTGAGTGGGCTAAAAAATACTGGAATACTGACAATGAAATTATACCTGAACATTGGGATGGTCACAGAGCATTATTTACTTCTGGTAAAATTGGAATGTATTTAGCAGGATCGTGGGAAGGTGTTGTATTTACACAAGATTTAATGCCAGATGATTGGGGTATGGTTGCATTTCCGAAAGGACCAGATGCAGATGGATATACTTCGTTATATAGTTTTGATGCATATGTGATTCCATCAAGCTATACAAAAGAAGAGGCCGAAAATATTACATTTGCTTATGATATGTGGACTAATGCAGCTCCAGGATATGATGGACCAGAAGATTGGAAAATTTCGTTATATCCACATTATCGTGATGAAAGAGTTATTGAAGAAACATTAACAATGCTCAGAAACACAACCAATCCACAAGTAGACCACTCAAATATATTATCAGGAGCAGGTATCGTAACTACAAATATAGGTAGTGATATATATTTTGATAGACAAACTGTTAAAGAGGCAATAGAATCAAGAAAATCTCAATGGCAAATAGAAATAGATAAAATTAATGAAGCAAATAATAATCTATAATGTAAAATGTTTTTTAACTTATAATTATTACTGGTCACAATAAAATGTGACAATACATAAATTTAAAAGTGTAGAACTAGAATAAAATAATTATCCGTAATAAGCATTTGACATTTTGAACTCTAAATAAGGAGGAATTAAAATGAATCAAAAATTTAGAAAATCTTTATACTTATTAATGGCAAGCTTAACACTTGTGGCTCTTGCGGGCTGTGGTGGAAGTGAAGAAACTACTACAATTTCATCAACCGTGGAAGGACTTACAGAAGAAGCTAAAGATAAAGAACATACTTCTGTAGAAGAAGTAAAAGAAGAACCTGTTGAAGCAGCACGTGATCTTGGGGGACTTCATGTAATTATGGCACAATGGGCTGAAGTTGTTGAACCAGAAGTTAAAGCAAGTGCTCAAGAAGAAGCTACTTGGGAATATCGTCATGACATGATGGATACACATAAGTTTTCATTTTCACAACAAGCTCTAGGAAAATATGATACTCTTTTAGAGCTACTATCAACTTCAAGTTTGGCTGACGACCCTGCTGCTCATGTTTTCCGTATACACGCAAACTTTGTTCTTGCAGCAAGAGATAGTGGTCTTTTATATGACTTAGCTACATTAGACTCAATAGATCTTGAAGATCCAAAATGGAGCAAATCACTAATGAATACAATGACTGTTGGTGATAGCGTATATGGTTTAAATACATTTGGGCGTCCTGGCTTAGTTATTTTCTATAATAAACGTATGTTTGAAGAAATAGGTCTTGATCAAAACTTATTATATGATCTTCAAGCAAGTGGCGAATGGACTTGGGATAAATTTGTTGAAATATCAGAAAAGCTCACAAGAGATACAGATAATGATGGTGTAACGGATGTATATGCTATCAATGATCAATCAGGTAATTTTGCCAAAGCTGCTATATTCTCAAATGGTGGTAGCTATATGGATATAGATGAAAATGGACAATATTTTTTCGATTTAGAATCAACCGAAAGTATGGAAGCTATCGAGTGGTGTGATAATTATTGGAAATCAGACTATGCTGTTAGCCCTGCTCATTGGGATGGTCATAGAGAAATGTTTTATAATGGAGAAATTGGAATGTATTTAGGAAGCGAGTGGGAATGTACTGTTCTTACAAGCGACAAAATGACTGATGATTGGGGAATGGTTGCATTTCCAAAAGGTCCTAAAAAAGACGAACATATGGCAATATATATTGAAGATGCATATGTAATTCCATCAAGCTTTAGTAAAGAAGAAGCAGAAGATATTGCTTTTGCTTATGATATCTGGACTGATGCAGCTCCAGGATATGATGGACCAGAAGATTGGAAATCAAGTTTATATCCTCTATATCGAGATGAGCGTGCTATTGAAGAAACTATGGTACTACTTAGAACACCTGGAATTGGTTTAACCGATTATTCTTCAGCTATTGCAGGAAATATTAGAACAAGTCAAGCTGTTGAATATGTTAACTGGGGACAAATGACTCCAGCAGAAGCCGTAGAATCACAAAAACCTCTTTGGCAAGCAGAGATAGATAAATTAAATAGTAAGTAAAAAGCAATAATTGAGAGTAGTTATGATTATAGCTGCTCTATTTTTGTATGGGCGGGTGGGAGGATATATAAATCTAGGTTATTAGGAGGTTTTCTATGAATTTTAAGAAAATTTTATATTTAGGAATGACTGTTTTAACTATTGGAGCTTTAACCGCATGTGGCGGAGATGAAGAAGTTGTTACAGAACAAGTTAAAACGGAAGCTACAGAAACTGTTAAAGAAGAGATTAAGGAAGAAGTTAAGAATGAAGTTGTTGCAGAACCAGTGAAAGAGGAAGAGGAAGAAGTTCGTGACCTTGGCGGTTTGGTTGTAACAATTGCTTCTTGGGGTGATAGACTTGAGCCTGACGAAAAAAAATCTGCTCAAGAAGAAGCTCTTTGGGAGCATCGTAATGCAATGATGGAAAAACATAATTTTAAATTTGAAGAACTTGCTCTTGCTAGATGGCAAGATTTAATAGAGCTTATGTCTACATCAACACTTTCGGGCGAACCTGCAGCTGAAATTTTTCGTATTCATGCCACTCGTGTATTATCAGCTGTTAATAGTGGATTATGCTATCCTTTAAATGATGTAGAAAGTATAGACCCTATGGATGGAACTAAGTGGAGCGTACCACTCGCTGAAGTTATGACAGTTGATGGAACTATGTATGGTATTGGAGAATCGAGTAGACCTAAACAGATGATATTTTTTAATAAGCGTTTATTTGAAGAAGCAGGGCTTGAGCCCGACTTACTTTATGATTTGCAAGCATCAGGCGAATGGACTTGGGATAAGTTTATGGAACTTTCTGAAATACTTACACAAGACAAAGATAATGATGGTGTAAATGATACATATGCTGTAATTATGAATCCTGCATCTTTTGCAGAAGCAGCCGTATTTGCCAATGATGGGGCATATGTAAGGGTAGATGAAAATGGTAACTACTATAGTGACCTTGAATCACCAGAAACTGTTGCTGCTCTTGAGTGGACTGCGGCATATTGGCAAACAGATTATGACTTAGTTCCAGAGCATTGGGATGGTCACAAAGATTTATTTTATGCAGGTCAAGCTGCAATGTATATGGGAGATGAATGGGAATCTACTACCTTTACTCAAGAACTAATGGCAGATGACTGGGGACTTGTTTGCTTCCCTAAAGGACCTAATGCTGATGGATATCAAGCAGTATATAAAGACCCAGGTTGGGTAATTCCAAACACATATACTAAAGAAGAAGTTGAAGATATTTTATTTGCATTAGACCTTTGGTATGGAGATGTTCCAGGATATGATGGACCAGACGATTGGAAAGCTGAGCTATATCCTCTTTATAGAGATGAAAGAGCTATTAATGAAACTATTGCAATGGTAAGAGCTCCTGAATATGCATCACCTGATTATTCTGTAGCTATATCTAGTAATGTTAATATTGGTCTTGTATCTAGTGATGTTTATTGGAATAAAGCTACTGTTACTGAGTCAATTGAAGCTCAAAAAGGAATTTGGCAAGCTGAACTTGATAAAATGAATGCAAAATAATAAATTTTTTTATATTATATCTTAACTGATCAATAAATAATTTTAAACAGGGAGGGTTTATATGAATTTTAAGAAGGTTTTATATTTAGGAATGACAGTTTTAACTATTGGCGCATTCACTGCTTGTGGTGGAGATGAGCCTACAGCTACAACAACAGTGAAAGAAGAAGTAAAAACAGAAGTTAAAGAAGAAATAAAAACTGAACCAACAAAAACAGAAGTTAAAGAGGAAGAAGTAGTAGCTAAAGAAGAAGTTGAAGAAGTCGAAGAAGTTCGTGACCTTGGAGGTTTAGTTGTAACACTTGCAAACTGGGGTGAAAAAATTGAACCTGAGGAAAAACATAGTGCATATGAAGAAGCTCTTTGGGAGCATCGTAATGCAATGATGGAAAAACATAATTTTAAATTTGAAGAGCTTGCACTTGCTCCTTGGAACGGAATGCTTGAGCTATTTTCAACTTCAGTATTAGCAGGTGAACCTGCTGCAGAAATTTTCCGTTTTCATGCATCACATGTTTTATCAGCTGTGCAAAGTGGTTTATGCTACGATTTAGCTACATTAGACAGTATAGACCCAACTGACGCATCTAAGTGGAACCCATCTTTATCAAACATTATGTCTAAAGGCGATTCATATTATGGAATTGGAGAAAAAAGTAGACCTAAAAAAATGATTTTCTTTAACAAACGTCTATTTGAAGAAGCAGGACTTGACCCAGATTTACTTTATGATTTACAAGCAGCTGGAGAATGGACTTGGGATAAATTTATGGAAGTTTCTGACAGTCTTACACAAGACACAGATAACGATGGCGTAAATGATACATACGCTATAATTATGAATGCAGCGGCTTTTGCTGAGGCTGTAGTATTTTCAAACGATGGAGAATATGTTGGCAAAGATGAAGAAGGCCATTATTTTAATGGACTTGAAGCTCCAGAAACGGTTGCCGCTCTTGAGTGGGTTGCTGATTATTGGAAAACAGATTATGATTTAGTGCCTGCTCATTGGAATGGTCACAAAGAACTATTTTTAACTGGTCAAGCAGCTATGTATATGGGGGATGAGTGGGAATCAGTAGATTTTACTCAAGATCAAATGGTTGACGATTGGGGGCTTGTATGTTTTCCTAAAGGACCTAATGCAGAGCACTATCAAGCATCCTATAAAGACCCAGGTTGGGTAATTCCTAACACTTATACTAAAGAAGAAGCAGAAGATATTGCTTTTGCATTAGAGCTTTGGTATGGACCTGTTCCAGGATATGATGGACCAGATGATTGGAAAACTGAATTGTATCCACTATATCGAGATGAAAGAGCTATTGAAGAAACTTTAGAAATTGCTAAAGACCCTGCTTATTCAACTACAGACTATTCTATTGCTATATCTAACAAGGTTAACATGGGACTTATAGCTACAGACGTTTTTTATAATAAAGCAACTGTGGCTGAATCTATAGAAGCTCAAAAAGGTATTTGGCAAGCTGAAATTGATAATGTTAATGCAAAATAATGCAAAATTTGGAATATGAAGCGTTGTATTACAATATACTACATGTACAGGTTTTATATAAAAACTTAACACTAAAAATTATAAATAATTCAAAAGATTAAAATTAAAAGAAGAGATAATTCATTTTTTATATCTATGTGTAAAATAAAAATGGGGGTTTTTAGATGAATTTAAAAAAATTTTTATGTTTAGGAATTGCAATTTTATCAGTTGGAGCTTTGACGGCTTGTGGTGGAGATGAGCCTACAGCTACAACACCAACAGTAAAAGAAGAAGTTAAAGTTGAACCAACAAAAACAGAAGTTAAAGAGGAAGAAGTAGTAGAAAAAGTTGAAGAAGTTGAAGAAGTACGTGACCTTGGAGGTCTTGTTGTAACAATTGCATCTTGGGGTGAAAGATCTGAACCCGATGAAAAGAATTCTGCTCAAGAAGAAGCTCTTTGGGAACATCGTAATGCAATGATGGAAAAGCATAATTTTAAATTTGAAGAGCTTGCTCTATCTGCTTGGGATGAAATGTTAGAGTTTATGTCAACTTCTACTCTTGCGGGTGAACCAGCTGCAGAGATTTTCCGTGTTCATGCAAATCATACTTTAGCTGCTATTAAAAGCGGATTGTGTTATCCACTAAATGAAATAGAAAGTTTAGATCCAATGGATGGTAGTAAGTGGAGCGTACCACTCGCTGAGCTTATGACCGTTGATGGCAAGATGTATGGAATTGGAGAATCTAGTCGACCTAAAAAAATGATTTTCTTTAATAAACGTCTGTTTGAAGAAGCAGGACTTGAGCCAGATTTACTTTATGATTTGCAAGCATCAGGAGAATGGACTTGGGATAAATTTATGGAAATTTCTGCTCTTTTGACAAATGATACAGATAATGATGGAATTAATGATACTTATGCTACAATTATGAATCCAACACATTTTGCTGAAGCTGCTGTATTTGCAAATGATGGTAGCTATGTTGGCATAGATGAAAATGGTCAATATTATAGCAATCTTGAATCTCCAGAAACTGTTGCAGCTCTTGAGTGGGTGGCTGATTATTGGTTAACTGATTATGACATAGCTCCTGAACATTGGAATGGTCATAAAGAATTGTTCTATACTGGTCAAGCAGCGATGTATATGGGAGATGAGTGGGAATGTACAACATTTACTCAAGATTTAATGGTTGATGACTGGGGGCTTGTATGTTTCCCTAAAGGTCCTAATGCTAAAGATTATCAAGCAGTTTATAAAGATCCAGGTTGGGTAATTCCTAACACATATACAAAAGAAGAAGTTGAAGATATTTTATTTGCACTAGATCTTTGGTATGGCGATGTACCAGGATATGATGGCCCAGATGATTGGAAGGCAGAACTATATCCACTTTATAGAGATGAAAGAGCTATCAATGAAACAATTGCAATGGTAAAAGATCCTGCACGCTCAAAGGTAGATTATTCTGTTGCTATATCTAGTAAGGTTAATACAGGTCTTGTGTCTAGTGATGTTTATTGGAATAAAGCAACTGTAGCAGAATCTATTGAAGCTCAAAAAGGTATTTGGCAAGCTGAACTTGATAACATGAACGCAAAGTAAAATATATATTTTAATGAGGGCTGTCGCTTTTAGGAAAAAATGCTCCTAAGCGATGCCTCTTTTTGCAATATATAGTCACAATACTTTAAAATAATAGTTACTTAAAAGCCTCCTCTACACTCCAACGTCAGATAAAGCTACCACCTCCCCTTAAAAGAGCTAACACCATAAAATCAGAACTTCTGTATATTCGTATATTTGACCTAATTCTTGACTTTTTGTAATAAAAAAGCAACAATAAGAATATGATCTTATTTAGATATAGAGAGGAATGATATTTTTATGGAAAGTAGAGAAAAACGATTTGCAACGGAGCCATTAAATAGATTAATATTTTCAATGGTTTTACCGGCATTTTTAGCACAACTTATAAATGCTCTGTATAATATAGTTGATAGAGTATATATAGGAAGAATTCCAGGTGATGGTGAACTCGCACTAACAGGTCTTGGAATTACATTTCCAATTTTACAGATTATAGCAGCATTTAGTGCATTTTCGGGTTCTGGAGGAGCTCCTCTTGCATCTCGATATCTTGGTAAACAAGAATATAATAAAGCACAAGAAGTACTTTTAACTAGTGTATCATTACTTATCAGATTTTCAGTTATACTAACTGTATTTTTCTACATAACAAAAGCTCCTCTTTTAAATCTGTTTGGAGCGAGCGAAAATACTTTTCAATATGCCAATGATTATTTGTCAATTTATTTACTAGGTACAATATTTGTACAATTTAGTGTGGGATTAAATTCTTTTATAAGTGGACAAGGAAATTCAAAAATAGCAATGTTTTCAGTTTTAATTGGAGCAGTAACAAATATAATTTTAGATCCAATTTTTATATTTGGTTTTAACCTAGGGGTGCAAGGTGCAGCTATTGCAACTGTAATTTCACAGGCATGTAGTGCTATTTGGATAGTGTGTTTTCTTAAATCGAAAAAAAGTGTTATAAAATTAGATTTTAAAAAATTAAAGCTCAAAAAAGAATTAGTACGACCAATATTTGCATTAGGTATATCTCCTTTTATAATGCAAAGTACAAATAGTCTTGTAAACATTGTATTAAACTCAAGCTTTGAGCATTATGGTGGTGACATATATGTTGGAGCTATGACAATATTATCAAGTATTGCCACTGTTTTATTTATTCCAGTAGATGCAATTCGTCAAGGGGTTATTCCAATACTATCATATAACTATGGTGCTCATAATAAGCAAAGAGTACTTGATGTAATAAAAAGATTTATGATATTTGCTTTAACAACATCTCTTGTTACAGGCTCAATAGTTATAATGTTTCCTAGTATATTTGTATCAATATTTAGTCCAAATCCAGAGCTTGTTAATTTAACTTCTTCTCTTGCTCCTATTTTCTTTATTGGTGCACCTTTTTTTGGAATATTAATGGGCACACAAGGTTGTTTACTATCGTTTGGACTTGCAAAAAATTCAATTATAATTGCATTGCTCAGAAAAATAATACTACTTATACCATTAGCTCTAATACTGCCACATTTTTTCGGTGTAATGGGACTTATTTACGCACAACCAATAGCAGACATCGGCTCAATACTTTGTGCAGCAATTTCTCTTACAATATGTGTAAAACGTATCGTGCGTACTATGTAATTAGAAAAGCTTATTAACCACAACGGCTAATAAGCTTTTTTTTAAGCACGAGTAACTAGATTAGAACGTAAGCAACGAGTGCAAACATTCATTGTTTTAGTAGCTCCTTTGTGTGCAACCTTAACTTTTTTTATATTAGCTTTCCACATTTTGTTAGCTCTTCTATGAGAGTGACTAACTTTTATTCCAAAATGAACATCTTTTGAACAGACTTCACATTTAGCCATTTGAAAACACCTCCACTTTCTCTTTTGAAAATTCTTGTCTATTCTATCAGAAATAAAAATAAATTTCAAGACTAATTTTTACAAAATTTTAAAATGAGCTATTTCATCTTTAGTAAGTTCTCTGATTTTACCACGTTTTAATCCATTAAGTGATACATTGCCTATTGCAATTCTTTTTAAATCTAATACATTATGACCTACTTTATTGCACATCTTTCGTATTTGCCTATTTTTGCCTTCACTTATAATTATTTGTAAAGTTGTTGTATCATCATCTTCTGAAATTTTTTCAACTTTTGCTGGTTTAGTAACATAATCATCTATTTTTACGCCATTTTTTAAGGATTGTATTTCTGAGCTAGAAACAGTTCCATCTACTTTTACAAGATATGTTTTTGTAATTGTATGTTTTGGATGAGTGAGCTGATATGCAAAGTCGCCATCATTAGTAAGGAGCAATATTCCACTTGTATTATAATCAAGTCTTCCAACGGGATACACTCTTTCATTTTTGTTTTGTAATAAATCAATAACAGTTTTTCTGCCATTTTCATCTTTAACACTTGTAATATATCCTTTTGGCTTATGGAGCATATAATACAGCTTTTTTTCTTCGATTTGAATTATTTTATTTTCAAATTGAACTATATCATTTGAATTGACTTTAACTCCAAGCTCTGCAACTATCATATTATTGATTTTAACTTTGCCCGCAACTATATATTCTTCGCATTTTCGTCTTGAAGCTACTCCTGCTGTAGCTAAATATTTTTGTAATCTCATAATAAATTCGTACCACCTTAATCTACAAAATAAAAGGCCTTTACTTAAGTAAGGCCAAAATATTACTGAACACATGCAGTAGGATTTGAACCCACGACACCCTGATCCGAAGTCAGGTGCTCTATCCAGCTGAGCTATGCATGCAAAATTTAAATACTCTTATCTAACTAGTATTTCCAAAATTTTAAAATAATATACACAAAAAGCAAAATTTTCTAAAAAAAATTTTGCTCCCTCTATCAGTCATTTCTATAATAAGATGGAGCATTATCTAAAGTTGCCGTTTACTAGGCAGTCCAATCTTTTAAGGTGAGAACAGTACAGAAGGTGCAAGGGATGTTAATGGAAGGATATAGAGGCTTTAAAATAACTATTATTTTAAAGTACTGTGACTATAAACATAAATACCATTGGAATATAATGTAATATGTATACTATTTCTAAAGTAAATGAATTAGTCAACAACCTAATATATGAAAGAAATATTTTAGAGCAAGAACAATATGTATAAGAAAAATAACTTAATATCCTTTTAATAATATTGTTAGTGTTATTCGAGTTCTAAATTTTTAGTTATAATATATTCTGAAAACTTAATAAATAATATCTCTATTATTACATAATAAAAAAAATTACTTTCATATGTTTTTCCATTTATTAAATTATATTTGCTATTATATCCATATAAGCTGTAATTAGCAACACTTGCTAAGTAATTATTATTCATTTTAGTAATTGATATAATAGGAGTATGATGCATTTCAATTTCAGGGATAATTTTATGAACCTCTGAGGATTCTCCGTTAAAAGAGATTATAATAAAAATATCTTTTTCAGAAAGATTTTCAATACAAATTTTTAATTCAGCTTCTCCTTTTATAATATTAAAATATTTATGATGAAATAAAAATGCCCGTTTTAGCTCTTCTGCTAATATAGTTTGAGAATTTCCAGTGCCATATAAAAAAACTCTATCAGCTTGGTCTAAAGCTTCACATACAGAAGCAAGTGTCCTATCCTTTAAAGAGCAGGCACAGAAATATTGGGTGTATTTAACAATACTAATGTAGTAACAGTTGATCCGCTATCAATGATGGTGCTCTATGATGTTGAAAGTAAATTAGATATTAAAGTAATCCCATATGAAAAACGATATATTCAATTAGAATATTTTAGACCTGCTGGAGATTATGAAGGTTGGAATTTATGGGATTGGAACACTGGAGCTAAAAATGACAGAATAGATTTTATTACAACAGCTGATGGTAGAAAAGTTGCAAATATTGAAATAGGTCTAACAGCTGAAAGTATTGGATTTATTGTTAGACAAAGTATTGACGGAAATGACTGGGCTCAAAAAGATATTGAAGGTGATCGTTCTCTTTATGCTCCAAAAGACCAAACTATTACAAAAGTTAAAATAAATCAAGAGCAAATCGCTATAGAAACTATTGACTAGAGATAAGTATAACACAAGAAAGTGGTAATCTATGTATATTCGTAAACGTATTCCATCAATTTTATTATTCCTTGTAATATATTCGTTATTTCTATTAGTAGCAGGCAATAAAATTATTCATTATATATTTTTTGACTTATTATTAGTTATTGTATATATTAACGGCTGTAGAAAAAATTTTTATAAAAAAGCAGCATTATTTAGTTTTATTATATTGTTTGTAATACAAACTTTAGTAATTTTACAGTTTATGTTGAAGTAATTTATTTAAATCATCCAGATAATAAAGAATTGTTGGATAAAATTCCAACATTAAAAGGGTTTGCTTTTTTTACATAATCATTAAAAAAATACCGAAAAGAAAATTATAGTAAAAACACATCTGTAGAAAAAGCTATAGAAGATACAATTAATCAAAATCTTTTAGTCGATTTATTAGTTAAGGAAAGAGAAAAAATTAAAACTTTGATTATGTCGCAAATAACGCAAGAAGAATGGGATACCTTTAAACATAATGAAGGCTTTAACGAAGGGATTAAACAAGGAATAGCCCAAGGCGTTGAGCAAGGAATATCTCAAGGTATTGAACAAGGTCTAATTAGAGCAGCTATATCTTTATTAGATATATTAGATGATAAAACAATTTCAGAAAAAATCAATTTATCAATTGATGAAGTTATAA
>LJHE01000074.1 GCA_001983555.1 Candidatus Epulonipiscioides gigas
TCAACTGCAGACCAGATTTGTATATAGATAAATTAATGTTAATTTAAAAATTATTTTTTACATAACATAGCGATTATAAACATTCATGCGTTTGTCCTAGAATAATTCTGAAAAAGCGTTGACAAGCTTAAAATTGTTATGATATATTAAGGTGTGTTGACGCTCGAAGTGGTTTTAAATTCAGAGATGGTACCAAATTCGGCGATTATATATCGAGGAGGTGTACAGAAGAATGTACGCAATAATTGAAACTGGTGGAAAACAGTACAAAGTTGAAGAAGGAATGATTATTAAAGTTGAAAAGCTTGGTGTAGAAAATGGAGCTGAAGTTTCTTTCAATAATGTACTTGCAATTAAGAATGAAGAGGCTCTTGTAACAGGAGCTCCACTTGTAAAAGGCGCAGTTGTTAAAGCAGAAGTTCTTGAAGCAGAAGGCAAAGATAAAAAAATCATTGTATTTAAATATAAGCCAAAAAAATCTTACAAGAAAAAACACGGCCATCGCCAACGTTTTACAAAAGTTAAAATAACTTCTATCAATGCTTAATTGTTAAATGATAGATATTCAATTTTATTTTAAAGGCCAAGATCTATTTCGTTTTAGGGTTTCTGGTCATGCAAATTATTCTAGATCAGGCTCTGATATTGTGTGTGCTGGAGTTAGTGCATTAGTTATTAATACAATAAATTCAATCACAACTTTATTAAATGAGCCTATGATTATAAATGAGAAAAACGAAAAAAAAGGTGTTATAGATTGCATATTTCCAAATGTAAAAAATGGAATTTATAATGCTCAGACAGAAATTCTTCTTAAAAGTTTAATACTTGGAGTAGAAGAAATAAAAAAAGCGTATCCTAATAATATTAGGATTAAAAAATATGAATCACGGAGGTGAAATTATGATGCGTTTTGAGTTGCAATTTTTTGCTAGCAAAAAAGGAGTTGGTTCATCTAAAAATGGACGTGACTCTGAATCTAAACGCCTTGGAGCTAAAAGAGCAGATGGGCAGTTTGTAAAATCTGGCAATATTTTATATCGTCAAAGAGGAACTAAAATTCATCCAGGAACAAATGTTGGTCGTGGTGGAGATGATACTCTTTTTGCTCTAGTTGATGGAGTAGTTAGATTTGAACGTAAAGGAAGAAGCAAAAAACAAGTTTCTGTATACAGTGCTTAATTTATTTGAAAGGTTTCAACTTTAAGTTGAAACCTTTTTTTATTCATGTTGAACAAGTAAGAAATAGGAGCTCTATACGTTTCTAGTTAATACAAATGGAGGAAAATATGTTTGTAGATAATGTAAAAATATTTGTTAGGTCTGGTCGTGGTGGAGATGGTCATGTCTCGTTTAGGAAAGAAAAATATGTGCCAAATGGTGGGCCCGACGGTGGTGATGGTGGCAGGGGTGGTCATGTTATTTTTGAAGTAGATTCAGGAACCAACACATTGCTCAATTTTAGACATAATAGACATTATAACGCTCAAGATGGCGAAGCTGGTGCCAAAAAACGTTGTCATGGGAAAGATGGGCTTGATAAGATAATTAGAGTGCCAAAAGGTACAATTATCAGGGAAGCAGAAACACAAAAAGTTATAGCAGACTTATACAAAGATGGTCAAAAAGAAATTATTTTTAAAGGTGGCAAAGGTGGCAAAGGTAATCAACATTTTGCAACAGCCACAAGACAAGCTCCAAAATATGCTGAAAAAGGTAGAGATGCTAAAGAGTATTGGGTTACACTAGAGCTAAAAATGCTTGCCGATGTAGGACTTGTAGGATTTCCAAATGTAGGAAAATCTACACTTTTATCTATGATAAGTAATGCTCAACCTAAAATTGCAAACTATCATTTTACAACGCTCGCACCAAATTTGGGAGTTGTTACAAATAAATTTGGAAAACAATTTGTTGTGGCAGACATTCCAGGTCTTATTGAAGGAGCATCTGATGGAGTTGGACTTGGTTTTGATTTTTTAAGGCATATTGAAAGAACAAAAGTTATTGTACATGTTGTAGATGCTGCAGCAATAGAGGGACGAAATCCTAAAGAAGATATTTTAGCAATTATAAAAGAAATAGATAAATATAATCCAGAAATCTTAAAAACAAAACCTCAAATTATTGCTGCAAATAAAATTGATATCTCTACAGAGCATATTGAAGAGTTGAAGGAGTTTTTTGAGGTTGAACAAGGGATTAAAGTTATTCCAATTTCTGCTGCTTCCAATTCTAATTTGCAAGAGCTGCTTAAAGAAGTAGAACTTTTATTAGATACTGTTTCTAAAGAAGATATTATTTTTGAACCAGAATTTATTGAAGAGGAAAAATTTAAAGATAGTTTTGAAATTGAAGAAGTTGAAAAAGGTTATTTTGCAGTTAGTGGTGTTGGGGTTGAAAAGATGATAGGTTATACTTCTCTTGAGTCTGAAAAAGGCTTCGCATTTTTCCAAAAATATTTGCGTGAAAAAGGTATTATTGAGGCGTTAGAGAAAATTGGAATAAAAGAAGGCGACACTGTACGAATTTATGACATTGAGTTTGAATATTATAAATAGAGAGGATGAAATTTATGAACAGTAAACAAAGAGCATATTTAAAATCACTTGCTCAGGCTATAAATAGCACGTTTCAAGTAGGAAAAAATGCAGTTACACCAGAATTAGTTATTGGTATCTCAGAAGCTTTGGAGGCTAGAGAAATCTTAAAAGTCAGTGTGCTAAGCAATTGCGAAGAAAATATTAATGATATTGCACGGATGATTAGCGAAAGAACAAAATCTCAACTAGTACAAATTATTGGAAAAAAAATTGTGCTGTATAAAGCTCCAAAGAAAAATCCTAAAATTATATTACCAAAAAATTAAATTAAAGAGGCGATCTAAATGGAACTTAAAGTTTTAAAAAAGATAGGTATATTGGGTGGAACTTTTGATCCAATTCATAATGGTCATTTAATAATGGCTGAAAAAGTCCTTGAAACCTTTAAACTTGATAAGATTTTATTTATCCCTACTGGTAATCCCTCACATAAGAAAATTGAAAATATATCATCTAAAAAAAATAGATTTTATATGACCAAAATAGCTATTTTAGATAATCCTAAGTTTTATATAGAAGACATCGAGTATAAAAAAGAAGAACCCAGTTATACTTATGACACACTTTGTACTTTAAAAGAAACTTATTGTGGTGAATTATATTTTATTGTAGGCGATGACAGCATTTTAGATATTTTAAATTGGTATAAAAGCTCAGAGCTCATTAAGCTTTGTACTTTTATTGTTATAAGTAGACCCAATTTTAATGAATCAGAAGTTATATCACAAATTGAACTGTTACAAAATAACTATAATGCTAAAATTTTAAGATTAGATTATAATGGTTTTGATATTTCTTCTACAGATATAAGAAATCGAGTTTATAGCAACAAATCAATAAAATATTTTGTACCTAAAGTAGTTGAAGAATATATAAGACAAAAAGAATTATATTATAATAAACTTACTATAGCTAAAAAAGAAAGAAAACATATTGAACAAAATGTAAAATCAAAAATGAGCGAAGAAAGATATATTCATACCAGAGGTGTTGTTGATATGGGGATTATACTTGCAAAGCTCCATGGTGTGGATGTAAACAAAGCTTATCTTGGATGTATCTTTCATGATTTTGCAAAAGAAGTTGACCCTTCCGAAAATTATCCCATTAAGTTTGATGAATTTGAAATTGCAAATTCTGCTCTAAAACATGGCAAAATAGGCGCATATTTAGTTGAGCATTTGTATGATATATCAGATTTTGATATCCTAAATAGTATACGTTTTCACACCACTGGAAGAAGTAATATGTCAGATTTAGAAAAATTGGTTTATCTGGCCGATATGATTGAGTATGGTAGAGGAATGAGTAAAGAGCTTTGTGCTTTAAGAAAAATTTGTTTTAAAGATTTAAATCAAGGAATGTATTATGGGTTAGTTCTAACAAAATATTTTGTGGAGCATATAAAAAAGAGAGAAAGTCACCCAAGCCTTAATAGTTTAATAGAAGAGTATAAAAAATATATTTAGAAGGGTGTGACCTCATATGGAACCATATGAATTAGCAATAAAAATAATACGAATTTTAGACAAGAAAAAACTTGAAGACCTTGAAATTATTGAAGTAAAAGATCTTACAACTCTTACAGATTACTTTGTAATTGCTATTTGCTCAAATACAAGACAAACCAAAGCAATGGCAGAAGAACTTGAATATTTATTAAAAGAAGAAGAAATTGTTGCTTGGCAAGCGGAAGGATATTCAACTGCTCAATGGATATTACTAGATTATTTAGGGGTTATAGTTCATATTTTATACAAAGAAGATGCACAATTTTATGGACTTCATAGACTTTGGCAAGATGGAAAAAAAATTGAGATAAAATCAGTTATAGCATAATTGATTTATTCATATAGGACAATATTATTTAGGCGAACCTATGAGATGGGCTCGCCTCTTTTGCATATTTACATTATTTTTAAAATGGAACTTCTTGATATACATGATAATTTAGCCAATTAGAAAACAGTAAATTTGCATGAGAACGCCATTTAACTTCTGGTTTTAAATTAACATTATCATCGGGATAATAGTTATATGGAATATTTATATTAATTCCTAAATTTTTATCCCTTTTATATTCCCTATCTAATACATATGGATCATATTCTGAATGCCCAGAAACAAATATAAATTTATTATCATTACTTACAAGTATATATGCTCCGGCAGTATCCGAACTTGCAACAATTTCAATATCTTTAGAATTTTCAAGGATATCTCTATCCCAAGTTGTATGTCTTGAATGTGGAGCAAAAAATATATCATCAAATCCTCTTACAATTGGACGTGAATTAATAATTTTATGTTTAAAAACGCCAAACATTTTTTCATCCAGAGCTATTTTATCTATATTATAATAATGATAAAGTGCCGCTTGAGCTCCCCAACATATAAATAATGTGGAGTATACATTTGTTTTTGCAAAATCTAAAATAGATGCAAGCTCATTCCAATAATCTACGTCATTAAAATGCATTGTTTCAACAGGAGCACCTGTAATAATCATACCATCATATTTTTTATGTTTAATTTCTGTAAAGTTCTTGTAAAAAGTCTCAAGATGATTTTCTGAAATATTTTTACTTTTATGAGTAGACATATGAATAAAATCCACCTGAATTTGTAATGGAGTATTTCCTAATAATCTAAGCAATTGAGTTTCAGTTTCAATTTTTGTAGGCATTAAATTAACAATGGCAATGTTTAATGGTCTAATGTCTTGTGATTTAGCTCTTGCTTCTTGCATAACAAATATATTTTCGTTTTGTAAAATCTCAGTTGCAGGCAAATTCTTTGGAATTATAACAGGCATAAAAAATTATCTTCCTTTCAATTCAATGTATATTGGATACAGACAAGCTGTACCCTTTACAAATGTTTAATCACCAAAAATTAAACCTTTTTTAAAGCTTTATCTAAATCTGTAATTAAATCATCTATATGTTCAATTCCTACAGACAGACGAATTAATTCTGGGCTTACACCTGCTTTTAGTTGGTCTTGCTCACTAAGTTGACGATGTGTCATACTTGCAGGATGAAGAAGATGTGTTCTAACATCACCAACATGAACTACCAAAGTCGCAAGCTCTGCATTATTTATAACTGTTTTACCTGCTTGTGCGCCACCTTTTACACCAAATGTAATTATACCACTTGCTCCATTTGGCAAATATTTTTGAGCAAGCTCATAAGATTTACTAGATTTTAAACTAGGATAGTTTACCCAAGATATTTTAGGATGTTTTTCAAGATATTTAGCAATTTTTAGAGCATTTTCAGAATGCTTATCCATACGAATTGCCAGTGTTTCAGCTCCGATATTTGTAAGATATGCATTAAATGGACTCATTGTGCAACCAATGTCACGAAGTAGAGTAACTCTTGCTTTTAATATAAATGCCTGATTTCCAAAAGCTTCTGTATATATAAGTCCATGATAGCTTGCATCTGGTGTAGTAAATTCAGGAAATTTACCATTGGCAAAATTAAATTTGCCACTATCAACTATAAGACCTCCAACACAACTTGCATGCCCATCTATATATTTTGTGGTTGAGTGTATAATTATATCTGCTCCATGCTCAAATGGGCGACAAAGATGAGGTGTTGCAAAAGTATTGTCAACAATGAGCGGAATATTATTTTTATGAGCAAGCTCGCTAACTTTTTTAAAGTCAAGCACATCAAGACTTGGATTTCCAATAGTTTCTCCATAAACTGCTTTTGTATTTTCTTTGATCAATTTTTGCATTTCTTCTGCAGAAGCATATGGATTTACAAAGTCAAAACTAATTCCAAGTTTTTTAAGGGTAGTATTAAATAAATTAAATGTACCTCCATATAAATTGGACATGCAAAGAATATGATCTCCAGATTTAGCAAGATTTAAAATAGCAAGCAATTCTGCAGATTGACCAGATGAAGTTGCAATTGCTCCAACACCACCTTCCATATCGCTAATTTTTTCTTCCAGAACTCCACAAGTTGGGTTACTAATTCTTGAATACATATGTCCTGCTGCTTTAAGATCAAATAAATCAGCAACCATATCTGCATTGTCATATTTATAAGTTGTAGATTGTATTAAAGGAGCAACTCGGGGTTCTCCGTTTTTTGGTTTATATCCAGATTGAATACATTTTGTAGCTGTATGCATTAAAAAACCTCCTATTCAAATATATAAATATAATAACCAATAAAATGATTTTTATTTATTTAAAATTAAAAATTCAATAATTTACTTACATTAGGAAGTATTTATAACAATAATATATGATATGAGCAGTTTTGGTTACATTTCCCAATATTTTTTGTTATATACTGAATAAATATATTTTTATTTTATATTGAATACAAGTAGTACTTATTTACCTAAAGATATACAATATAGTAATAATGATCTAAGTATATTTTATATATTAAATTTAATATTATTATTTTTTAATGGTATTTTTTTTATATGTTATCATATAGTTAAATATAAATAAAATTAAATTGACAAAGGTGTCTAAAGCAAATTTACATTGCTTGGATGCCTTTTTTTGCTGTTATTTCATAGGGAGGTAATTCATGAAAAAGAAACTAATTATTACACTAATAGCTCTATTATCTACTAATATTATATCTGTTGAGATAAATGCAAAATATTATGGAACATATAAAAGACTAGAGCAACCAAAAGTATCTTATGAATTTCAAGAAAATGAATTAGGTGTTGTTAATTTTGCGCCTATTTGGGGAGATAAAGCAAAAAATATTGAAATGATGAAAGAATATATTGATGAAGCAGATAAATTAGGGGTTAAAATATTATTATTTCCTGAAATGTGTGTAACAGGTTATGCATCTTCTAGTGATAAAGAAGATGAGATTTATAAAATGCCAATTGAACTTGCAGAATCCATTGAAGGACCTACTGCTACATATTTTTCTAAAATTGCTGATGAGAAAGATATGTGGGTTATATATGGTGCAACTGAAACGATCGAAGGCGATGCTAATCATGCGTATAACTCAGCTTTTGCATGCTCACCAGATGGAGCTGTATATAGCTATCAAAAATTAGCACCTGTAGAAGGTGAATGGTGTGTGCCAGGTAATAAACCAGTATTAATTGATGCAGGTGAGTATGGGTTAATTGGATTAAGTATATGCTATGATACATATGCAAATCCTGAAATTGAACGATATTATGCAGCTAATGGATGTAATATATTGCTAAATCCTACAGCTACATCCCGATTTTATAAAGATATTGATAATGACACATTAGTGGAAGACTATGGTTGGGAATGGTACTACAAAAATAGACTTGAAACAATTGCATCTCGAGATGGGATGACTATTCTTAGCTCAAATTTAGTAGGAACAGATGGTCCACAAAATGAAGATGGTACATTTAAATATAATTTTCCAGGAGGCAGTGTAATTATGAATGCAACATTTAAGGGGGCACAATATTATGCTGGAGAAATCCAATCAAACGGAAAATTGACGACATCTGCTAATATAGTAACAGGTGAAAAAGGATTGATTACTAACCGCTCTGTTGTAACAGCAAAAACTGGTTATACAACTTCACATGCTGATTTTGCTCCTGAATTATATGCAAAGTGGTATGATGAGATAGCAGATAAATTTGAAAGTGGAGAATCATTATCATACAAGTATACAGATACAGATGGTCCGTTAGCAGCAGTTGTAAATATGTCTGCTGTATGGGGAGACAAACAAGCTAATTTAAATAAGATTGTTCAATATATTGAAGAAGCTGCTCTTTTAGGAGTAGAATTTTTAGTCTTTCCTGAAACTGTATTAACAGGTTATGAGTATCAAAACCCTCAAACTGACAAATTGATTGATGTCGATGTAGCTATGCAAGTAGAATTAGCAGAGACAATTCCAGGTGCAACTACAAATTATATATCTGAGCTTTCAAAAAAATATGGAATGTATATAGTACTTGGAATGACTGAAAAAGAAGTTGAGCCCATATATGAAGATAGTACAGAAAAAGTATATAATTCAGCAGCAATTATGTATCCAAATGGCAAAATAGAATCTTTTAGAAAAATGCATAGAGCAGGTTCTGAATCAGAATGGTCTATCCCTGGTAATACGCCTGTTATTATTGATACAGAATGGGGTAAGTTTGGTATTGATATATGTAGAGATGGGCATTTTTATCCTGAACTTGGCAGATATTATGCTGCAATGGGTTGTAATGTATTAGTTCATCCAACTGCCACAACAGGAAATCCTTGGTATAGAGAAGGTAGAATTGGCTCGTATACAGATAGAGATGGAATGGCTGCTATTACTTGTAATTTACTAGGCCCAGATGGCATATTTGATGAGCAAACAAACACATGGAGTGGTGGCATATTTAACAGTACAAGTTTAATAATTACAAAATATCTAAACGAAGATGGAAAAGTAATAGCACATCCTACTACAGGATATCCTATAAACTTAAATGGAACAGGTAGTGAATCTATAGGATATGATGAGCGAAAAACTAGTCCTGAAGGACTTGAAGTTGCTCAAATGAACTTATCTGGTACTGGTTTTTCTATAGCAAATTTTAATCCTAGATTATTTTCTGAAATGTATGATAAATTAGCTCAAATGTATAGAAAAAATTATATACCATTAACAGAGTAAATATCTTATCATAATTTTTATTTATTAATCGGTTATACTATATCTTGAAATAAAGTGTAAGTTTAGAGCTTACAAAAGGAGGCAAAGATGAAAGTTACCGTTAAAGTACCTGCATCAACAGCAAATATTGGTAGTGGAGTAGATTGTTTAGGAGTTGGATTATCAAAATATCTTACTGTAATAATGGAAGATAGTGATAAATTTGAAGTTATATTTAAAGCGGGATTTGAGAAAGATATTCCAATTGAAGAAAATTTATTTTATACAGGAGCAAAACAGATTTTTGAAAAAGCTGGCAAAGAATTTCCTGTAGTAAAAATTACAATGGTTACAGATATTCCAGGTTCAAGAGGTCTTGGAAGTAGTGCATCTGCAATAGTAGCTGGTGTATATGCAGCTAATGCATATTTAAATGAACCTTTTGAAGAAGGAGAACTAATTTCACAAGCCTCATTAATAGAAGGGCATCCAGACAATATTGTACCTTGTGCAGTGGGAGGCTTCACTATTTCAATGATGGAAGATGAACAAACACATTATCATAAAATTGTACCAAATAGAGATTTACACTTTATTACAGCAATTCCAGATTATGAGCTCCCAACAAAACTAGCAAGAAGTGTTGTGCCGAAAGAATTTGATCGTCAAACGCTCGTTAAACAACTACAAAAAGCTTGTTTTTTAGTCGGAGCATTAGCAAGTGGTGATTTACGTCAACTTGAAATAGCCACTCAAGATTTGATTTTTACTCCAGCAAGAAAAGCTTTAATTCCTGGATTTAATAATGTTATAAATAATGCAATGGCACATGGAGCAATGTGCTCTATGATATCTGGTGCGGGTCCTACGCTAATTGCATTTGCAACACAAAATTTAGAAGAAATAGCACAAGCCATGAAAGATGGGTTTACTAAAAACCAAATAAATTCAGAAGTTGAGATTTTAAAAGCCGATACAAAAGGTGCACTTGTTATTGTAGAAAAATAACCCCTAGCAAAAATTTTTTAGTATGTTAAAGTAAAGTCAAGTAGATATGCATATATCTTATCAGCCTAATTAAAATTATGTATATCTACTTTATCACTTTTAACCTTCAAAATTAATTTTTAAAAAATTTTTTTCAAAAGGGGCTTGTCAAATTAAAAAACTTATTGTATATTATTCGTATAATAGATTTGGCGGAATAGCTCAGTTGGCTAGAGCACATGGTTCATACCCATGGTGTCGTGGGTTCGACTCCCTCTTCCGCTACTTCATGTTTATAACCACTGCTTATCCTATACTTGGGCAGTGTTTTTTTTATTTTAATATATACATAGGAAAAAATTTGTATTATAATAAATATATCATTAGTACCAATTTAGTTAGTTTAGAGATAGATGCGTTAAGTGCTTAATAGCCAGTGGATATCACTTTGACGAAAAACATTTGTTTGCAGTGTGTATCTCATATCCTACCTTTATAAATTGCTTATGAATTTTTTAGGAGGCAAAAATGAAACTTACAACTAAACAGCTTGTAATAATGAGCATTCTTATTTCAATGCATGTAATATTATCAAGAACTTTAGCAATTCATATTGGAGATATAATTAGAATTAGTTTAGCATTTTTAATAACTGCAATTATGGCTACATATTTTAATCTTGCTTGGACAATAATTGCCTGTGGTGTGGCAGATTTTTTGGCTGCTATATTATTTCCAACTGGCACATTTTTTCCAGGATTTACTATAAGCGCTATGATTGATGGATTTATTTATTCGATATTTTTATATAGAAAGCAATTTAGTTGGTGGAGAATTATTATAATTAAAGTTTTGTCTTTAATCATAATCACAATGGGTTTAAATTCATACTGGCTTAGTTTATTAATAGGTAAATCATATATAGTATTAGTAATTCCTCGCATTACAGAAGGACTTATAATGCTTCCTATAGAAATAATTTTATTAGGTGTATTATTAAAATATTTAATCCCTCATTTAAAATTACGATTACTCATATAAATTAATTATTTTTTTACTACTAAATTGGTGTTAGTGAGTAATATAAAAATTAAATACATGCATAAATAAATAGCATCACGTAAATAATTATTAAGTATTCTTTTAAAATGCACAATGCAAAATTATACAAAAAAATAGATATTTTTTAAGGTGGTTGGTCATATAGTTTAATATACAACTAAATTAATTAATAAAGGGGGGATTAGGCTTTGAGAAATATTCCAAGAGATTTGCTAAGCGAGTACGACTTAGAAGTCTACAAATCACAATACAATAGAAGTAATTTTATATTAGATACGAATAAAGGTAAATATATTTTAAGAAAAGTAAATATACAAACAAGTCAAATTATTTTTATGTACACTGCTATTAATCATCTTAGGAAAAATGGGTTTATGCAAATTGGAGCAATTTACCCTACTAAAAAGAATTCTCCTTTCGTGCAAAATTTTAATCAAAACTACATTTTGCAAAGCTATAAAACTAGTTTAGAGATCGAATTTAAAAATAAAGAAGATATCAAAGAAATTGTCAAGCTGCTTGCCAATTTTCACAAATGTGGATTGAATCTTGAAACATCTAACATATTAGATAATTCAATACATATTAAAGATATCTACTCATATTTTTCTAAGAGAATAAAAGAAACTCACGCTTTAAAAAAGAATATACAACCACTATCTCAAAAGACAGAATTTGAAATAATGTTTTTAAAAGATTATAAAGATTATTTATATCTTGAAAATTTAGCTCTTATGTGTATTGATGAAAACAGTTGTAATGCTTTAATAGAAATAGCCAAAACTAATAAGACTTTAGCACATAATGAATATAAATATCATTCTGTTGGCAAAATTGATAATGAAATTCATTTAATAAACATAGATAAATGTGGAATAAATATGCAAATAAATGATTTGAGCTCAATACTTGCAAAAGTAATGCAAAAAAATGAGTGGGATACTAAATTTTTATCTGTACTTTTAGAAGAATACGAACAAATTAAACCATTGTCATTAGAAGAAAAAGCAGTTTTAAAAGCGCTTCTTATTTTTCCAGAAAAATTTGCTTCTATGTGTAATAATTATTTACAATGTAAAAGAAGAAATAATTATAGTATGTTTTCTGTAAAATGGGAAAACATGCTAGTATACAAAGAAAAACAACTTAAAGCATCAAATTACATTAAAGAAAATTTTTAACATTTACAACATATACTTTAAGGAGGCATATAGATGAAAGGCAATAAGAATCTAGTGACAGCTATAATATCTATCTTAGTAGTTTCTTTAGTTGCATTGATGGTATTTATAATAATAGGAATATCCAAATTTACTGAACTTGGAAATATAACTTCACCACCAACTCAGTCAAATATTGTACTTCCAAGAGAAATAGAACTAAATTTAGATGGTGTCATAAGTGACATAAAAGGAAATAGTTTATATATTAAAAGCTTAAATAATAATAAAGTTATAAAAGTTAATGTTGTAGGTACAACTATCATTTCTGATAAATACAATAAACAAATTCCTCTTTCCCAAATAAGTGTTGGAGAAATCGTAAAACTATCTTATACAGTTGGGTCTGATGACTTAAAGACTTTACAAATTCATCCTATGTCTTTTACGTACAAAGATTTAGGTATTAAACAAATAAATATAGATAATAAATCTTTAACTATTGGAACTATACAATATACTCTCGACGAATTACAAGTTATAGAAAATCCAAATGGAAATCTCTTGTTAGATTTAGATGTCATAAATGAATTTGATGATATTATGGTAAAAGGACTTGGTAATAATATTTATAGCTTAAAAATTGTTACTGGTTCGGGTTTTATACAACTTGTAGATTTACCAACAGATAACGGCCGACTTGAAATTAATAGACAAAGACAAATTCCACTTAGTACCTTAAAAAATGATATTATTGAAGTACAAGCTGGAATTTATGATATTGCATTATATTTAGATGATTATCTACCTCTTATATTAGAAAATGTAATAATAGAATATGGGCAAACTTATCAATTAGATGCTGCGGGTATTCAACCTTTAACTTATCAAATTAATATAAATGTAATTAATAATCATCAACCATATGAGCTTAGTATAAATGGTGAAAATTACGGTGAAACTAGGGAAGCTTATTTACAAACAGGTGATTATAATCTTGATATAAGTTCTGAAGGATTTTTTGATTATAGCCAAAGTTTTAGGGTTAAAAATAATATGACTTTACAATTAATTCTAAAAGAGATACCACCACCGCCACCGCCTAAGCCAGAGCCAGAGCCAGAAATTATATTAGAGCCTGAGCCTGAATTTATTCCTGAACCTGAAATTATATTAGAGGCTGAACCTGAAATATTTGTTCCTGAAATTATAGTGCCTAAAAACCCTATTATCAATTTAAATACTAGTCCTGCAGGAGCTGCTGTATATATAGACGGCGAATATATAGGGTCTACTCCAGTATCAAAAGAATTAAATCAAGGAATTTATAAAATAGAATTTGAGCTAAATGGCTATGAAAATTATTCAACATCGATTATAGTAGAAGAAGAGGATATTCAAACAGACTATTTGTATGTGCTCATACCAAAATAAGAAAGGAAATTTACAATGGATTACAAGAAAAATTATGACAAATGGCTTACTGATGAGTGCTTTGATGAAGCAACGAAAGCAGAGCTAAAAAGTATTGAAGGCAATGAGAAAGAAATTGAGGACAGATTTTATACAGAGCTTGAATTTGGAACAGCGGGTCTTAGAGGTGTTATAGGTGCTGGTACAAATAGAATGAACAAATATATCGTTCAAAAAGCTACTCAAGGACTCGCAAATTTTCTTAAAGAGCAAGAAATACAAAATCCAAAAGTAGTCATTGCGTATGATTCAAGAAATAAATCAGACACATTTGCAATGAATACGGCTTTAGTTTTGGCAGCAAATGGCATTAAAGCTTATTTATTTGAAAGTTTAAGAGCTGTTCCTCAACTTAGCTTTGCTCTAAGAACCTTAGGAGCGGATGCCGGAATCGTCATAACTGCAAGTCATAATCCACCTGAATACAATGGCTATAAAGTGTATGGGAATGATGGAGCTCAAGTTATTGCTCCTTATGATAAAATGATTATTGACGAAGTAAATAAAATTACAGATTTTAGCACAATTAAAACGATGTCTGAAGAAGAAGCTAAATCAAGCGGATTGCTTGAAATTATAGGAGAAGATATTGATAAGCAATATATTGAGCAAGTAAAAGCTCAAGTTGTTAATCAAGATGTAATAAATAAGGTTGCAGATGACTTTAAAATAGTGTATACTCCATTACATGGTACTGGAAACTTACCTGTTAGACGTGCATTAAAAGAGGTAGGTTTTAAAAATGTATATGTTGTGCCAGAGCAGGAAAAGCCAGATGGCAATTTTCCAACTGTAAAAAGTCCTAATCCAGAAGATCCTAATGCATTTAAGCTCGCAATAGAACTTGCAAAAAAAGAGCAGGCTGATTTAATTATAGGAACTGATCCAGATGCAGACCGTGTTGGAGTTTTAATTCGTGACGAAAAAGGGGAATATATTGTTCTAACGGGGAATATGATAGGTACTATGTTAACAGATTATATTTTGCGTGGTAAAAAGGAAAATGGAACCCTTCCAGAAAATGGCGTAGTTATTAAAACTATTGTAACAACTGAAATGATTAGACCTATTTGTGAGCATTATGGCGCTGACGTAATAGAAGTTTTGACAGGGTTCAAATTTATCGGAGAACAAATTAAAAATTTTGAAAGTAATAATAACAAATCTTATGTATTTGGTTTTGAAGAAAGTTATGGAGCTCTAGCAGGAACATATGCACGAGATAAAGATGCAATTGTAACTAGTCTTCTTGCTTGTGAAATGGCTGCGTATTATAAATTACAAGGAATGACTTTATATGAAGCTCTTATTGCTCTTTATAAAAAATTTGGTTATTATATAGAAGATGTTCAATCTTTTACACTTAAAGGGATTGAAGGCCTTGGTAAAATTAAAAATATAATGGAAACTTTAAGAAATCAAAAGTTAACTGAGATAGGTGGATATGAAGTTTTAGCAATACGTGATTATAAAACAAAAGAAAGAGTTGATAAAAACGGAGCTATTTCTAAAATAGAATTACCAAACTCAGACGTTATATACTACGAATTATCTAATAATGCTTGGATTTGTGTGAGACCTTCTGGAACAGAGCCAAAAATTAAATTTTATATTGGTATTAAAGGCGAAGATCAACAAGATGCAAATAATAAATTAAAAGCTATAAAAGATAATGTGTTAAAAATTTTAGAACCATTGATGTAAGTTTTAAAGCAGATTCACATTAAAGTGGTTCTGCTTTTCCTATTTAAGCAATAATGAATTTATACATTCATCTGTTAACACTATAAACTTTAAATTTGTAAGTAAAAAAATAGAAAAGGAGATTCAATTATGTATGCTCAAGTACAAGACTTAATAAAAGCAAAAAAATATAGACAAGCAACAGTTATTTTAAATAATATTGAAAATAAAAATGCTATTTGGTATTATCTTTCTAGTATAATTGCATATAAAAAGGCTTTTTTTGATGCTTCTTTAAAAAATATTAAAAAAGCCATAGACCTTGACAATAACAATAAAATATACCAAAATTTTCATATGAAGTTGATGAGCAGATTCAGTAGTTATAGTCGTGATTATCATCGTACCCCAAGATATAGAAGTAGAAGAGGCTGTTGCCCATGTGGAGATTGTGATTGTTGTGATTGTAATTTAAATTGTTGTGACTTAATATGTTTAGATTCTTGCTGTGAATGTTTTGGCGGAGATTTAGTAAGTTGTATTTAAGACTGGAGAAGTTATGTTTGGTTATGTTACACCATTAAAAGAAGAATTAAAAGTACGAGAGTTAGACTTATTTAAGAGTTATTATTGTGGTCTTTGTCAACATATTAAACAAGATTTTAATAACATTCCACGTTTAACTTTAAGTTATGATATTACAACAATGTCAATTTTACTTGATGCCACAACTACTGATACTATTAAATTAAAAAAGCAACATTGTATTACAAGTCTAAAGAAAAGAGCAATTATACAGAGCTCTTTGCCTTTAAAATATGCTGCTTCAGTAAATGTATTGCTTAGTTATTATAAATTGAAAGACGATTATGAAGATGAACATTCTATAAAGAGTAAAATATTGCTTTCTCAGCTTAAACCATATTTAAAAAATGTTCCTCAAGAATTTAGATTTTTGCGCCCTTTAATTAGCTCTAATCTTAATAAATTACATGAGTTAGAAAAATCTAGAAATTTTAACTCATTAGATGAAATTTGTGAGCCATTTGCAAATTTAGTTGGTCAAATCATAAAAAAATACCCATATAATACTGCGGATAAAAATAATTTATATAGATTTGGATATTCTCTTGGAAAATGGATTTATTTAATTGATGCATTAGATGATTTAGAAAAAGATATAGAAAAAGGAAGTTTTAATCCACTATATCTCCTTTATAACAATAATAATCTGACATATGATGATTTATTTAAAATTGCTAAAGATAAAATTGAATTTAGTATTTTTAGTCTTGGAGCAAATTGCAAAGAGCTTTTATATAAGTTAGCTCCAAAGAAAAATCGAGCATTACTAGAAAATATTATAATCTATGGTATGATGGATAAATATACTATAATTTCAAGTAAATGTCATCATTGTCAAAAATAGTTAAACTGTTATAACAATAAGGTAGAGCTATGTTTTTCTATTTCACTACCTTATTATAAAAAAAATATTAGAAAGGACAATAAATGAAAACAAGGGATTTAACAACAGGAGGAGTTCTTGTAGCTCTCTCATTAATATTATTTTATTCACTAAATCTTATTCCAACTAATACAGCCACAATATTGGTAATAGCTGGCTTTATGCCTGTTGTGGGATATTTACGTTGCTCTCTTAAAACAGCTGTTGTAGTATATGTTTCTAGTACAATTTTAGCATTTTTACTTTTTTCCCCAATGCTTGGAATACTATATTTTCTAATTGGTTCATATGGAATAATAAAATCTTTTATAGAAGCCAAAAATAATTTAGTAGTAGAAAATATTTTAAAAATAGTATGTTTTACAATAATAGGTGTAATTGCTATACTTATTGCAAGTCCATTTTTAAATCCTTATCTAACACAATTAGCAGACCCAATTGTTAATATTGAAGTTGGAATTAATCCAAAATCTAATAATGATATTATAATGGACATTATAAATAATGAAAGTGATTTTGCTATACCTATAATATTAGTAACAATTAATTTTTTAGGTTTTATTTATGATTACGCTTTAACGCTTCTTATAAGTGGATATTATAAATATTTCAAAAAAATGTAACTTTCGGATGTTTTTTTCATATAATATATTAGACATTGAAATTGACACTTCAAGAATGAGGCGACGGACGTATGATTACTACAGATTTAAAATCTATCACAAATTTAAAGAAAACTTTATCACGCTTAATTATTAACGAAAACTATGACCTTTCATCACAAGAGGTTATTAATCTTAGTCAAGAATTGGATTCACAAATGTTGCCTATACTCAAGCAACAACTTGACTTTTATAATTTATATCTTAAAATTTATCAAAAGAATCCTATATAAAAAAGAAGTCGAAACAATTATTCGGCCTCTTTTTATGTAAGCTTCTATAGTTTTAATAGTTCATATAATCTTGAGAAGACTTATCTTTTTTATTAAATAAATTTTTCCATATTGATTTTTTATTCTTATTTTGCTCATTTAAATTCGATATTTCTTTTTTTAAAGTTTGCATTTCTCTAACAGCTTCATCAACTTTTTTATAATATTCTTCAGTTTTTTCAGCACGTAAACTATCATCTTGTTTGATTTTTTCCATATGTGTGTCAACATATGTAACAAGATTAGTTTCTATATCCGCTTTTAATTCTGCTCCTAATTCTGCCATTATTTCATCTTTAATTCTTGCTTTAGCAATTTGTTGACTAGTAATAAGGGAAGTCTGAATAGTCTGTTGAATTAATTGTAAAAAAGCATTTTTTTTATTTTCAATTTCACTTAGCTCTTCATTTTGTGAAGCTTCAACAGGAGCTTCTGGTGGTGTAACAACTAACATTCCTTTTCCCATTTCGAGAATACCAAGTTCTTCTAACACGGCTAAAGAACTACATACATTGTCACCTATTTTAGCTTTGATAGCTTTTAATTCTATTCCACTATCTCTAAGCATTCTAATTTTTTCAATAACATCTATATTTTCTTGTGTAAATACACGATGTTTTTGAGAATTTCTAAAAATATTAAGATTTAGCTCTTTTTCATAATATCTGAGAACATAAGGTTCAATATTTAAAACAGTGGAAGCTTCTTTTATAGTATAAAATTTTTTATCCATTTTGTAGTCACTCCAATTCTAGTTTTGATAAATTTTTAGTCATTTGTATATTCATCTAAATCTATACATTTTCACAAGGGGAAATACAAAATTTCCCCACTATAATAAACTTTAATTCTCACTAAATAATGCTTTTGCAAAATCTTCGGGATTAAATTCTTGTAAGTCGTCTAATTTTTCACCCACTCCAACAAATTTAACTGGAATATTTAGACTTTGACAAATTCCAACTACTGCTCCACCTTTTGCAGTACCATCAAGTTTAGTCAAGATTATTCCATCAACCTTTACAACTTCATTAAACAATCTAACTTGAGAAATAGCATTTTGACCAGTTGTTGCATCTAGTACTATTATAACCTGTTTGTAAGCATTTGAATACTCCTTTTCTATAATTCGTCCTATTTTTTCTAATTCTTTCATAAGATTAACTTTATTTTGTAATCTACCTGCTGTATCACAAATAAGTATATCTGCTTTTCTTGCTTTTGCAGCTGCAATTGCGTCATATACTACAGAGGCTGGATCAACCCCTTCTTTGTTTTTAATTATGTCTACTCCTGCTCTTTGAGACCATATTTCAAGTTGTTCTATTGCAGCAGCTCTAAAAGTATCTGCAGCAGCTAAAATAACTTTTTTACCATCTGATTTAAATCTATGAGCAAGTTTTGCAATGCTTGTAGTTTTCCCAGCTCCATTTACTCCTATAACTAAAATTACATTAGGTTGCCCTTCAACTATAAGTGGAGCTGTTTCTTCTTTGGATGTTAAAATGTCAGTTATAATTTCTTTTAAAGCCATTTTTAAATCGTTTGGGTCACTGATTTTTCTATCTTTAACCACTTCTCTTAGCTTATCTAAAATATTTTCTGTAGTTTCAACTCCAAAATCAGCCATTACTAAAACTTCTTCTAATTCTTCATAAAGTTCTTCATCTATCTTTTTAAAACTCTTTAAAACATTTTCAACTCCGCCTAATATATTCTCTCTTGTTTTAGTGAGTCCTTTCCATAATCTTTTAAATATACCTTTTGTTTTTTCAGCTACTACTTCTTTAAGCTCTTCTTTAAATTCTTCTTTAAGTTCTTCCTTAAGCTCTTCCTTAAGTTCTTCTTTAAGTTCTTCTTTTAGTTCTGTACTTAAATTATTTTCAGTTTCTTTCTCATTATTTTCTGAAAACTCTTCATCAAAATCAAGTTTTATATCTGGAGCATCTTTGTTTTGCTCAAAATGTACTTCAATTGGTTTAATTTCTTCGATAATTACTTCAGGTTCTATTTTGGTTGGTTTAACTTTTTTATTAGTTGCTTCTGGTTTTATTTTGGTTGGTTTAACTTTTTTATTAGTTGCTTCTGATTTTATTTTAGTTGGTTTAACTTCTTCAATAATTACTTCAGGTTCTATTTTGATTGGTTTAACTTCTTCAATAATTACTTCAGGTTCTATTTTGGTTGGTTTAACTTCTTCGATAATTACTTCAGGTTCTATTTTGGTTGGTTTAACTTTTTTATTAGTTGCTTCTGGTTTTATTTTGGTTGGTTTAATTTTTTTATTAGTTGCTTCTGATTTTATTTTAGTTGGGTTAACTTCTTCAATAATTACTTCAGGTTCTATTTTGGTTAGTTTAACTTCTTCGATAATTAGTTCGGGTTCTACTTCAACGGGTTTAACTTCTTCAATAATTACTTTTGGTTCTTCTGGTATCTGAAGTTCTTCTCTAATTGCTCTAATCTTTTCTTCAATTGTCTCCTCTTCAATTATCTCCTCCTCAATTTTTTCTTCATCTTCAACTAATTCAAGCTCTTTAGATATTTTAATTTCTTCTTTTATGATAGGTGATGTTTTTAAATTTTTATCCTCTTGAATATTTTTATTTTTCTTACCAAATAATTTTTTTATTCCATCAAATAAAGCCATTTTTTATTTCCTTTCTGTAACATAATTTTTAGCATCACTCAATTTAATTGAAAGTAAAGTCGATACTCCTTTTTCTTGTTGAGTAATGCCATATAAGGTATTAGCGTTTTCCATTGTGCCTTTTCTATGGGTTATTACGATAAATTGTGTATTATTAGATAAACTTTTTAAATATTTAATAAACCTTAATACATTGGCTTCATCTAAAGCTGCTTCTATTTCATCTAATATACAAAATGGGGACGGTTTAAGTTTCAAAATTGAAAATAATAAGGCAATTGCTGTTAAAGTTCGTTCACCTCCAGATAATAAGCTTAAATTTTGTAGTTTCTTACCAGGAGGCTGTATAATTATTTCTATTCCAGATTCTAAGATATTTTTTTCATCAGTTAATTTTAATTTAGCTACTCCACCACCAAAAAGCTCTTTAAATATAGTTTCAAAATTATTTGCAATATTCTTAAATTCTTTAATAAAAATAATATTCATTTCCATAGTAAGTTTTTCGATTAGTTTTTCTAAAGTGTTTTGAGCTTTTAAAATATCTTCTTTTTGAGCACTCAAAAAGTTATATCTATTAGAAGTTTCATGAAACTCATTAATTGCATTAGTATTTATAGTTCCAATGGTTTTCATCTGAGATTTAAATGTGTTTTGTTGTTTTTTTAAATCTATTTTTTTTAAATCTATATTAGAAAGTTGATTTTTAATGATATGCTCATTTGGATCTAAATTATATTCTTCCAATATATATTTATTAAGATTTTTTATTTCTTTGTTTAAATTTTCTATTTGTATTTCTTGTCTAATTATTTCTTTTTCAAGATTTGAAATTGTATCTGAAATATTTTGTGAGCTCTTTTTAAAAGAAGTTTCCATTTTTAAAAAATTTTTTCTTTCTGTTTCAAGTAATATTCTATTTTGTTCAATTTCTTTGAGATTAGACTTAATAATTTCTTTTTCTTTAGTTTTTGAGATAATCTCTTTTTCATAATTGGCTTTTTCTAAACTTAATATATTAAGTTTATTTTTTAAAAAGTCCATTTTTGAGTTAATTTGTTCAATTTGAGCTTTATTCATAGTAATCTCTTTTTTTATATTACTTATATCTTGCTCTATTGTATAAAGTTTCATGGAATATTCAGATAAGTTTTCTACATGTTTAAAAGAAATCTGTTCTAGCTCTAATAATTCATTTTCTAATTTATTTGTTGGAGCAATTGAATTATTATTTTCACTTTTTTTGTGTTCTAATTTTTTTAATTTATTTTCATACTTTAACTTTATTTGTGAAAGTTCTTTTTCAAGCTTTGAAACTTCTAAATTAGCAATATTCTTTTGTAAGTTTAAATTTTTTTCAATTTCTAATTTTTGTATCCCATCAAATTGCAGAAGTTCTCTTTCTATATTATCCTTCTCAGCTTGTATTCTGTCAAGTACACTTAATTTATCTTGAAATTTCTTAGAAATGCTTATATATTTTTGCTGAGATATTTTTATTTTTTTATCTATTTCAACTAATATTTTTTTATTTTCGGCAATTTCACGACTTCTATTAAAAATATTGGTTTGTATATTATTTTGAGCTCCTCCAGTAAGTGATCCTCCTACATTAAATATCTCTCCATCTAATGTTATAATACGCAACTTATAATCAAATATTCTTGCAATATTGCTTGCATTTTTCATATTATCGGCAATTATAATTCTTCCAAGTAAAAATGAAAATATAGCTAAATCTTCAGCTTTACAATTAATAATATCTGTAGCTATAGACAAAAAACCTGGTTGTGATACTAATTGTTCTTTTATTTTAGGGTCAATAGGATTTTTTTTAATAGTATCTCGTGGCAAAAAAGTTACTCTACTAATCTTTTGTTGCTTCATAAGAGTAATAATATTTTGTGCATCTTTATGAGTATTAGTAATAATATTTTGTAATGCTCCACCAAGAGCAGTTGCAATTGCTACTTCATATTCTGCTGGTACTTCAATAGTGTTAGCAACAACTTCAATTCCCTTAAAGTTATCTTTACTAATTTTTAAAACTTCTTTAACGCTATTATAAAAACCTTCATGATTTTCTTTAAGAGAAATTAACCAATTTTGCTTACGATTTAATTGTTCGTAATCATTGTTATATTTATTAATTTGTTCCTCATTTTCTTTATAAATTTTACTTAAATTTTCTTTTTCAGCTAGAGCAACAACAAATTCTTTTTTTATAGTTACGCTCTTAGCATCTAAAGCTTTCTTATTTTCTTTTAAATACTTAATTTTAATATTTGATTTTTCTAAATCTGTTTCTAATTCTGCTAATGATTGAAGATGTTTAGTAAGTCTATTTACCAGATTAATTTTTATTTCTTCTATCGATTTTAATTCTACTTCTATAATACTAATATCTTTTTCTAATTTATTGGTTTTATCCTTTATTTTACTAACTTCTTTAGCTTTTACTTTTTTTTCTTTATCTACTAAATTTTTTTGCTTATTTAGAGATATGTTTATTGCTTCTAAACTTTCTTTTTCTGTATTTTTAGTTTTTATATCTATATTTAAAGTATTTAATTTTTGTTTTAAATCTTTGATATAAATTAAGTTATCTTCTTGCTCTTTTTTATTATCTTTTATTTGCTTATCTATCAAATTTATTTTTTCTGTTATAAGATTTATTTCACTTATTATATTTGCATTTTGTTTTTCTAAATTTATTGATGTTTTCACATTATCATTTACGTTAGATTGAAAAAGATTTTGTTGTTGTAATAAGTCTTTTTCTTGCTTAATTAAAAGTTTTTTATTTTGTTTTTCATCTTCTAATTGAAGTGTAGAAATTTCTAGTCTATTTTCTAATTGCTCTAAAGTTTTATTAATATTATTAGTTTGTTCTAAAAATAAAGCAATATCAACTTGCTTTAAATCTTCTTTAAGCTTAAAATATTGCTTTGCCTTTTCTGCTTCTTTTTCTAACGGAACAAGATGAGATTTAATTTCCAAAAGTATATCATCTACTCTTAGCATATTTTCTTTTTCTTTATCGAGCTTTTTATTAGCTTCTTGTTTTTTTATTTTATATTTATAAATGCCTGTTGCTTCTTCAAAAAGACTTCTTCTATCTTCTGGTTTAGAGCTTAATATTTTATCAATTTGACCCTGTCCAATAATTGAATATCCTTCTTTTCCAATGCCAGTATCCATAAAGATTTCTTGAATATCTTTTAATCTGCAACCAGCTTTATTTATAAAGTATTCACTTTCTCCTGAGCGATATACTCTTCTTTTGACTTCAATTTCATTAAAACTTATTTTTAAGTCATTTTCATTTTTTATAAGCAATGAAACTTCTGCATAACCTAAAGGTTTTCTTTTATCCGTACCTGCAAAAATTATATCTTCCATTTTGGAGCCTCTAAGTGTTTTTGCGCTTTGTTCTCCTAAAACCCATCTTATTGCATCGGCAACATTACTTTTACCGCTTCCATTTGGACCTATGACGGCAGTTATTCCAGGTGGAACTAAAATTTTTACGGAATCTCCAAAAGATTTAAATCCAGAAATTTCTATTTTTTCTAAATACATCTCAGTTACCTATTTTTTGTAGTGATATCTATTAATTAAACCATTATGGGCAGCCATTTGCTCTGCTTCTCGTTTGGTTTTTCCATGCCCAGTGCCAATTACTTTTCCGTTTTGTGCAACTTCTACTTCAAATTCTTTTTCATGATCAGGACCTTTTTCTTTGATAACCGTATAAGAAAGTACTGTGTCAATTATTTTTTGAGATTCAACTTGTAAAAGTGTTTTATAATCTTTATAAAGTTGATTAGCAGAAGTATTTTTAATTGATTCTATTAGAGTATTTGTCAAAAAAGTTTTAACCTGTTCATATGAGCTATCTACTAGCATAGCTCCTGTAACAGCTTCAAACGCATCAGCTATAATTGAGTCGCGACTTCGACCACCGCCCATTTCTTCGCCATGACCTAACAAAATATATTTTCCTAAATCCAATTGTTTACCTGCTTTTGCCAAAGATTCTTCACATACAATACTTGCTCTAAATTTAGATAAGTCACCTTCTTGTGATGTTGAATATTTTTTAAATAAATATTCACTTACAATTAAATCCAAAATAGCATCTCCTAAAAATTCAAGACGTTCATTATCTTTGACATTTTGCTCACGATGTTCATTGGCATATGAGCTATGAGTAAGAGCTTGCTCTAAAAATTCCTTTTTTTCAAAGCTATAATTGATTATAGTTTCAAATTGTTTTAACATTTCTTTTCTATTAAGTGACATATACATATTTTTATTTCTCCATTTCATATAGTATTTATATATATTTTGTACAATTGTTTTACAAATTATAACATAGAGTTTGAATTAATACTATTATTTACCTCTATACAATTTTAGGGCTATGGGGTATAATATAGTTAGCAGTAAGTTGCCGACAATCTACGTAGGGGGGTGCAATTTGTGTACAAGGGGGATAATAATATAAAAAAATGTAACTGTTGCGGACGTAATATAGATGAAGTTTCTAAAATCTCAGGACATAATGATTTTTTATTAGTTAGAAAAGAATGGGGGTACTTTTCTAATAAAGATATGACAGAGCATAGATTTAATATATGTGAAAATTGTTATGATAAATGGATAGAATCATTTAAACTTCCCATTGAAGAATTTATAACAACAGAGCTTTTTAAGGGAATTAGTTAATATGATCACAGTCTAGTTGAGCCGATGAGGAACAACTAGGCTTTTTTTATTGAAAAAAATTAAAATTTATGAGATAATTATTTTTATAGGGGGGAAAAAAATGCCACATTCACACTTAAATAAATTAACAGACTATTATACCAGCAATAGACAAGAAGGATTTATATATAGAATTCATGGAAAAAATAAGTATATTGAAAAATTTTTAGCGGATTATTATGAACAAGTTAAAAGTTATGGGTTGCTTATAGAAGTTAAAATACCAACTCCAACTGAAGATAATATAAGATTTTATAAAGATGTTTTAACTGATCAATTTATATTATCCTACGAATTTATAGAAAATAATTTAGAAAAATGGCTCACTGTTGCAACAAAATCTACAAGAGAAATGTTTGCAAAACATTTGTACAAAACCTTATCACAACACAAGTCATCAGGCAAAAATACAAACATTCTAAAAAATACTTATATAAAATTTATGTGCTGGGCATATTTTCGTTTTCAACGAGTATTAAATTTTACACCTGTTAATAATAATAGTACAAAAATTTTGTATATTGGAGAATTGTCCAAACATGAATTAGAATTTTTATCCATTTTAGCTTTTTGTGGTGCGGATGTGTTAATTGTTTCTCGTACAGATGAGGTAAAATACAAAATACTAGATCCAAAAGATGAGCTTTCTTATATATATAAAGAACCGACAATGATACCGTTTGGAGCTGAATATAGAGCAGCTTATATACAAGAAATTATTAATAAAAAAATTCAAGCTGAAAAGGAGAGAAATATTATAAAAAGTTATAGCAATGAATGGGTAAATGATGATGCATTTTTAGGACTTATTACTAAAACTAAAGTTCGTAACGCAAAACCTGGTTATTTTAACAATATTTTTGTATGTTTTAAAGGAGCAGATGACACAACTTCTTTTGCCAAAAAATTAAATAATCTTTATCAAAACATATTAGAGACAAATCGTCCATATGTAATAGAAAATCAAATACCTGTTCTCTGGCCAAATGAAATTTCAATCGTAAAAAGAAAATTAATTACCAGTGAAGACGATATGTGTGATGATTTAAAAAGAAATATAGAAAAAATACCTAATAGAATTTTTTTGGAATCAGCTCAAGAAACTTTTGTAAAAATTGCAAAAGAGATAAATTTTAAAGAAAAAAGTTTACAAAAATCAACTAATAAATTAGTACAAATGCTTGCTCTATATAAACGATATGAAAATACTTTGTTTGAAAAATCGAGCGAATACCCTCCCATATTTATTTTATTTGGTCATACAAAAAATGATATAGAAGTAAACTTTTTAAAATTTTTGGCAAGACTATATGTGGATGTTGTAATTATTCTTAAAGATCCTAATGAGCAAGTGAATAATGACCCTAATTTATGTATAGTTGAATATGACAATAAGTTAAAGCTAGATGAATTTCCAAAAACTCTTGATAGTATTGTAGCTACAACTACTGCATATAATGCTGAACAAGATTTAGAAAATTTAATTTATACTGATACAGGGCTATATAAACAGCATCAAATTGGCAAAGCAAGCAGTTTAACATTACGTACAACTTGTGAAGAACTAGATATTTTATGGAAAGAAGAGCTAAAGTTTAGACCGAATTTTAATGTTGAAAACAATAATGTTATAATGCCAGTAATTTTTGCTAAAATTTCGGGAGTTAAAAATGATAACATAAAAGAATATTATAAAAGAGTTCAAAATTTTGTAATACCTAAAAATACTTTGGTCAAAGTTGCTCCACCTTTTATTAATAGAGAAGTTAAATATATGGATTCTACTTCTGCTTCTCATTTTTTAAAAAATGGTCGTCTTTTAAAAGAAGATATTAAAAAGCATCGAGATTATAAGTTTGGTCATTTAAGACGAGAAATGCAAGATCATCTTTTGGATAAAATAGAGTTATTAATAAATCTCCGATTAATCGAAGGAACGGGTAAAAATGGCGTAGAATATTTAATTTTACAATCATTATTAAATCTTGATGATAACTTTTTAAAACAAATGCAAAAATTTGATTTTACTAAACAAAATCCTAAAGTTGTTGTAATTCATACAAAAGAGCGACAGCATTCAATTGAAGATGCAATATTTTTAGTGTATTCAAATTTAGTTGGTTGTGATATAATTATTATTTCACCTACTGGTTATAGAAGTTTTGAAAGATTTTATTCTAAGGACATAATACAAGAACATCAAGATGGAGAATATCGTTACGATTTAACCGCTAACGAGATATTAACTCAGCAAAAATTAATTCCAAAAGCTAAAAATATTATAGAAAAAATGATTAATAAATGGAATAACTAGAAATAATATATAGAAAGGATGTTTAATAAATGGCAATAAATATGGGGGCTAAAGACAATTCAATGCTACAAAAATCGATCTCAGATAATAATGAATTTGCCGTATCTGAATATAATATTCAAGAAGATGTCGATAAATTTGTACAAAATTTGCAAGGCTCACAGGTTATTGAAGATTTAACAGCTCTGATAGATATTGGAAATCCTGAAACAATTGTAACTTTTGGTAATGAAGTTGCAACTGAACTTTCAAAGACTTCTGATACAGTTTTAAACAATATGAGCATAGATAAAATCAATGAATCAAGTCAAATGTTAGAAATACTTGGTAATATTATGGATCAATTTAATATTGATGAAATTCAAGCAACAGAAAATCAAAATTTATTTTCTAAATTTTTAAATAATGGTCAAAAAAAACTTGAGCAAATCTTAAATAAATACAATACTATAGGTAGCGAAGTTGATAAAGTGTACATTCAACTTAAAGAATATGAAAAAGAAATTCATGAATCTAATAAGAATTTAGAAAAAATATTTCAAAGTAATGTTAATTTTTATCATAATCTTTTAGAATATATCGTCGCAGGTGAACAAGGTGTTAAAGAAATAGAAGATTATATTGCTCAAAGAAGAGCAGAATTTGAGAAAACTGGAGATACATCTATCCATTTTGAAATTGCAAATTTAGAGCAAGCTTCTCAAATGTTAGCGCAACGTACTCTAGATCTTAGAATTGCGGAAAATGTGGCATTACAATCTATACCAATGCTTAAAACAATGCAATTTAGTAATTTAAATCTTATTAGAAAAATTAATTCAGCTTTTATAATTACTTTACCTATTTTCAAGCAATCTCTTGCACAGGCTATTATGTTAAAGCGCCAAAAAATACAATCTGAAGCTATGTCTGCACTTGACAAAAAAACAAATGAAATGCTCTTAAAAAATGCTCAAAATACAGTAGAGCAAGCTAAATTAATATCTAAACTTGCATCTTCTAGCTCTATAAAAGTGGATACATTAGAACAGACTTGGCAAATAATAAAAGATGGAATAGAAGAAACTAAACAAATACAAAAAGAAGTCTTATCAGAACGACAATCAGATATAAAACGTTTAAGTACTATAAAAGAAGATTTAAAAAATTCTTTTGTTAAATAAATTGAATTTGAAAAATAAAAAGGAGACATAACGATGGCAATCAATCTTCAAAAAGGACAAAAAGTAAATCTTACAAAATCATATAAATCAATTTCAAAACTTTTAATAGGTCTTGGATGGGATATTAATTCTTATGATGGCAACTTTGAGTTTGATTTAGACACTAGTATTTTTATGATTGGACAAAATGACAAAGTTATGAAAGATAGTGATTTCATTTTCTATGGTAATCTAAAACATGATAGTGATTCTGTAGAACATATGGGTGACAACAGAACTGGCGAAGGAGATGGTGACGATGAAGTTATAAAAATAGATTTGACTAAAGTTCCATCTGAAATTAAAAAAATTGTTTTTACCACCACAATTTATGACGCTGTAGAAAGAAATCAAAATTTTGGGCAAATTTCAAATGCTTTTATTAGAATAGTTGATGCAACAAGTAATACTGAACTATTAAAATATAATCTTGGAGAAGATTTTTCTATTGAAACAGCCCTTGTCGTCGGAGAAATATACCGTTATGATAATGATTGGAAGTTTGCTGCTATAGGAAGTGGATATAGCGGTGGGCTGAAAATGCTTTGCCAAGTTTATGGAGTGGATGTTTAACTGTCAACAAATCCATTGAAATGGTATATACTTGTGAAAACAAGTATATTGACATGCATGACTATAAGTATTAAAAGGAGAGATAAGAAATGGCAGTCAATTTATCTAAAGGTCAAAAAGTTAGTTTAACTAAAGACAGAGCATCTTTATCAAAAATATCAGTAGGTCTTGGATGGGATACTAAACGTTTTGATGGAGGTTCAGATTTCGATTTAGATAGTGTAATTTTTTTAGTTACTGGAAATGGTAGTGTTAAAGACCAAGATGATTTTATATTTTATGGTAATTTAACTCATAAAACAGGTTCTGTTCAACACATGGGTGATAATAAAACTGGTATTGGTGATGGTGATGATGAAGTTATAAATATTACCCTTAAGGATATTCCACCTTATGTTGAGCGTATAATTATAGCTGCTACAATTTATGAAGCTGAACAACGAAATCAAAACTTTGGTCAAGTAGAAAATGCTTATATAAAAATTTATGATCAACTAAAAAATGAAACTATATTGCAATATGACTTAAATGAAGATTTTTCTATAGAAACATCTATGGTTTTTGGAGAAATTTATAGAAATAATGATGAATGGAAATTTAATGCCATAGGAAGTGGATTTTTCGGAGGACTTGCTGCTCTTTGTGCAACTTATGGATTAGACGCTAATTAATTAAATTAAGAAACGGAGAATAGAAATAATATGAAAATTCATACAAATAATGCTCCAGCTGCAATTGGACCATATTCACAAGCTATAACACATCAAAATTTAATCTTTACTTCAGGTCAAATTCCGTTAAACCCAGAAACTGGTGAGATAGTTGGAGACACAATTACAGAGCAGACAGAACAAGTTTTAAAAAATTTAGGAGAAGTATTAAAAGAAGGCAATTCTAGTTTTGAAAATGCTATTAAATGTACTTGCTTTTTAACTGATATGAGAGATTTTGCCGCTTTTAATGAAGTATACACAAAGTATTTTACGAGCGATCCTGCACGCTCTTGTATTGCGGTTAAAACTCTTCCAAGAAACGTCTTAGTAGAAGTTGAATGTGTTGCTCATATTAACTAGGTTTTTAGGGATTAAATAAATAAAAATTATGAGCTAGGAGTAAAAAATAAAAGCTCCTAGTTTACTATTTTAATTATTTATTACATATTTTTTGTGCGCAAGAATAAACTAAATAAAGAAGAATATATAGATTAGTTAGGCTGTTTTAATTTAATAAAAAAGGGGGGAACTGCTCGATAATGGGTCATAATGTTCGGTATGGGTCTTTAGATAGCAGTAGTGCAAATGGAGAATACAACAAATAAAATCAATCTTGGAGAAGGAAATGTAGGAAAACTTATTTTTAAATTAGCAATTCCTACAGTTGCATCTCAAATTGTAAATATGTTATATAATATTGTTGATAGAATGTATATAGGAAATATGGAAGGAGATGGAGTATTAGCTCTTACGGGTCTTGGTTTATGCTTTCCAATAATTATGATTGTTTCAGCATTTGCTGCATTATTTGGAATGGGTGGAGCTCCAAAAGCAGCTATTGAAATGGGTAAGGGCGACAATAATAAAGCAGAGCTCATTCTTGGTAACTGTTTAATAAGTTTACTAATTTTTGGTATTGGTTTAATGATTATTCTCTTATTATTTGGAGAGCGACTTTTATATATGTTTGGAGCAAGTGATAATACAATTGTTTTTGCTATGGATTATTTGAGGATTTATACCATTGGAACACTTTTTGTGCAAATTGCTCTTGGTCTTAATCTGTTTATAACAACTCAAGGTTTTACAAAATATAGTATGTTAACTGTTGTTATAGGAGCAACATTAAATATTATACTAGACCCCATTTTCATATTTGGCTTTGATATGGGTGTTAAAGGAGCAGCTCTTGCAACAATAATTTCTCAAGCTGTATCTGCTACATGGGTTTTATGTTTTTTGGTTGGAAAAAAATCTAAATTAAAAATTAGAGTCAAAAATTTTAAAATTAAATCATCAATTATTTTACCTGTTATGGCACTGGGAATTTCACCTTTTATTATGCAATCAACAGAAAGTATTTTAAATATTTCATTTAATGTATCTTTATCCAAATATGGCGGGGACTTAGCTGTTGGAGCTATGACTATAATTAGTAGCATAATGTCTTTAACGCTTATGCCTTTGCAAGGAATTACACAAGGAGCTCAGCCTGTTATAAGTTTTAATTTTGGTGCACAAAATTTTGATAGAGTAAAACAAGCTATACGCATACAAATCTTAGTTTGTGTAACATTTTCTATAGTTTGTTGGTTATTACTAGAAATATTTTCTACACTATTTATATCAATCTTTAATGACGAAGCTGAGCTTTTAGAAATTACAACTTGGTGCATGAGAGTTTATATGTTTGGAATATGTTCCCTTGGACTTCAAATTGCTTGCCAATATTCGTTCATTGCTTTAGGATATGCAAAAATTTCATTATTACTTGCATGCCTTAGAAAAATAATTCTTTTAATACCACTAATATTTATTTTGCCTAACTTTTTTGAAAATAAAGTTTTTGCAGTATTTGTTGCAGAACCAATAGCAGATATTACAGCAAGCATTATTACAGCTATTACATTTTTTACTGTATTTTGGAATAGACCTGAGTTTAAAAAAATAAAAGAAAAATAATAATTAGCAATCATCACATTATGTTACAATTTAATTACTTTTGTGACATAATGATTGCCAAAATCATGTTTGTTTGATATAATATAAAAGTAAAAAATAATGAGGAGGATTTAGCATGAAATTATTAAAGAAAAAATCGATTTGGATTGCAGCTACAGTTGCTCTAGCTGTGACTATTCCAGTTTTTGCGGCTGGAAATTTTCAAACCCTAGAAGCATATTATAATAATATTAGGGTTACCGTAAATGATGAATATAAAACACTCAAACATGAGCCATTTATTGTTGATGGAGTTACATATGTAGGTGTACGTGATATTGGCAGTTTGTTTAATATATCTGCAAATTGGAATGTTATGACTCAAACGGTCGAACTTACCGGTGGATTATCATCACAAGAAGCTCTTATGTATACTCAGCAAATAACTGCACTACAAGCTGAACTAGAAGATGTGACTAATAAGTTGACACAATATCAACAATCTTCATCAGGTAATTATAATTCTAATTCTAATAGTCAATCTAGTAATCCATGGAATAATTCATCTAGTAACACCTGGAATAGTAATCAGTCGTCTAGTAATACCCAATATGATACAAATGGATTTTTGCTAGTTGATGTAGATGACATTGAAGATATGTTACATGATGAATATGAAGATTATGAAGATGTAGAATGGACATTCAGTCTTTCTCCAAAATCAAGCTATATAAAATTTGATATTGAATTTGATGGAGATGATTATTTAGATGATTATGAAGATATTAGTTCTTCAAAACTTGAAAGATTTATAGAAGATATGTGCGATGATATTATGGCAGAGCTTGAAGGGTCAATATATGAACGTCATGATATAGAAGGTGATATACATGATGCAGATAATGATGAAGATTTATGGTCATTTGAGTATACAGACGGGGATATAGAAGCAGAAGAAAATGAAGCATTCCCTAACCTTGACGAGTTAGAAGATTTGATTTTAGATGATATCATTACAGATGACTATGATGATGTTTTTGAAATAGATCCACCTAATAGTGATGATGACATTGAAATTGATATTGATGATGTGACGTTAGAGGTAAATGATGATGAAGATGCTGTTATATTTACAGTTGATATAGATTTTGATAGTGGTGAACAAACTCATTGGGATGAACTATTTGATTTATTAGATAAAATACCAGAAGCAGAAGATCTTATGGAAGATATTGAAAAAGAGATAGAAGATGAATATAATATTGACCGTACAGATGATGAAATAATAGGATATCTTAAAGACGGTAGTACTACACTTATAGAATATGACGATAAAGGATTTGATTATAAATAAAATAACGGGGCTGTTGTCATAACAGCCCCTATTTGCTATAGTTTTTTATTGCAAGCTTAGCTCAGTGAACTACCCCCACTTATAGAAGTGTGGGTTTCTTGCGTAAGCCGAACTAATGTTCAGTAATTTAGCAAGCTCTACGGGTCGTCCCAACCCTGAACTATAAACTGATTATATTATATTTAGTTTATAAAGTCAAGAGATTTTTAGCAATTAATCCCGCCACCTATAGAGGTGGGAGAATTCTTGCTAGTTTTAGTTAAAGTCTAAAACAATATCTACTTCATCCCCTTCAAGAGGCTTATAATTTATGATAGCTCCATATCCATTTGGACTGGTAGTGCTATACCAAAATAGTTCTTTTTTTAATTTTTCATCGAGCATTTCAAAAGTCATAGTTTGATTCCAATAAATTTTGTTATCATGATCTCTATTGTTATCTACGTATGTAATTGTATTCTCGTTAATATCTGTAATAAATATTGTGTGATCTGTAACATCGCTATTTCTATATCGTACCATATCTCCAATAGATAAATTTTCAATTTGAGAATCAGTAGCAGTTGCTCCAAATATTTCATAGCCTTCATTATGACCATTTTTGCTTTCAACGTCGTAAATTTCACCAGTTAAAAATCTTGCTAGACCATGACATTCCCATCCAAGTACTAAACCATTGTATGAAAATTCATATTGTTCAGTACCATCAGGATATTCTAACTGAAGTTCTTCAATTTTAGTATTAAATTCATTCATGGTAATAGATGTATGAGCAAAGATAGGTATCTTAAACGACATTATAATTATACTTAAAATTAAAAATCGTAATATATAATTTCCTCCTATTTATTATTTTTAAAAAATATATAAAAGTATATCACTTTAAATTATTAATGTCAATAAATTATATTATAATATTTTTATTATTATACAATAGTATATATTTTCTTTTATATGTTTCTATATGTATAAAGTATGCAAGAAGCTCCCTCATCTTAAAGCATAAGGGAGCAGTTTACTTGTATTAAATTTTCTCTTTTCTTAATCCTAAATTAAAATCCGTAAATACTGTGAGCTCATCTCCAATTAAAGGTCTGACCCATTCAATAAATTCTTGTGTTACATCATTTCCTTTTGAATTTATAAATTCATCAGGCATAATTTTTTCACCCATCATAACTTCTTTAATAGGAATTAAAATAATTTCACATTTATAAGGGTTATTTGAAATACGTTTTACACCAACCATCATTCCAGTTTTACCTTCTAATACAGCTTTAAGAGCTGCTCTACCAGCTTCAACTGCTTCTTGCACATCAACTGGAGATTGATTCATAATAGATGCACGACCAGCTATTCCAGGCTTTTCACTACGAGCTTTAATTCTCAGCTCTTTAATTACAAGCGTTGCAAGATGAGTTCCTACATCTCCAAAATATGTTGCTCGCTCAGTTTTAAATATCGGAGCTGCTACTGGGTTACCCTGCTCATCTTTAAGTCCTTCGCTCACTGCAACAACAACTCCACCATGTTTTTCATGAAGTTTTTTTACATCTTCTAAAAATTCTTTTTCATTAAATGGTCTTTCTGGCAAATAAATTAAATGTGGAGCATCTCCCTCTTTCTGCCTGGCTAATGCAGAAGCCGCAGTAATCCAGCCTGCATTTCTACCCATAGCCTCTACAACAGACACATGTATTGGAAGAGATTTTACATCCTCACCAATTTCTCTAACTGTTTGAGCAATAAATCTTGCAGCGCTTCCAAATCCTGGAGCATGATCAGTTATAAAAATATCATTATCAATTGTTTTTGGAATACCAATAACACCAATACCTTTATCTTTTGCTACTTCAAAAATTTTTCCACAAGTATCCATCGAACCATTGCCACCATTAAATAACACCCATTTTATATCATATTTTTCAAATACTTGAAGCATTCTTTCATATTCTTTTTCATAAAGTGGAAATCTTGATGTTCCAAGTGCTGATGCTGGAGTTTTAAGTAATTTTTCTATTTCATCTTCTGGAACTTCTTTTAAATTGATAAAGTTTTCATCTAAAATACCACTACTTCCACCAATTGCTCCATAAATTTTGTCTATTTCTGGATACTTTTTTGCTTCTGTAATTGCTCCATAAAGTGATGCATTTATTACTGCTGTCGGACCGCCACCATGTGCTATTAATAAATTTGCCAAATTTAAAACCTCCCTAATTTATAATGATTGTATATTAACACAAAAATATGTTGAAGTTCAAGGGGAGATTATTAAGCTTGTGTTGTTAATTTTTCAAAGTGTGTTTTAGCAAGATTTTCTTGTTCTTGTTTTAGCATGGCTTGAATCATTTGTAGTTCTTTTTGATATTTAAGAGCTGATTTAAAATCAAAATTATCCAGAGCTTCTTGAATTTTTCCTTCTAAATATTTAATTTGAGTTTCAGCATCTACATAGTCGGGAATTTGCTCGAATTGTTCTTTGGTATTTTCTACTTCTTTTTTTTCATCAAGTTTATTCTCTATAAATTTGTTGCTGTTAATATTTGAATTTTTAGTAAAAATATAATGATTATTGATTGAATTAATGTTCATAATAAAATAACCTCATCTTTCTAATTTACACTTTTGAACACTGGTGATTTTATTGGATTGCAGCTGATAGTTTATCATAAAGAGCATCCGAAGTTTCTTCTTGTTTTTCTAATGATTTTAAAATCATTTGTAGTTTAAATAGCTTATCTAAATCTTTATTATTTTTACATTCTTCAATTTGTTCTTTTATTTTTTCTATTTGTTTTTTTAGATCATCTTTTTGAACTTGCTCTATAATAACAGTGTTTTTTGGAGCTACTTTTTGTTTAGGTGGTGTAGTAACTTTATCAGATTTAGTTGTGTGAACAATTGAATTTTGATTTTGTCCAACAGGATTAGTTGTCATATTGTATCTCCTTGTCTTAAATTTTCTAAAACATTATATAATATTCCTACCACTGTCTTTGTATTACTTTAATTTTATATATCCAATAATTGTTTATTGACAAATAAAATAATCATTAGTATAATAACTGTATCGATATTTAGAATACACTTTGTACTTTGAGTACAAAAAGGATGGAATAAATGAAATCTATATTAAAAGTTCAAAATTTAACAAAAATATATAAAAATCAATCTGTTCCAAGTTTAAATAATATTTCGTTTGAAATAGAGCAAGGTGAATTTATAGGACTTATGGGCGCATCTGGAAGCGGTAAAACAACTTTACTGAATGTATCTTCAACAATAGATAAGCCTTCAAAAGGTAGAGTAATTATTGATAATATAGAAATACAAAACTTTAATTCTTATAAAGCCTCTAATTTTAGAAAAGATAAATTAGGATTTGTGTTTCAAGAATATTTTTTATTGGACAGTCTAACTGCTTACGAAAATATTGCTGTTCCTCTTACATTATTAAAAACAGCTCCAAAAAAAATTGAGCTAGAAATTATAAAACTAGCTAAAATATTAGGAATATCTGAAATACTTAACAAATATCCAAAAGATATGTCAGGAGGACAACGCCAACGAGTGGCAATAGCTCGTGCTATTATAAAACAGCCACCTCTTATTTTTGCAGATGAACCTACAGGAGCGTTAGATTCTGCCTCTAGCACTGAGGTGCTAAAAACATTACAAAATGCAATACATCAACTTAATACAACAATTTTAATGGTTACACATGATCCATACTCAGCAAGTTATACAAATAGAATTTTTTATTTTAGAGATGGAAAGATTATTAGTGAATTAAATAGAAATGGAAAAAATAGAAATGAATTTTATAATATGATAATGAACGAGTTTTTAAAACAAGATCTTAATAGAGAGGATGTACAAAATGTTATTTAATATAGCTTGGAAAAATTTAAAAAATAATTTTGGATTTTACTCCTTATATTTCGGGTCAGTATCTTTAGTAATATCCATTTTCTTTTGTTTAATGTCATTTTCAAAAAACCATGCTATTTCAAATAAAATTTCTTCAAGCAGCAGAGTTGAGCTTATGTGTAATGTAGTAGCAATATTTGTTATAGCATTTGTTATTTTTTATATGACTTATTCAAATAAATTTTTTGTAGAGCGTAGAATGAAAGAACTAGGGATTTATTTGTTGTTAGGATATTCTAAACCTGCTATATTTTTATTGCTCATAATAGAAAATATTTTTATTGGAGCTATATCATTAATTATAGGGGTTATTTGTGGTACAATTTTGCACAAGGGTATAGTAATGCTCATTGTATATTTCATGGGCTTATCAATAGACGTGTCAAGTATAATATTTATTAATAATGAAGTTGTACTTATAACAGCTATTTTTATTACTCTAGTAACTTTATTTGTAAATTTATCTAATGTGTTTATTCTTGCTAAAGTTTCATTACTTGATTTAGTACGTATAGAAAAAAAATTTGATAAAATAGTAACTCCAAGATTACTAACTGGTATTATAGGATTTACTTTTTTAACTCTAGGATATATGCTTGCTTTGAATATGACACAGGGCAAGAATTCTTTATGGTCAACAATAGGATTTTCACCAATGGCACTTTTAACAATATTTTTAGTAATCTCAGGAACTATTTTAGGGGTATATTCTTTTATACCTATGTGCTTAAAATTTATTAAAAATAAATCTAAGATATTTTTTAGAGAAATAACCATTATTATCGTTCCTAAGTTTTTACAAAAAGTAAGATTAAACTCTAAAGCTCTAATTATTTTAATTTTATTATCAGCTGGAACACTTACAATTTGTGAAGTTAGTACTTTAACTTATTGGTATCCTATTGCTAGTGTAGATAGAATTATTGCATCAGCAATTGAATTTAAAGCTCAAAATATTGCTCAAAAAGATTTAGTTACAAATGAGTTATTAAAATATATGAATGAAAATGAATTTGAAGTTATTGATACTCATATTGTAAGAGCAACAGCGAGTTCTGAAAACTTACCTATAGAATATAGTGTTGCTCAAGATAAAGGACGTATTCCATCATTTGAATGTATTTCTTATCAGTCTTATATAAATCTTCTTCAATCACAAGGTAAAGAAGGTAAAGAAATCTTAAATTCTAGTCTAAATGATAATGAAGTTATTTTAATAAAATATAGAGGAGATGTAGAAAATAAAGATTTAGGTGCTATGTATTTACTAAATGGAGCTCATAATGTTAAAGTGATTGAAACAAGTCTTAATAACCCGATTGGTTTTAATACTAGTATAGGTACATTAGTTGTATCAGATAGTTTATTTGAGCAACTTACAAAAACTAATAATGAAATATTTTCAGTTATCAGTATTAACGGAGAAAATCTAAGGAATAGTGAAATAGTTTATAATGTAATAAATGATTTATTATCAGATGATATTTATTTGGGTAGTGCTTATAAAAGAGTAAATGACATACAAAATGAGAATAGTGTTACATTTTTACTAGTGATTTTTGCAACTGTTATTTTTCTTATTGCAATAGGAAGTATATTATATTTTCAAAATTTATCTTCTATTATTTATAGTAAAAATGATTTTGATATTCTTGCTAAAGTGGGTTATAGTGAAGCAAAGCTTAAACATATTATTAGAAAACAAATAAGATTATATTTTAGTATTCCTTATATAATAGGTGCTCTGCATAGTCTATTTGCAGTTATTGTTTTTAAATATGCTCTTATTAACGATATATTAGGAAATACTAATATAGTAATTATTCCTATTCTAATTGGAATAATTATTTTTTCAATAGTTTATTTTATATATTATCAAATAACAAAGTTTTCATGTTATAAAGTTATTAGCTAAGTTTTTTTACTTAAGTCTTGAGAAGCTCCTTTTTATCATAAAAAAGGAGTTTTTTAATAAAAAAACACTTACCCTTTAATCGGATAAGTGTTAATAGAAAAAGATTTTACATCATACCAGGCATTCCACCCATACCAGGCATTCCGCCACCCATAGCAGGTTCATCAGACTTAATATCAGCTACAATACATTCTGTTGTAAGGAAAGTAGCAGCAACTGAAGTAGCATTTTGAAGAGCACTTCTCGCCACTTTAGTAGGGTCAATAATTCCATCTTCAAACATATCAATATATTTTTCAGTTAGAGCATTAAATCCTTTGCCTTTTTCAAGAGCTTTAACATCATTTACAATCACAGCAGGCTCAAGTCCAGCATTTGCAACAATTTGTGCAAGAGGAGCTTCAAGAGCTTTTAGTATAATTCTAACTCCTGTTTTTTCATCTCCTGTTGTTGTATCAAGAAGTTTTGCAACATCTTTAATAACATGAATATAAGCAGAACCTCCACCAGAAATAATACCTTCTTCAACAGCAGCACGAGTAGCAGCTAAAGCATCTTCCATTCTAAGCTTTTTCTCTTTCATTTCTGTTTCAGTAGCTGCTCCAACTTTAACAACAGCAACTCCACCTGAAAGTTTTGCAAGACGTTCTTGTAATTTCTCACGGTCAAACTCAGAAGTTGTTTCTTCTAACTGACGCTTAATTAAATTAATTCTTGAAGCGATTTCTGATTTGTCACCAGAACCATCTACTATTACAGTAAATTCTTTGCTCACTTTAATACTTTCAGCACGACCTAATTGCTCAATTGTTGTTTCAGCAAGATTTAAACCAACTTCTTCAGAAATAACTACCCCACCTGTTAAAGTTGCAATATCTTGTAACATTTCTTTTCTTCTATCACCAAATCCAGGAGCTTTAACTGCAATACAATTAAATGTTCCACGAAGTTTATTTACTACTAATGTTGCAAGAGCTTCTCCTTCAACATCTTCAGCAATAATTAAAAGTCTTGCTCCAGTTTGAACTATTTGCTCAAGTACTGGAAGAATTTCTTGAATATTAGAGATTTTTTTATCAGTAATTAATACATATGGGTTATCAAGAACTGCTTCCATTTTATCAGTATCTGTTACCATATAAGGAGATAAATAACCACGATCAAATTGCATACCTTCAACAACATCAAGCTCTGTTGTCATAGTTTTTGACTCTTCGATTGTAATTACACCATCATTTGAAACTCTTTCCATAGCATCTGCAATTAGTGTACCAACTTCATCATCACCTGCTGATATAGCAGCAACTCTTGCAATATGATTTTTACTTTCAACAGGTTTACTTAATGCTTTAATTGCATCAACTGCTACATTAGTTGCTTGTTGCATTCCACGTCTAACAATTATAGGATTTGCACCTGCTGCTACATTTTTAATACCTTCTACAATCATAGCTTGAGCAAGAACAGTAGCCGTTGTTGTTCCATCTCCTGCTACATCATTTGTTTTTGTAGAAACTTCTTTTACAAGTTGAGCTCCAATATTTTCAAACGGGTCTTCTAATTCAATTTCTTTTGCAATTGTTACACCATCATTTGTAATAAGAGGTGTTCCATATGACTTGTCTAATACAACATTACGTCCTTTTGGACCTAAAGTAACTTTAACTGCATTTGCAAGTTGATCTACACCAGATTGTAAAGCAACTCTTGCATCTGTTCCAAATTTCATTTGTTTTGCCATTTTGCTATGCTCCTTTTTATATTATTCTATTACTGCTAAAATATCTTTTTGACTTACAACTACAAAATCTTCTTTATCTAAAGTAACTTCATTACCAGAATATTTTGAGTAAATTACTCTATCTCCAACTTTAACTTCCATTTCAATCTTTTTTCCATCTTCAATATTTCCAGGTCCAACAGCAATAACTTCTGCTTCTTGAGGTTTTTCTTTAGCTGCTCCAGTTAAAATAATTCCTGATTTAGTTTTTTCTTCGGCTTCAAGGTGTTTTAAAACAACACGATCACCAAGTGGCTTTAATTTCATAAAGATTTCCTCCTAATTTTTTTTGTTAGCAATCTCATATCATGAGTGCTAATTACCATTGTATTATAATATAACTATTATAAATGTCAAGCTGTTTTATTATTTTTTTTAAATAAATTATTTTCTCTTGCGTAAAAAAATAAATATTGTTGTGCAAACCCTGCTAAATCTTTAAATGTTGTTTTAGCAAATTTATCAATCTCTTCTAATTTAGTTTCTTTTCCATCAAAATAACAACCTTCTATTATTCGTTTAATCCATACATCAGTTGGAAAAACATCAGTCTTATAATATGCAAAAAGCAAAACACAATTAGCAATTTTTGGACCTACGCCTTTAATTTTTTCTAACTGAGCTCGAGCTTCGTTAGTTTCCATATTAATTAGACTTAATAAATCAACTTCATTAGAACTTAGTTTATCTATTGCATCTTTTATATAAGGAGCTCTAAAGCCTACTTTACATTCTTTCAAATCTTCTATAGTTGCTTTTTGAAGCTCCTCTAAAGTAGGAAATGCAAAATAAGTTTCAGATGATATATTTTGTTCAATAATCTTACCAAAACGGGTAGAAATATTTTGAATACATTGCTTTATATGTGGAATAGATTTATTTTGAGATATTATAAATGAAATAAGCATTTCAAATGGATCTTGTCTTAAAATTCTAATTCCCGAACCAAAATTAATGGCATTATTCATATTTATATCTATTTGTTTTAATTCACTTTTTATATTGCTATAGTCAGTATTTAAATCTAAATAATTTCTCCAAAATGAATTAAATTCGTTTGGAGAAGTATTGTTAATTGTGATCACATTTTCTTTCTGAGCAATATTAATTAATTTATTATTAGCTATTACATTAAAATTATCTTTTGCAATTTTATAAAATCTAAAAATTTGTCCACATTCAAGAATTTGAGAAATATTGAAATCTGTAACTTGTATATCCATATTTTTTCCTTTGAATTTATTTCTAAAGAAAGTATTACCAGTTAATTTTAATTTTAAACATTATTCAAAAATTTTATCATATGTCCCATTTATAAAATTTGTCAGTATAATATAAAACTTAATATCCATTTTGATAGAGTTTTTTAAAATGTCTTGAGCTGTCTGTTTATTCACAAGATAAGGAGTAATGTCTTCATCAGGTTCTAAATTATCTATAGAAAGTTCTCCTTCACAAGTACAAAATACTAAAGCTACTGATTCGTCTGTCATCCCAGGACTTAAATATAATTTATCATGTGTAATATTTTCTAATAAATTAAGCATATTAAGCCCTGTTTCTTCTTTTAATTCTCTTTTAGTTGTAGTAAAAATATTTTCATTTTCATCTATAAGACCTGCTGGAAGCTCATATATATATTCATTAACAGGAACTCTAAATTGCTTAATAACAACTAGACTTTTAGTTGCTAAATGAAATGCAACCACAACTACTGCATCAGCTGAATCCATTTTTTTATTAAAGAAAATTTCATTTAGTTCATTTTCATTTTTTCTAGTAGAAAGCATCCAACTTTTTTTGTTTCCTTTTTTATTTTCATAAATAATATTATACATATTTAAATACTGTGTTTGTACTAAGGATTTTAATTCTAAAATTTTCATTATAATGCTCCTTCTAATTTTCAAAAAGATAACAGATATAAAATATCTGTCCCCAAACTATCATTTATTTTTTAGAAATTCTTTTACCTCTTCAACTGTATAATGAGGGTGTTTAGCATGAATAATTGCATTACAATTATGACAAACGGGTATGAGATCTTTTTCAGGATTAACATTTAAATTATCCCAATTTTTTTCTTTAGCCTTTGTATTATATACATCCATAAGATTTTCAAACTTATCTCCATACGTATATCCATAATCTGTACCACAAATTTCACAACTTGCTCCATAATATTCAAGACACTCTTGTTTTAATTCTTCCCATTTAATTTTTGCCTCTGCTTCTTTTTTTTGTGCTAAGTCACTAGATTTATTTGAAGTTTTAATTTCAAAAGGTTTGCGTTGCATTGTTTGAATAGCTGAAGGAGGAGGTGCAGTATTATATGAGTTTGAAAGCATACGTTCGAGCTCAATTCTTGCCAAATCTTCCATACTAGGCTCTTTTTCAAATTCAATCTCATTATCATCATCTGCAAAAAAATCATCTATAAAAGCGTCTAATTTTTCATCATCATCTAAATCATCATCATGAAAATCTTTTTTTGGAGGTTGTTCCGCTACATTATTTTTTTTACTTTTAACTAATGTAAAAGGAGAAGCATTAAAATGTGATTCTCTGTCTAAATGATTGTCTATATGACCTATTGCTCCGATTTCATGTCTATGAGACATTGCAATATTTTTTTCTGAGGGACTGAAATAAATTGCATTATTTTTAACTACATTTAGTTTATTTGAGATATTTTTATTTGTACTTATCTCTTCATTAATATTTTTAATTGGCTCTTTATTATATTGGTTTTCTATTTCATCTAACTTAAGCATATTCTCTATGGTTTTTACTTCTTCTTGTTCTTTTAGTTCTTCATTTACTTCTTGTTCTTTTGGCTCTTCTTTTGCTTCTTCTATTTTAACTGTATCTATATCTTCTTGTAACATATTTGCATCTTTATCTATATTATTTTCTGAAGTATTTAATTTTTCAGGGGCTAATATTTCACTAATAGCATCATATAAATTAGGATTTAAAACTAAATTAAAATGTTGATTATCTTGAAAATTTCCTAAAAATAATATATTCCACCATAAGGCTTCATCTCTTTCAGAAATTGGAACTTCAATTTTAGTTTGATTTTTAATTTTTTTTGCAAGCATCGTAATTATTTCTTTATAGGCGAATTTTACTTCTTTTAATGCCTCATTAGTAATAGCTGTTTTACCTAAATTATACATTTTTAATATCAATTCTTTATTTTTTAAAGTAAATATTTTATCATTTAAAAATAATTCTTTCCATTGCTGTTTAGAAATATTAACAAGTTCAGTGTAATATACGTTATCAGGACTTTCTTTTTTTATTGGCATATTTTCACTTCCTTTTTCAACTATATCAACTACAAATTCTTGTGATGGTGGTGACTCTTGTATAATTTCGCGTGGTTTATAATTGTATTCATTTAAGCGTCTAGTACAAAAGTTAATAACATCAGGTGCTATAATTGACCTATACTTTTCATTTAATAATAGTACTTCTATGGACAAATCAAGTCGTCCCGCCTCCCAAAGAGCGGAAAAATCATTAGTGTATGATGGGGTATAAATATATTTAAGAGCTGCTTGATATCCACCATACTCATTGATATATTTAAGTAAATTTTGAGATTTGTACTTTATTTGTTTACTTATTTGTTTATACAATATAAGCATTTCCTTACTAAATAATTCTTTTAACTTATCCATCTTTACTCCTTTAGCTTTATTTCTATTAATATTATAATACAATTTACTAAAAAAATGCGTAAATTTAGTGTAATTGCTTTAATTTCCAATATTTCATTTTCTATTTCTGAAAAAGAAAGCTACCAAAATATTATTGGTAGCTTTGATATTACTCTTCATCATCATTATCTTCAAAATCTTTAATTTCTAGATATTCTACGTCTAAATCGTCGTCATCTGATAAATCTTCATAAATGTCATCGTCATCATCTAAGTCGTCATCAAAGTACTCATAATATTCTTCTATATCTTCATCTTGTTTAGATTTAATATAAAGAACAAGAGCAATTAGACCAGCAAGAACTGTGACACCTAAAAAAATAAAGTTATATTTACTACAATTTTTTTCTTTAGGATGAGCTCCTAACTTATCCTTAACTTCTTTTACGATTTTGTCCATTTCTCGTTTACTCATATGGTAGCTCCTTCAAAAAATATTTATTAATAGTGTTACTTTTTTTATAAAAAATATACATCGTGTAATTTAACTAAGAATATCATTTATAAAATAAATGTGCAAGTAGTTCGCTCGATTTTTTTATAATGATTTCATAGTTGGGAAAAGAAGCACATCTCGAATAGATTGTGCATTTGTTAAAAACATAACTAATCTATCTACTCCAATACCAAGTCCTCCAGTAGGTGGTAATCCATATTCAAGAGAAGTTAAAAAGTCTTCATCTATTTCACAAGCTTCATCATCACCTAAAAGTTTTAACTCTTCTTGACGTTTAAATCTTGCTCTTTGATCAATTGGATCATTTAACTCTGAAAATGCATTTGCAACTTCCCTACCAAAAATAAATAATTCAAAGCGTTCTGTATATTCGGGTGAATCAGATTTTCTTTTTGAAAGAGGTGAAATTTCAACTGGATGATGAATTATAAAAGTTGGGTCAATAAGTTTTTCTTCAACATATTTTTCAAAGAATAAGTTTAAAATATCACCTTTTTTATGATAAGTCAATACTTCTATTTTGTGATCTTTAGCCAATTTTTGTGCTTGTTCATCATTTTTTATTTCATTAAAATCAATTCCTGAATGTTCTTTTACAGCATCTACCATAGAAATTCTTGCAAAAGGTTTTTCAAGATTTAATTCAATATCACCATATTTAATAAAACCCGTATTTAATACTTTTTTTACTACATGCTTAATTATTCGTTCAGTTAAATTCATAATATCAATATAATTAACATAGGCCTGATATAATTCTAACATAGTAAATTCTGGATTATGTCTAATAGACATTCCTTCGTTTCTAAATACACGACCTATCTCATAAACTTTTTCAAAACCACCAACAATAAGTCTTTTTAATTTAAGTTCAGGAGCAATTCTTAAATACATATCCATATCAAGAGTATTATGATGAGTAACAAATGGTTTTGCTGCTGCTCCACCTGCAATAGTGTGAAGAATAGGAGTTTCTACTTCTAAAAACCCTTCATCGTCTAAAAAACGACGCATTTCTCTAATTATTAATGAACGTTTAACAAAAGTTTCTTTTACCTCTGGATTTACAATTAAATCTACATAACGTTGTCTATATCTTGTTTCAGTATCCTTTAAACCATGAAATTTTTCAGGTAAAACTTTTAAACTCTTAGAAAGCAGAACAATTTCTTTTGCTCTTATTGAGATTTCGCCTTTTTGAGTTTTAAAAACTATCCCATTTACTCCTACTATATCACCTATATCAAGTTTTTTGAATAAGGAATATTCTTCTTCACCCAGCTCATCTTTTTTAATATAAGATTGAACACGCCCAACCTCATCTTGAATATGAATAAAAGAAGCCTTACCCATATCTCTTTTAGCCATAATTCTACCTGCAACAGAAACTTCAGTTCCTTCTAATTCATCAAATTTATTTGTTATATCTATACTTTTATTTGTAATTGCAAAACTTGTCATTTTAAATGGATCTTTTCCAATATCTTGTAAATTTTGCAATTTTTCAAGTCTAACTTTTTCTTGTTCATTAATAGACAATTCCACTTACATATTCCTCCAATTAAATTTCTATTTTAAGCACTTTATACCTATCTATACCTACTGTAGTTTCAACATCTACAATATCGCCTTCTTTTTTTCCAAGAATAGCAGCTCCAACAGGAGATTCATTTGATATTTTTCCATTTAATGGGTCTGCTTCTGTCGAACCTACTATCAGATATTCAACTTCCTCTTCAAAAGCTTCGTCCCATAAAGTCACTCTATGACCTGGTTTTATAATGTCAGTTCTTTCGTCATCTGCATCAATTACAGTAACATTTTTAAGCATTTTTTCAATTTCCACTATTCTAGTTTCAATTTCTGCTTGTCTATCTTTTGCAGCATCATATTCTGCATTTTCTGATAAATCACCTTGTGCTCTTGCCTCTTTTAAATCTTCTGCAACTTTATTTCTTTCAACAGTTTTTAATGTTTCTAATTCGCTTTCTAAATTTAAAACGCCTTCTTTTGTAAGGAGTACTTGTTTTTGTGCCATTTAAATCCTTCCCTTCTTAGACAAATTCTATACAATAATTGATAAATTTTTATAAATATCTCGGTTCAAACCTAGATATTTATAAAGTATAAACTAGCACATATTACTTGTCAACTTCAAGAATTATTAATAAGATAGAAAATATATTAAAAAATTAATAACAGAAAACCCTGAATTTTTGGGGTAAAAATAATTAATTATATTGTCAATAAAAAGTACATTAAATAAAAGGGACACTTTAAATCGCGTCCCTTAAAAAACAGTATATTTTTCTGTATAATTAATTTACGTTTTCACTTACAAAAAGAGCTATATCATCTATAACTTGCTCGCTAACAGAGCTTTTTGCTTGATAATCTGTAATGTCTTTTGCTCCTGAAGTAGGCATCATCAAATGATTTAAATTATCATATAAATTAAATGTGACATTTTCTTTATCTTTTAAAACTTCTTTCCATAATTTAAAATCAGTATCTGATTTAATCTGAAAATCTGCACTACCTTGTAAAACTAATATAGGAACATCTACATCATTAATAAAATTTATTCCTGCTAATTCTTTTGCAGACTTCTGATAACCTGCATGGATACCAAGTAATATTTCGTCATTAGGCACATCACTAAAATCAGCTCTTAAAATTTCTATATCTTTCTCAACTTGTTTCATTTGAGCTTTAAATTGATTTTCTATGGATTCTTCTAGCTCTATTGTTTCAATATATGTTTCCATATCTTTATTTTGAGCATAAGATACTTCATACACAGGCTCCAATGTACCAGCTATAGAAATGATTCCTGCAATACCTTGATTTTCAACTGCAATAACTGGAGTAAGACCTCCACCAAGAGAGTGACCAAGTATAAATATAGAAGAAGGATTAATTCTTGTATCATTTTTTAACAAATCTATTGCTAAAGTTACATCGTCTAAAACTTCTTCTCGTATTGTCACATCAGCTCCTAATTCTGCCATTTCATTTGGATACACAAATGTCCTTTTGTCGTATCTTAATGTAGCAATTCCTTCTGAGGCAAGCCCATGAGCAATATCTTTAAAAGGAGCATTTTGATATACTGTAGAATTTTTATCATTTGGCCCTGAGCCATGCACCATTAAAACAACAGGTGGATTAGAAATATCTTTAGGCAAAGTCAATATAGCATCAAGTGGCATTGTATCTCCAATCTTAACACTGACTTCTTCAAATAATTCATTTGAAGCTAAAGTTTGATTTATAGGAACATAATTTAAATAAAGTCCTGATATTTCTTTTTTGTTATTAAAAGCTATTGTAACTATAAGACCATTGTTTTCATATTCATGAACAATCTCAGCTACATAATTTTGATCTACAATATTATCTACTTCTGAGTAAAATCCTATATGCTTACCAAGAGAACCAGTTATGCTCTCAACTGTTGTTTTTAAAGTTGCTTCATCAAATCCTTTTTTCATTTCTGGAGTAAATAATTTCACAACTTCATTATAGTTACCAGTTAACAAATTTTCTGTTTGCTCTTTAGCAATAATTGATAATTCCTCTTCATTAAGTTCTACAATTGTAGTGTTAATATCATTGTCACTATGCTTATTACAACCGATAAGCGTAACAGACAAAATACAAAAAATAACTCCTATAAAGTTTTTCATTTATATGTCCCTTTTCTAGTTAAAATATTAGTTTTCTTTCTTTGCAAACACATAGTGAATTAGATAGTATAAAGTTCCAATTATAAATCCACCCAAAATATTGCCGAGCATTACAGGAACACCATTATGAACTAAAAAATCCATCCAATTTATATGATCTAGTTTTTCTTGTGTAATACCAGCCGCCATTGCTAATTCAACAAGTTCTGGTTTAGTTTTTGCAAAAATAGCAACAGGAATATAATACATGTTAGCTACTATATGCTCTGAAGCACTAATTGCAAATGCACTAATTGAGAAAAATCCAGCAAGAACTCTTCCTGCCACATCTTTTGCTCCATACATCATAATCATTCCAGAGCATACAAAAAGATTACAAATAATTCCTAAATAAAAAGCTTCTGTAAAATGTAGAGAAGTTTTTCCAGCTGCAGTTTTGAATACATAGTAAGCAAATTTATCACTCATAGCAAATAAGCCGGAATTTGCTTGTAAAAACGCTATAAAAACAGCTCCAATAAAGTTTCCACATAATACAATAGTGAGATTTATAACAAGATTTACAACAGTTGTCTTTTTTTCGTATACGCTCATTAAGACTAAACAGTTACCTGTAAATAGGTCTGCTCCATTTATAACAACAAACATTAATCCTACCGGAAATACAAGACCTGTTACAAGTTTGACCATTCCAACATTTGATAAGCCATGAGCTGCAGTTGATGATGCAAGTGCTCCCATAGCAATATAAATTCCAGCTAATATAGCCATAGTAAAAATTTCTAAAAATGGACGTTTTACTTTTGCTATACCTGCTTCAATAGTATAAGCTGAAATCTCTTTCGACGTTAAATAATTTTTTTCTGCCAACTTTTACAACTCCTTAATTTATAAATTTTTCATTGATAAACCAATTTTTTTAGTTTTAGTATCTACAGTTATTACGCATACATCTACAATATCTCCAACTTTTACGACATCAAGAGGGTGTTTAATATAACGGTTTGCCAATTGAGATAAATGCACAAGACCATCATGATGGACTCCAATATCAACAAAAGCTCCGAAGTCAACTATATTTCTAATAGTTCCTTTTAGTTTCATGCCAATTTTTAAATCCTCTATTTCTAACACTTCACTGTGTAGAATGGGACTTGGCATATCTTCACGTGGATCACGACCGGGTTTTTCAAGCTCTGTTATTATATCTATTAAAGTCATCTCACCAATTTGAAGTTTATCTGCAAGTTCTTTCGTGTCTACGACTTTATTTTTTATTCCTTGAAAAGATAAAGCTGTTTTATCAAAGCCGAGCATTTCTATTAATTTTGTTGCAACCGTATATGATTCTGGATGAACACCAGTTTTATCTAGGAAATTTGCTCCATCTGTAATTCGTAAAAATCCAGCACATTGTTCAAACATCTTTGGTCCTAGACCTTTAACTTTTTTTATTTCAGAGCGTGTTTTAAATGCACCATTTTCTTCACGATATACTATTATGTTTTCTGACACACTTTTTTTAATTCCAGCTACATATTGTAAAAGGGAGGGTGATGCTGTATTTATATCTACGCCAACTTCATTAACAGAACTTTCAACGACACCTTCAAGACTCTCTTCAAGCTTTTTTTGATTCATATCATGTTGATATTGTCCAACACCTATTGCTCTAGGCTCAATCTTTACAAGTTCAGCAAGTGGGTCTTGTAATCGTCTTGCAATTGATACAGCACTTCTTGTACCAACATCATCGTTTGGAAATTCATGTGTAGCAAGTTTTGATGCAGAATATACAGATGCTCCAGCTTCATTTACAATTACGTAACTGATTTTTAAAGAATTTTCTTTTATCATATCAGCAACAACTTTTTCTGTTTCACGTGAAGCTGTACCATTTCCTATTGCTATCAATGTAATATTATGTTCTTTTATAAGTTTTAGAAGTATTTTTTTAGTTTTTTCTATTTCATTTTTAGGAATAGTTGGATATACAACTGTATTATCAAGCTTTTTCCCAGTTTTATCAATAACTGCAACTTTACAACCTGTTCTAAATCCAGGATCAAGACCTAATACAGTGTGCCCTTTAATAGGTTTAATCATGAGCAATTGATACAAATTTTTCTTGAATACATCAATAGCTCCTTCTTGTGCTACATCTGTAAGAGCATTTCTTATATCTCGCTCAATTGATGGAGATATAAGACGTTTATAGCTATCCTGTATAGCATTTTGTAAAATTTCTCTTGTAGTACTATTCTCTAATATAATTTGTTTATATAAATAATTTAAAATCAAATCTGTGTCAATTTCAATTTTTACAGAAAGAACTTTTTCATTTTCACCTCTGTTAAGAGCAAGCACTCTATGAGATGGAATTTTCTTAACTTCTTCCTCATAATCATAATACATTGTAAAAATTTCTTTTTCATCTTTAGTAACATCTTTAACTTTAGTAACAATTTTTCCTTCATTAAAAGTAATATCTCTTATATATCCCCTATAAGTGGCATTGTCACTTATAAATTCAGCTATTATATCACTTGCTCCGTTCAATGCATCTTTTGGTGTTTCTACACCTTTTTCAGGGTCAACATAATTAATTGCAACTTCATCTATATTTGTTGTTTCTCCTAATAGAATAATACCTGCTAATTCTTCAAGACCTTTTTCTTTTGCTATTGTTGCACGCGTTCGCTTTTTAGACTTATAAGGCATATATAAATCCTCGACAATAGTCAGAGTAGTGGCATTTTCAATTTCTTTTTGTAATTCTAATGTTAATTTTCCCTGTTCTTCTATTAGTCTTATAACTTGCTCTTTTCTACTTGCTAAATTTCTAAGATAATTAAGCCTTTCATCAAAATTACGTAATATTTCGTCATCTAACCCACCAGTAAGTTCTTTTCGATATCGTGCGATAAATGGAATAGTGTTATCTTCATCAATTAATTTAATTGTATTTTCAACTTGTTCCTTCCTTATGTTCAATTCATCGCTTAGTATTTCAATTATATTCATATTTTCTCCTTAATTAACTTTTAAAAATTTGCAAAAAATGCTCCCATTGAACCAAATATACTTAGTAACATAGATAGTACGAGCACAAGACTAACAAATGCTTGGATTTTTGGTCTGCGTTTATTCATTCTTTCGTGGAAATTTAAATTACTATTCTTTTTCATGGTTACCCTCCTCAAATTTAATTAACTTCTTTCTTAAACAAAATAAATAGTCGATATTTCTTACACCTAAAGAGAAAAAATTAACATAAGCTAAATTATCTTTTACATTTTCTATTATACCACTTCCATAGCGTTTATGTCTAATTTTATCACCAATATTTATGGTAATTTCTTCACTTTCTATTTCTTCCAAGAAGGGGGAGGGTTTAACCTTCTTTTTGCTCATAATTTTAGGCACATAAATAGAAAGATGATTTTTTGCTCTAGTAAGAGCAACATACAATAACCGTCTTTCTTCTTCAATTTGTTCACGAGAGCTATTTTGCTCGTTTGGAATAACTTCGTCTACAGCATTTATTATATATACATGCTCAAATTCAAGACCTTTTGCACTGTGCATAGTTGATAATGTTATGCCATCGTGAAATCCTTGATTTTGTTTTTCCTTGACTTTATCAGAAAAATTTTTAAGATTTTCTTCCCATTGCAAATAGTCATCAATATCTTTTGCATCATGGATTAGCTCTTCTAAAATATCATAAAAACTATCGGGCTTAACTGTTAAATAAACAGTTGCATATGTTGTTAAATATTCTTCATATCCAATTACCTTTTTTATATATTCAATACCTTGAGCTACATTTTTATTTTTTAATTGATTTAAATTATAATCTAATTTAACAAGTTTTTCTTGCTGCCAATCAGCTAATTCATTTTTTTTCATAAATTCTAAAAAAGAAATATTATCTTTTTTGATTTGCTCTATAATACTTTTCGATATATATCTATTAGGTTTATTTGCTATTCTTTTAAAAGATATTACATCTGATTTATCATAAGCTAGTTTAAAATAAGCTAATATATCTTTTGTTATCCAATGATTGTACAAATCAGACATATTATTTCTCATTTTAAACGGAATATTTAAATTTAGAAATTGTTCAACATATGGTCTTGATTCTTCATTATTTCTATAAATAATGGCAATATCAGAAAAATATGCTCCTTTATTTTTAATTAATTTTATGTCATTTATAATAGTTTTTACTTGTTCATTGCTATCTTTACAATAAATTACTTTTGGCAAAATTTTTTGAGTATTATTCGCTTTCATAACTTTGTTAAATCGATTATTATTATGCTTAATGAGATTGTTACTAATTTTTATAATTTCCATATTAGAACGATAATTAACATCTAATACTATTGTTTGTGTTCTTGGAAAATACTTTTTAAAATCAAGTAAAAATTTAGGATTTGCTCCTCTAAAAGCATAAATGCTCTGATCATCATCTCCAACTACAAATATTTCATCATTTTGTTGCTTGAGCAATAATAAAGCTTCAAATTGTGCAATATTTATATCCTGAAATTCATCCACTAAAATATGAGTATATATTTTAGAAAAATATTCTCTTGCTTCTGGAGAATTTTTTAAAAGATAATAACACTCTACAAGCATATCATCGAAATCAAACAAATTTTGATTTTCTTTATAATTTTCATATTGTATAGCAATCTTTTCAAATATTTCTTTTGGAATTGTACTAGGATTATATTTTTTAATACTGACAAGTACATTTTTCATTAGAGAATATTCACTCAAAAATAGTTCTACAAAATCCTCTATTTTTTCAGAATTTTGATTTTTATAAATTTTTTCTACAATCTTTTTTTTCTCAATTTCATCTAGTAAATTTGAGAGATTATATTTTATATTATCAAATGTTCTAAGCATTTTATAAAATATAGAATGAAATGTTCCAAATGTAACTTGAGAATTATTATACTTTTTATTAAATCGAGAAGACATTTCAGTTGCTGCAGCTTTTGTAAATGTAATTACAAGAATATTTTTAGGATTAATATTAAGACTGTTAATCATATAATTTATTCTCTCAACAATTACAAATGTTTTTCCAGAACCAGGACCTGCAACAACCATAATTGGTCCATTAGGACTTGTTACCGCTAATTTTTGATTTTCATTTAACATTTTTCACCTTATTTTGTTTCATCAGGAAGATTTTTATATAAATTTAAAATTTCATATGGACAGCTTGTAATAAACATACATTGTTTACACTTTGGATTTCTTGCTGTACAAATATTTCTTCCATGAGCAATTACTTGCGTATTATATCTAATCCAATGATCTTTTGGCAAAAGATTCATTAAATCATATTCTATTTTTGTAGGGTCTTCATTTTTAGTAAGACCCCATCTATTGCTTATTCTTTTAACATGTGTATCAACTACTATACTTGGAATTTTGTATATATTTCCAAGTATTACATTGGCTGTTTTTCGTCCGACTCCAGCTAATCTTATTAAATCCTCTATTTTATCTGGAACTTGACCATTATATTCATTTACTATCATATTTGCTGTTTTTATAATATTTTGAGCTTTATTTTTATGAAAGCCTATGATTTTTATATCTTGTTGAAGCTCTTCTAAATCAGCATTTGCAAAACTTACTGTATCAGTATATTTTTTAAATAATGACTCTGTTACAACATTTACCCTATCATCTTTACATTGAGCACTTAAAATGGTTGCCACCAAAAGCTCAAAAGGAGTTGTGTAATTTAGATAGCATTTTATGTCTTTAGGATAAGAGATATCTAATATTTTTAAAATTTGTTTGGTATGTTCTTTAAGAGTCATAAATTTAACCACCTTGCTTTATTTTTACCATATTCATAAAAAAAGACTATTGGAGCAGGTTCATCCAACAATTTTAAATTTTGAGCTACATTATATTTAAAATATTCAACTCGCATTATTCTATGACGTTGCTTTAAACTTAAGCATTCAACATTTAATTTTCGAGCTATTTCAACATCGTTTAATATTTGAACTATTTCTTCTTTAAAATTACTTTGGGTTATTGTAGAAAAGAGGGTAATATCTCCTTTTATATTTTCATGCAAGAGCCAATCAAATTTTATAAGTTCTTTTATTAAGTCTGAATTTATATTTTCATTTTGCAATGTAAATTTTAGCAATATAAAATAATAGTTTTCTTTTTTATGACTAATATTTGTATAATCATTTTGTTCCCAAAATTGAGCAAATTGCTCAAAAAAATCAAACGGAGAACTATATATATTAAATAAATAATTGAGTGTATTTTCAAATCGATTAGTATTATAATACCTCTCTACTAGCTCACAAATTGTGTGTAAAATTAAAATGTCATTATAAGACATATAATTAGTTGATAATACTTCATATGGTGGACTAGATTTATATATAATACCAAATTTTGTCGCATCTTTTTCCATTTGAGAGCCTTTTAAAACTTTTAAAAAGCCAACTTGCAGTTGCTCTGGTTTTAATAAAATAACATCATTAAAAGACATACCGAAAGAATTGTAATTTTCATATGGTAATCCTACAATCAAATCTAAATGCAAGTGTATATTGTTTAATTCTTTAATAGCTTTAACCACTTCACTTATTTTTTCAAATGACATTGGTCGATTAATAGCTTGTAATGTTTCTTTATTAGTAGTTTGTACACCTATTTCAAATTGCATAAGTCCAGCTCTTGCAGATTTTAAGAGCGTTAACATTTTATTAGTAATAAGCTCTGCTGCTATTTCAAAGTGAAAATTGGTTATATTATTATCATATTCTATAATATGTTTCCAAATTTCAAAAGCAAAATTTTTATTAGCATTAAATGTTCTATCAACAAATTTTACTTGTCTTATACCTTGTAATAAAAAATAATCTAAATCTTGAATTACTCTTTCAATAGGTAAAAAACGTATACCCTTTTCTATACTAGAAATACAATATGAGCAATTAAAAGGACATCCTCTACTTGCTTCATAATATATAATTTTGTGTTGAAATGGAGCAATTGTTTTGTAAACAAAAGGTAAGTTGGCAAGCTTTAACAATTCTTTTTTAGGATTCTTAATAATTTGATTATTTTCTTTATAAATGATACCGCCTATTTCTGATAAATTTGTACCACCTAAATATTTTTTCCAAGTGAGTTCTCCTTCTCCTTCCATAATCATATCAATAGGGAGCACATCCAACAAATATTCAGAGTTAAAACTAACTTCTGGCCCACCTAAAATAATTTTTATATTAGGTAAAATCTTTTTTATAGTTGGTATAATATTTTTAATATAACTTATATTCCATATATAGCAAGAAAAGCCTATAATATCTGGGCTTTCCTTGTATATTTGATTAATTATTTGATTTTCTTCTTGATTTATACTAAATTCTAAAGTTTTTATGTTTGAATCATTGCAGTATTCTTTTATATAGTGTATTGCTAAATTTGAGTGAATATATTTTGCATTAATTGCAATTAATAGAGTTTTCATATATTATTTTTCCATTTACTAAAGTTTTTTCTATTACACCAAAGACTTCCATTCCATTAAAAGGCGTATTTTTTCCTTTAGATACAAAGTCTTTACTGTCTATTGTGTATTTTTTATTGACGTCTACGATTACAATATCAGCAATTTTTCCAACATCAATGTTTCCTTTGTCTATCTTAATTATATTAGCAGGTTTAGTTGACATTTTTTCTATCAACTCAAGTGGTGATAAAATTCCAGTTTTTACGAGATATGTGTAACTTAAAGCAAAACTTGTTTCAAGTCCAACAATTCCAAATGGAGCAGCTTCAATAGGTTGTCTTTTTTCATCATAATGATGAGGAGCATGGTCAGTTGCTATATTATCTATTATTCCATTTTTTAGAGCCATTTTTATAGCTTCTACATCATCTTTAGTTCTAAGTGGCGGGTTCATTTTTTTATTAGAATCATAATCAAAAAGTATACTATCATCTAATATAAAATAATGCGGAGCAGTTTCTGCTGTAATATTTATTCCAAAAGTTTTGCCAAAGCCAATTAATTCAACTCCACCTCTTGTACTAACATGACATATATGAATATGAGATTTTGTATATCTTGCAAGTATCATATCTCGAGCTATTATAATTTCTTCTGCCTCGCGCCCTAGTCCTTTTACACCAAATAATGTTGCATTTTCGCCAGCATTCATAGTTCCACCAATTAAGTTCATATCTTCTGCATGCGAAAAAATTGGTAAATCAAAATCATTTGCATATATCATGGCTTTTTTCATTACAGATGAATTCATAACAGTTTTGCCATCATCACTTATAGCACAAATTCCTGCTTGTTTCATATTACCGATACTTGCTAATTCTTCACCTTTTTGACCTTTGGTAATTGCTCCAATTGGAATAACATTTACACCATTTGCACGTTTGGTCATAGTATTAACATATTCGACTATACATTCATTATCAATAACTGGTTCTGTATTTGGCATAGGGCAAATTGTCGTAACACCACCTTTAGCTGCTGCCAGACAACCAGTTTCAATAGTTTCTTTATGTGTAAATCCAGGTTCTCTAAGATGTACATGAATATCAACTAATCCAGGCATAACCCACTTTCCACTTGCATCAATTATTTCATAGCCTGAACTATCTTTTTCGCCAATAAATTCTACCTGTCCATTTTCTATATATAAATTTGTAATTTCTTCTAAATTAGTAGCAGGATTTAATACTAAACCACCTTGTATACATATTTTCATCAAAAACCTCCAAATTGTAATAATTCTAATATTGCCATTCGAACAGCAACACCATTGGTCACTTGATCATTAATTACACTGGCAGAGCTATCAACAAGCTCTGATGTAAGTTCTACTCCACGATTTACAGGAGCTGGATGCATAAGAATTGCCTCTTTTTGAGCAAGAGTAAACAAATCTGATGATATGCCATAAATATTAGCATATTCTCTTAAAGATGGAAACATCCCACTTTGACGCTCTAATTGTACTCTAAGTCCCATAATTACATCTGCATTTCTAATAGCATCTTTTAAATCATATGAAACTTTTGCTCCCAAAACTTCCATTCCTTTTGATAAAAGAGTTGTTGGACCTGAAAAAGTAACATTTGCTCCAAGTTTCTTTAAACCTATAACATTAGAACGAGCAACTCTGCTATTATTAATATCGCCAATAATTGTAACATTTAAGCCTTTAAATGAAGATTTTTTTTCATAAATTGTAAAAAAGTCTAAAAGAGCTTGTGTGGGATGCTCATTTGATCCATCTCCTGCATTGATAACACTTGCTTTAACGTATTTTGAAATAAGATGAGGAGCTCCTGTTTGTTGGTGACGAAGTATTATATAATTAATACCCATCTGATCCAATGTAACAGCAGTATCAATAAGCGATTCTCCTTTTTGCACACTACTAGTTGCAACATCTAAATCAGATACATTCATACCTGTATATTGACCAGCAACTGAAAATGATATTTTTGTACGTGTACTATTTTCATAAAAAAGAGTTACTAAAGTTTTATCTTTCAAAATTTTTTTTCTAAAAGAATTATTAAATATCTCTTGCTTCTTTTGTTTTGCAAGCTCTATTATAGTCATAATAGCATTTTTATCTAAATCCTTAATCCCCAAAAAATCTTTTGACATATATGAAACTCCTTTATAATATTTTAATTTAATTATATGGCAAATTTGCGTAAATTACAAGTCAAGCAAAAAAATTTGGGGCTATATAATTAGCCCCAAAAATATTCTTAAACATCTGTATTTACTTCAGTATAATTTTTTACTATTTGAGCAAGGTCTATACCAGTCAAACTTTCAACTACTTCTGGTACTTGTGCAATTATATTAGTAATTCCTTTAGTCAACTTTGCACTACCTCCACTTGAGTTTTCGCTACCATTATCAATTATAATCATTTTATCAGTTTGAGCTAATGGTTTAGCAATATTTTCTGCTATAGCTGGCAAATTATTTGCCAATATCTCTAATATTACAGCATTGCCATATTCTTTATAAACGTTTGCTTTTTCTTTAAGAGCTTGCGCTTCTGCTTTTAATGCATCGGCTTGTGCTTCACCTTTAGCTCTAATTGCATTTGCCTCTGCTTTTCCGATTTCTTCTATTTCTAACGCTTTAGCTTTAGCTTCTAATTCTATGGCAGTAGCTTTAGCAGCTGCTTCTAACTCAATCTTTTTTTGCTCAGCGAAGGCTTTTTGTTCTTCTATGTAGCGTTGAGCTTCTGCATTTTTTTCAGATTGATATTTTTCAGCATCAGCTTGTTTTTTGATATTTACATCAAGCTCTTGTTCCTTTCTAAGAGCATCTTGTTTTGTAACTTCTGTTTGTTTAATTGCTTCTAATAATTTTGCTGATTGTTCAGTTTCAATTACTTGTTTTTGTACTATATTGGTTTCTATATCATAGGCTTTATCAGCATTAGCTTGAGCTTTAAACTGTTCTTGTTTATATAATTGCAACTTTAATTCTTTGTCTTTTTCTGCTTCAGCAATTTGAGTTTCTGCTAATAATTGAGCTTGTTTTCCAAGACGATTACTTTCAGCTGTTTGTTCTAACTCTTCACGTTTTGCTTCAGCCTTTGCAATTTCTGCATTTTTGTGAACTTCAGCAATTCTTTTTGCACCTAAAGCTTGCAAATAACCATTTTTATCTGTTATATCTCGGAGTGTAAAAGTAATTAATTCTAATCCCATTTTTGCGAGCTCTGTACTGGCTACATTTTCAACTTCGCTTGTAAATTGTTCTCTATCTTTATAAATATCTTCAAGAGTCATTTTTGAAACTATTTCTCTTAATTTACCTTCCAATACATCTTTGGAAGTGCTTTTAATATTATCAATTGTAGTTTGTAATTTGCCAGTATTAAACTGCTCTACTGCTATTAATATACTTTGCTTGTCATTTTTAATTTTTATTATTGCAACGCCATCTGTTGATAGAGGAACTCCTGTAATGTCTAATGAATCTTTTGTATTTACATCTAAATTCATATCTTCTAGTGATATTTTATCAACTTGTTCAAGTACAGGAATTACAATAGTTCCCTTTCCACTAATTACTCGTCTTTTTAGACCTGTAATTACAAATGCTTTATCTATAGGTGCTTTTTTCCACATAAAAAGCACTAATATTAATATAACGATAACACATATAGATACTTGTATAGCCATATAATTCACTCCTTTTTAATTTTATTACAAATATATTATATTGTTTACAACTGGATTTTATGCAAAAAACAAAAGTTGAAAGTATTGTCATAGTAACATTTTTTGAAGAATAACTTTCTATGATACTGTTAAAAAAACGTTAAATGACCTCTTGACAACTACCAATATAATCCAGTAAACTAATACGCACTGGAGGAAAAAATCATATGTTTTATAAAGCTATTGTTATTGGTGCAGGGCCTGCTGGTCTTTTTGCAGCTTATAATTTATCAGAAAATGGAGTGAGTACACTTGTAATTGAAAAAAATAAACAACTTGGGCGAAAATTATTAGTGTCTGGAAATGGTCAATGCAATTTTACAAATGCAAGTAAATTAGAGACATTTACAAACAAATATGGCGATAATTTTAGCTTTATAAAACATGCTTTAAATACATTTACAAACAAAGACTCTATGAATTTTTTTAACAGCTGTGGAATTGAACTTGAAATTGCTAATAGTAATAAAGTATTTCCCAAATCAAGAAACAGCGAAGATATACTTGGAGCATTAGTTAAATCAAGTAAGTTAAATGGAACGCAAATAAAAGCTGGAATTATAATAGATAAAATCATAGAATATGATGGAATATTTCAAATTTCTACTATTGAAAGTGGTGAAAATGAAAGTTTTACTACTGAAAATCTTATAATTGCAACAGGTGGTTCATCTTATTCACATCTTGGAACAGATGGTTTTGGATATGAAGTTGCCAAACAATTTGGTCATAAAATCATGCCTATACGCTCATCACTTACAAATATAATTGCTAATGAAGATATATATTTTTCTTTAAGCGGTGTATCTTTTAAAAATGTAGAATTAATAATTTGGCGTAATGGAAAGAAAATAAAAGAAAAAACTGATGATCTAATATTTACTCACACTGGAATATCAGGTCCAGTAATTCTAAATAGTTCTCGATGGATACAAGAAAATGATTTGTTGACTTTTAATCTAATAAATAAACCATATGAAATTTTACAAAAGGAATTAGAGATAGGCTTAAACAAATATGGAAAAGAACAAATAGGAACGTATTTAAAAAGATTTGAGTTCCCTAAAAGTTTTATAGGAATATTATTATCTATTTTAGATATAGCTCCAGATTTAAAATGTGCAAATATAAGTAAACAAGAGCGTAAACAAATAGCTATGTATATAACCAAAATGCCTATTACTGTCAAAAAGGTAGGAGATTTAAAAAATGCTATGGTAACTGCAGGTGGTGTTAGTTTAAAAGAAGTAAACCCTACTACATTTGAAAGCAGAAAACAAAAAGGATTATATTTTGTAGGTGAAGTTTTAGATATAGATGCCGACACTGGAGGATATAATATACAAGCTGCTATGTCTATGGGCTGTGTTTGTGCAAATAATATAGTTAGAAAGGAAAAATTAAATGTCCATTAATGCATTAAAAGGAACAAAAGATATTTATGGAGCTGAAATTGAAAATTTACAAAAAGTGGAAAGTATAATTAGAGAAGTTTGTAAAAATTTTAATATTGGAGAAATAAGAACGCCAATTTTTGAGCTCACTCAGTTATTTCAAAGAGGGGTTGGAAGTACAACAGATATTGTTCAAAAAGAAATGTATTCCTTTATAGACAAAGGAGAAAATAATATTACACTAAAGCCCGAAAGCACTGCCCCAGTAGTTAGAGCATACTTAGAACATAATATGGGAGAAAATACTCAACCTACAAAATTATACTATATTTCTCCAACTTTTAGATATGAACGCCCTGAAGCAGGAAGACTTAGACAATTTCATCAGTTTGGCATAGAAGTATTTGGAAGTTCATTAGCCATTGCAGATGCTGAAGTTATTGCTGTTGCAGATGCTGTTTTAAAGCGATTAAATATAACAAATGTTAAATTGCATATCAATTCACTTGGTGGTCCAAAATGTCGTGAAAACTATAATAAAAAATTGATAGAATTTCTTGATACAAAAAAAGATAGTCTTTGCTCACTTTGTAATGAGAGAAGAACAAAAAATCCACTTCGTGTATTAGATTGTAAAAATGAAGAGTGTCAAAAATTATTTGTTAATGCTCCAACAACACTTGATGCATTAGATGTTGAATGTAAAGCTCATTTTGAAATGCTTAAAACTTTACTAACTCAAATGGAAATTTCATATGTAGTAGATCCAAAAATTGTACGTGGTTTAGATTATTATACAAAGACTGTATTTGAATTTATTCTAAGTTCACCAGATTACTCGGGTACAATTTGTGGTGGAGGGAGATATGATAAATTAGTTGAAGAAATAGGTGGCAAATCTGTCCCAGCAGTTGGATTTGGCACAGGAATGGAAAGACTTTTAATTGCATATAAAAATAAAAATTTAACTAAAAGAGATATATTTATTGGATATAGAGGTGAACAAGCTATGATAAAAGCTACACTTCTTGTTAATGCTCTAAGGAGCAAAGGTCTAAATGCTGATACCGATTTACTTGGTAGAAGTGTAAAAGCTCAAATGAAATATGCAAACAAAATAAATGTTAAATATGCTGTCATAATAGGTGATACAGAGCTAGAAACAGGATGGCTTCTTATTAAAGATATGGAAACTTCTCAAGAGCATAAAATAAATATAGATAATATAGCACAATTTCTCCTTTAAAAATAAGGAGATTTTTTTTATTGAAAAACTGTAATATCTTAGTTATTTGTACATATATTTAAATGTACCCATACATTATTTAATTATTATGAGTCTTGTATTATTTTTAAGGAGGATTTGTGAATGGAAAATTATGACAAAAATTATGATGTTTATCGAGATATTAAAGAAAGAACATCCGGTGATATTTACTTGGGGATAGTGGGACCTGTAAGAACAGGAAAATCTACTTTTATCAAAAGATTTATGGAATCTTTAGTTATTCCTAATATTCAAAATGATTATAGCAAAGAAAGAGCTCAAGATGAATTGCCTCAAAGTGGCGGAGGAACAATGATTACAACAACTGAGCCTAAATTTATACCAAATGAAGCTGTAAATATTACTATTGGCGGAGATTTTTCTGTTAATGTAAGATTAATTGATTGTGTTGGCTATGTTATACCAGATGCAGAAGGTTATTTATATAGCGATAATACTCCACGAATGGTAAAAACACCTTGGTATAGTGAAGAAATTCCATTTACCCAAGCAGCAGAAATTGGCACTAAAAAGGTAATTAATGATCATTCAACAATTGGAATAGTTGTAACAACAGATGGAACTGTGACAGATATTCCACGTAATAGTTACGTAGAGGCTGAACACAGAGTAATTGCAGAGCTAAAAAAACTTGGCAAGCCATTTATAGTAGTTTATAATACAAAGAGACCTTTTGAATTAGAAGTAATTAATCAAGCAAATCAATTATCAAAAGAATATGATGTACCAGTTATTCCTCTTGATGTTGCTCAAATGAAAATTGATGATATAAATCAAATATTAGAGCGTATACTATATGAATTCCCTCTTAATGAAATTCAATTTATATTACCGAAATGGGCAGAAACTCTTGATAATGACCATTGGTTTAAAACACAATGGATTAATAATATTAAAGAACATATTTTCCCTCTTGAGAATATTAGACAAGTAAAAGAAGTTATTGATAAATTTAAAGAAATAGAAAATGTTGATAATATATATTTAGAAAAAATTGAATTAGGTGAAGGTATTATAAAAGTGTTAGTTCATACTAATGAGGAATTGTTCTACAAAATTTTATCTGAAACTACAGGTATGGAAATAAATGGTGATCATGAGCTTATGAGTTTGATTAAAGATCTTTCAGCTACTAAGAAAGAATATGATAAAGTAGCCATGGCTCTTGAGGATGTCAAACGAAAAGGATATGGAGTTGTTAATCCAAGGAAAGAAGATCTTACTCTTGAGAAACCTGAAATGGTTACCCAAAATAATCGTTTTGGTGTAAAACTACGTGCGAGCGCTCCTAGTTATCATATTATACGAGCTGACATTCAGACAGAAGTTTCTCCTTTAATTGGAACAGAAAAACAAAGTGAAGATTTAATAAATTATTTAACTAGTGAATTTGAAAATTCTCCAGAAACTATGTGGGAATCTAATATATTTGGACGTTCTTTATATGATATTATAAATGAAGGATTACAAACTAAATTATATAAAATGCCAGAAGATGCTCAAGAAAAATTACAAGAAACATTACAAAAAATTATTAATGAAGGTACTGGCGGTTTAATTTGTATAATACTTTAATCTTTAATTTCTTGAAGCGAGGGGAAGTTTTCTCTTCGTCTTTTTTTTTTAAATTTATTCTAATAGGAGCTAATAATATGATTGATTTTCACGCTGATACAGCATACGAGCTTATTAAATATAAATCATCTATTTTAAAAAATAATGGACATGTAGACCTAGAAAAGCTTAAAGAAGGGGGCTATTTAGCTCAATGGTTTGCTATGTTTATTAACCTGAAAAAGTTAAATGATATACCTATATTTGACTGTTTTAATGATATGTATAATTATTTTGTAGAAGAAGTTGAAAAAAATAGGGGCAAAATAGAAATAGTATCAACATATAGCGAATATCAAAGAGCAATAAAAGCTCATAAAATAGCAGCATTTTTATCATTAGAAGAAGGTGAAGTTGTAAAAGATGGACTTCATATGATTGATAAACTAGAAGATATGAAAATTAGATTAATGACTATAACTTGGAATTTAAAAAATTCGCTCGGTTCACCGCACACATTTCCAAATGAAGGCTTAACTGACTATGGAAAAGAAGTAGTAAATTATCTTAATACAAAAAATATTTTAGTGGATGTATCTCATTTATCAGACAAAGGAATTGATGAAATTTTAAGTATATCTAAAAAACCTGTAATTGCATCTCATTCAAATGCCCGAGCAAAATGGAATCACACAAGAAATTTATCAGATGAGCATATAAAACAAATTGCTAATACAGGGGGAATTATAGGCGTAAATTTTTATAATGATTTTTTATCAGCAAGTAAAATAAGTAAAATATATGATATTGTACAAATGACAAAGTATCTAGTAAATGTTGCAGGAGAAGATAATATTGGAATTGGCTCAGATTTTGATGGTATAGATTGTCCTTTAGAAATAAAAAATGCATCTTTTATAAATTTACTAAAAGATGCACTTAGAAAAGAATTTACTTCTAATCAAATAGATAAATTAACATTTAAAAATGCCGAAAGAATTATTCAAATATTAAGCTAATTTTGCATACTGAGTGTTTTTAACTGCATTAACTAGAGCTTCAACTTCTTTATCAGAGATAAATGCACCTTGTATACGAATTGGCTTAACTTCACCCATAGGACAGAAGAGCATATCGCCTTTTCCGAGAAGCTTTTCTGCTCCTACACTATCTAAAATAGTTCTTGAGTCTATTCCAGAAGATACCGCAAACGCTAACCTAGAAGGAATATTTGCTTTAATGACTCCTGTAATTACATCAACAGATGGTCTTTGTGTCGCTATAACAAGATGTATTCCAGCTGCTCGTGCCATCTGCGCTAGTCTACATATAGAATCTTCAACTTCTTTTGCCGCTGTCATCATAAGATCTGAAAGCTCATCTATAATTACAACCATATGTGGCATTTTATCATACTTATCTACTTTTTTATTATATCCTGATATATCACGTACCATATTATCAGCAAATAGTTTATATCTGTTAGTCATTTCTGTAACAACACCACTAAGAGCTTTTGCAGCCTCTTTTGGATCTGTTACAACAGGCATAAGTAAATGCGGTATTCCATTATATACATTAAGTTCAACCACTTTTGGATCAATCATAATAAGTTGAACCTCATCTGGAGTTGCTTTATATAAAATGCTTGCAATCAACGTATTAATGCACACACTTTTTCCAGAACCAGTTGCTCCTGCAATAAGCATATGTGGCATTTTCGTAATATCATATACAACAGGAGCTCCAGAAATATCTTTTCCTATTGCAAAAGCTAATTTAGACGAAAAATCATCAAAAATATCTGTATCAATTATATCTCTTAAAAATATAGTTTCAGCCTTTTCATTTGGTATTTCTATCCCAACTAGTGATTTACCAGGAATAGGAGCTTCTATTCTAATACATTTTGCCGCAAGGCTTAATGCTATATCATCTGATAAATTAAGTATTTTACTAACCTTAATGCCTTGTTTTGGGGCAATTTCATATCTTGTTACAGATGGACCTTTATAAACTTGCACAACTCTTGCTTCAATTCCAAAGCATAAAAGAGTATCTTCTAGTTTCATGGCCATCTTTTGTAAATTGCGTGTATCTTGATTTGAATTTGCATTAGATTGCTTATTTAACAAATTGATATCTGGAAATTGATACCATCTATTATCAGATTTTTTCTTTTGAGTTCTTGGTTGATTTTGTTCCATCATATAAATTTGTGGTTTTTCGTATATCATTTCTTGAACTGGTTGTTGATCCAAATTTTTTTTTGTTGATTTAGGCTTAGAAACTGCTGTTTCTGTTTTAATTGGCATATCTCTATTAACTGTAGATTTTGTGTAAGTTCTCTTTGGAGCTTCAGGAGCTTGTGTTTGTTGACTAACTTTATTTTGTATGTTAGCTTGTTTATAAGATCTTTTTTGTGGTTGAACTTGTTGAGTTACTTTGCTTGGAGCTTCTATTTTTGTGCCAATATTTTTTTGTGGCTCAATCTTTTTATAAACTTTTCTTTTTTGGTACGGTTTCTTTGTATTATAGCTAGAATAGCCTAATTGTGGAAACTTTATTTGTACAGGAATTGATCTAAGCCATGTAATAAATGAAAAATTACATGATAAGAAAAGCCATAGTAACATAAATGCTCCTACTAAAATATATGTACCATACAACCCTAAAAACTTTAATAGTGTATTTGTAATTACACCTCCTACAAGACCTCCATTGATATAACTTGCCTCATAAAAATACGAAGTAGTATAAATTGCTGTCATTGTTTGGGTTTTAGATGCGTTTAATTGAACTAGAAGAATTAAAAATATAAAAGTTGGTATCATTTTTATAATGTTTCTTAAAACAAATTCTTGACCATTTCTTATATACATTACTCCTAAAAATAACATATAAAAAGGTAAAGCATACCCTCCTATTCCAAGCAAACCAACTGTTACACTTTTTATAAAATTTCCAACAATACCTGTTTGCTCAGTAAATATACTGGCTATTATTAAAACACAACATCCTATAATACTAACGCCTACAACTTCGGGCATTTTATTGATTTGGTTCTTTTTTTTTCTTTTCTTTTTCATAAGTACCCCCTGTGATCGAATTTGTCTTATTATAGCATATATTTACAAAAAATAGAAGCTTAAAATAAAAAGATTATGTCAAAATAAAGGTTATAGCTCTACATTAATTAGAACTACAACCTATCTTGTTTATTGCACTGTTGTTAAGTCTACAATTTGACTTTGTGTTACTTCTCCGTCTATGAGCATCTCAATTTTTAAGTTGGTTCTACCAGCTATATCAGATGGAAATAGTCTTATTGTATAAGGTGATTGTGTTATATCCATTATAAATATATCATCTATCCAGTATCTAATTACGATTTCTTCGGGTCCATTAGCATTAGGATAATATGCTCCAACACTTAATTCGGTTGCTCATTACTGATATTATTATATAAACCATGTGTGGTTACATTTCTATAACTAATAGGTGATGTTTGCCCATATCCTCTAAGAAATAGAGCATTACTTGTCAATTGATTATATATCTCTAGTGTTCTAGGATTAGTATATAAGCCGTATTCATGCGGACTTTCATTACTACTATTATTAAAATAACAAATTGCTTTTACCTGTGGATAAGTATAAAATAATTCTGTATAAGTTTTATGTACCAGATTTTCAGCCCAAGATGCAGCATATGTACTATTGCTAGATAAGATGTTCAGAGCAAATAAAATACTAATTCCAATTAACTTAAATTTTTTCATTTATAACCTCAAAAAAAAACATATATTAAACTATATTATACTGAAATATTAAAGTTATGTAAAGATAAATTTCAGGACAAACTCACAAAAATTTATGTAATATTTGATTTTTTAAATGTTCTGATTATCTCTTTCTTTTTTAATAACTATATTTTAAAATACTTAATTTAGTTATGTTTTTTCCTTATTTTGGGCATTATAATTAGTGAGGTGATATCCTGGAAGAAGAAACTAATTTATTTATAACAGTACAACCTGAGCGGTCTAAAATTCATCCCTAACAAAATAACAGTTTGTTTAAAAAAATCTATCAAAATAAGCAAGCTCTAATAAGTTTATGTAAAGGATTAAAGGGCATTAAAAATATTAAAGAAGAAGATATACAGATTACAACTTTAAGTGAAAGTAATGCTCTTTATGTGCAAATACGAAATGACTTATCATTTATAATTGGAACTAACATATTTTTATTTGAGCAACAAAGTGATATAAATCCTAATATGCCTGTAAGACATGCTAGTTACTTTTTTAACACTTTATCAGAGCTATTTGGAAATTTAACATTTCACTCTAAAACTTTACAGAAAATTCCAAGATCTATATTAATAACTTTTACCAATGGTAATCCAAAAAATATAACTCATGAAGTCCTTAAACTATCGGATATGTTTCAAGAAAGTACCAAATCAGAAGAAGCTCATAGTAAAATTAAAATAAATGGTAGAAATCAAAACTATATTGAAGTTTATGTTGAAGTAATTTATTTAAATCATCCAGATAATAAAGAATTGTTGGATAAAATTCCAACATTAAAAGGTTTTGCTTTTTTTACACAATCATTAAAAAAATATCGAAAAGAAAACTATAGTAAAAACACATCTGTAGAAAAAGCTATAGAAGATACAATTAATCAAAATCTTTTAGTAGATTTATTAGTTAAGGAAAGAGAAAAAATTAAAAGTTTGATAATGTCGCAAATAACTCAAGAAGAATGGAATACCTTTAAACATAATGAGGGTTTTAATGAAGGTATTAAACAAGGAATATCTCAAGGTATCGAACAAGGTGTTGAACAAGGTCTAATTAGAGCAGCTATATCTTTATTAGATATATTAGATGATAAAACAATTTCAGAAAAAATCAATTTATCAATTGATGAAGTTATAAAACTGAGACAACAGTATAATAAATAAGCTTTATTTTTATTATAATTTAAATGATATTTAGGAATGGAACAGCCCAAAGAGCTTGCTCAAGTACCTAGAAGTTGTAGGAAGTACGCAAGAAGCTCCATCTTCTAAGCATTAGCGTATAAAGGATTAGTTCACCAAATTAAAGCAAGGAAATCAAACTATTCATTGCATTTTGATTTATTCAAATCTTTATTATTTAACTATATTTTTACCTCAATAGGCGTAAAGCCCACTCCTTTAGTGGTGGGAGTTTCAGTTCAACTACGAAATCACTTAAAGTAATTAAAATTTTCAATTAAAGTACTGACATTATCTAAAAATTGTTATATAAGAGACACTTCTGCAAATTTATTATGTCATAGGAGATGTCTCTTTTTTTGTGTTATACTTTTCCTAAAATAATTTTATGCTATCGTTTTTAGCTATAATTATTATTTGAAAAAAATTTTTTTCACTTGTAATTTCTCTTTTTTTTTTGTATAATTTTTTTGTATAAAATTTTAGAAAAGGAGCGTTAAGAAATGAATACAATTAAAAATTTATCTGTTTGGAAAAAATGGATACTGTCTAACGGGCTAATTGCAATTATTTCTTTGATTATTATTTGGTCATTAATTTGGGGATTAGACGTTGCAAAAGTACATGTTGAAGATTTCATACATAATTCTTATCAACTTGAAAATGAAATTAGAGAACAAGCGAGCCAAGTTTTACTTATTGCTAAGGACATTAGAGATTTACAGATTAATCCTACAGATACGCAATCTAAAATCAGTCAGCTTTCCGTTGATATTTCTGATTTTACAGAGCGGGTAATTCAACTAGAAAAAGATTTAAAAAGTTATGACAACATCAATGCAAATGTATATAAAGAACAAATTGAAGACTGGTTTATAATAGGTGGCAATATTCTAAATCTAATTTCTGCCGACAAATTAGATGAATCTGAAGAATTAATTATTAATAGTTGTACTCCGGCTGTTGCAGAAGTTATAAAACTTGCAGATGAACTTACAAATAAATTAAGTACAACAGCACAAACGGATATAGAAAGTACTATTGATATGACTGTTGCAATTAGATATAGTGCAATTATAATCGTTATACTTGTTAATGTGATAACTATAATAATTGCTCGTGTGCTTGGTAATTCAATTGTAAGTCCTCTTAAACAAATTCAAAGTACAATATCAGAGCTTGAAAAAAGTAATTATGATGTTTGGATAGATTATACGTCAAGTGATGAACTTGGAGCAGTAGCCAATAATTTAAGAAATATGATTAAAAATACTGCTAACCTTTTAAATGATGTTTCAGATAATCTTGAATCCATTGCAAATGGAGATTTAACTAATAAGCCTAAAATAACTTATCCTGGAATTTTTAATGTTATGGAAAGCTCTATAAATAAAATTAATTTACAAATGGGCACAGTTATTAAACAAATTCAATATAGTACTAAAGAGCTTAATATAAATGCTACTCAAATTTTAAACGATGCCGAACTGATTTCACGTAAAGTTGAAGAGCAAGAGCAAATTATATCTGATTTTATTAATGCTACCGATAAAATTACAGAAAATACAAATAATAATGTTCTACATGTTGAAAAAACATCTAAAGCCTCAATAGAAACGAAAGTTAAAGTCGAATACAGCTCTAAAATGATGGAAAGTATGCTTATTTCTATGAAAGATATTAGTGCATCTAGTAATAATGTATCTCAAATTACTAAAATTATACAAGATATTGCATCTCAAACCAATTTGCTGGCGTTAAACGCTGCAATTGAAGCTGCACGAGCTGGAGAATCTGGAAAAGGATTTGCAGTTGTTGCAAATGAAATACGAGATCTTGCAACAAAAAGTTCTGAAACAGTAAGTCAGATAGATGAAGTAATTAAACATAGTTTACACAGTGTCCAAAAAGGTGAAACTAATGCTCAAGAAACTGCAAAAGTCTTAGAAGAAATTACTACAAGTATGGATGAAAGTACTAAACTTACTCAAGAACAACAAGAAAATACAAATGTACAAAAAAAACTTTTAGGTAATCTTATAAAACAAACAGATGTATTAAAATCTGCAATAGCAGATAATGCTGAGATATTTAAAAATACTGCTACAGTTGGTCGTGGTCTTGCTTCTCAGTCTGAACAATTAGATGAGCAAGTTGAAAAATTTAAGATATAACTTATAATTTCAACAACGACTATAGATATTTTATTTTAACTATAGTCTTTTTTTAGTTTTACTAAACTTAACTATATTCGACAATTTAGATAAAAATTTAAAGTTCAAGGTCTGGACGATCCGTAGTACTGAACATTGGTTCGGCTTACACAAGAAGCCCACATTATATACGAATTAAAATCTGTCCAATAAATCGGGTTCCGTTCAACCTCCTCTGAACCATTCCGTCAGCTTGCGTTGCCTCATTTTAGTTGCCTCATTTTAATAGAAGAAATCACCAAAGGTGCAGGTTGGTTTAGGGTGAGAATTTCTTGATATCAAAAGACTTTTTCAGTGGCTTCGTTATATGTACCAAGCAACAAATACTTTATAATTAAATAAAAAATCTCCTTGGCTAGAGGAGAAGTTGTTAAGATGAAATATTCTAATATCAATGAGCTTGCTCTATAAACTGATGTGCTTAATATCTATTTACAACTTTCATTGCAATATCTGCCCATTTAGTAAGTTTTGATGGATCACGTCTAAGTGTAGATACATCTTTTAATAAAAATTCAACATTTAATCCATTACTTTTTGCAATTTCACATGTTTCTATAAGATCTTTTTCAATTTCCCTTTCGTCAAAATATTCTGTTGCTAAAAATGCCGGAGATGGCTTATTTGACATAATCAATTTAGGGTCTAAATTTTGAGCAAAATTCTCTTTATTGCTCCAAGGACTGCAAGACACTTTGCGTAAATTAGGAATTTTCTGTACTATATCTAATCTATCATCTAATCTTTCACAACAGCCATAATAAAATGAACCAAACTGCTCTGCAATTTTAGAAATATAAGGTATCTCAAATTCAGCAGTTATTTCTGGAGCAACTCCTGTAAACAGTTGTGCCATCCCACACATCCAAGCATTTTTTGAAATACCCATCTTTTGAGATATAAAATCTGGCAATAAATCATCTGTATAAATCGGTGAGCAATGGCAATAATTGTCTGATACTGCAAATAATTTCAATTCATTCATTTGCTTTATTCCAGATAGTGCAGAATTAGTTAATTTATCCATAAGAGCATGCAAAAACTCTGGTCTATCAATTAATTCATAGTATATATCTTCAACGCTCATTCGCTCTGCTAAAAAATCCCAAAATGCACATCTTACATTTGTCCCTCCTTCTTGGTGTATAGGAATAATATTACCTAACATATCTTCCATCATTTCTTTTCTTTGAGCTGATAATTTATCATCTAAAGTAATTTTTATTTCTTTTATTTTTTCTACATCATCCCATTCTTCTAATTGATTTATAAACGCATGTGAACGTATATTATTTTGAAAGTCACTAGATAATGTATTTTCTTGAACTTTGATGCCATATCCAGTATTTTGAACTGAAAAAGGAATTTTTAAGCATGGTTCAAGTACCATATCCACTTGATAATTATGCCATCTATATATTTCTTGTCTAAAAAATATCTCTATATTTCTTAAAAATTTATCTTTACACAAAGGTCTTAAAAATTCATCTACTTCGAGTTCATGCCAAGGAAGCTGAAAAATAGTTACAATAGGGCGTACTTTATCACCTCTATTAAATGCCTTAATTAATTCTAATTTTTCTTGCTGAATTGGTAGCGTGGCAAGCTCCATATATTGATTAGCCAATTTACGCAAAATTTCTTTTTCCATAATAATCTCCTTTTTAATCAATAAATAAATTAATTTTTAATATCGATAATTTTATGTGATAGAGCATACGCAATATCCTTTCCGATAGCATATGTTAGTTGATTGTCAGATAAATTAAAGCCCCAAATCTTATAGCCAGTTGATTGTGATTGTGATATCTCCAGTATTTTATTTGTTGTATGAGCATTAATATCATAGGCCATTATGCTATATGGAGTATTATAATACAAGTAGTTATCTTTGCCTGCAAAACCTGTAAATTGCTCCGAGTAATAGTAATTTTTTTGAGAAGCTGGCCACGTAATATCTTTCAGTGCATCATATACTAAAGTAGATTTACCTGTAGAAGTATCAATTGAATAAATATTACCATTGGTCATATAATAAACTTTATCTCCCATAAAAACAAAAGGTGTTTTAGTTTGTGAAAAAATATTTTCATATTGAACATCATTTGCTACATGTGGTATTGTTTTAGTCCAATCATCCGGAGCTTTATTTAATTTTATCTTTTTTGTGTTACTTGTCATAAAGTTATCATGATGTGCACTGCCCAATATATCTTTACCATTAGTTAATGGATCTGACCAAGTGAAATCAATGTTATACCATTTATCTTGATATTTAACCATATTCCAAGTGTGAATAATATTTTTTGAAGATACAATTATATTTGGAATATTTAGCTCATCTAAAATAAATTTAGCAAAATTAGTATATGATTGACATACGCCTTTTTTCTTCTCTACAAACCGAGCAACATCACTTATTCTTAAAGAAGAGTCATATTTATAATTTGTTGCTAAATAATCATTTAATATTAACATTTTATCAAGATTTGTAGCTCCTTTTTCTGTTAAAGCTAAAACTTTTTCTATTTCATTTGTTATTAGGCTACCAAAATAATTATAATTATTTTTTAAATATGTATCATATTTGGGTTTTAATTCAAAAATAATTCCATCAGTATTAAAAGTGAATTCCCAATTATGAGCTACATGAAATAATAAAGGGTCATTTTCAAGTAATTTAAAATAAAATTCTTCAAGCTCATTTCTATTTATACCTAGATCTTGTAAATTAATAGCTCTAGCCCCATTTAATAGCTCTGGTTTTACTATTTTAGCAAATTTATTATATAGAGGATCATATTCATTTTCATTCGGCAACTGCTCTGCATAAGCATAACCAGTAAATGATAGTAATAATGTAGCAATAATAATTAAAAGATTAATTTTTTTTCTCATAATATATTCTCCTTATTATTTTAAAACTTTATACCAGTGTATCATATGACGTATCGTTTGTGAAGCACTATAATAAGAGCATTATTTTTATAATTTTTATAGATTATTTTTAACAATTATGGTATGATTTCATTTGTAGACAAAATTTTGTTTGCCAATTATATCGAAAGGTGGTGCAAGCTCTTAGTTTTTAGAGCTGAAATTTATTATGATTAATTTTAACAATGATTGGAAATTTGAGTTAGTTGAAGATTTAGTAAATGGACATTTATTCGAATATGACGAAACTAGAATGAGAAAGATTAATGTTCCTCATGACTACAGTGTAGAGCAACCTCTTGATTTTGAAAATAGCGATGGTTGCGTGGGATATTCTCAAGGTGGAGTTGCTTGGTATAGAAAACACATCAACGTTACACCTGACATGTTAGATAAGAAAATATTTATCAATTTTGATGGTATCTATAATAGAGCTCATATTTATTTTAATGAAGAGCTGGTAAAGTTTCATCCTTATGGATATTCTCCTTGTCTTATTGATGTTACAAAATATTTAAAAGAAGGCGATAATCTTCTTTCAGTTCATGTAGACCACTCAAGAGAATGTGATAGTCGTTGGTATACAGGCTCTGGTATTTATAGAAAAGTATCTATGTATGTACTACCAAAATGTTATATTCCAGTTTGGGGCACAAGGATTACCACTGACTGTGATAGTGATAAATCTGCAGTAGTAAACGTAACTACAGAAGTTATAAATGAAAGTGGAGCTAGTAAGACTGTTAAGGTTGTAACATCTTTTGTATCACCTAATGGCGAAAATGTTGGTGAAGTTTCTACAGTTTTAACAGTAGAAGATAAACTAGAATTTACTGAAAACTATGAAATCACTAATCCTATACTTTGGGGAATTTTTAAAGGAAACCGTTATAAAGCTATTACAAAAATATATGATGGCGAAGAATGTATTCAAACTAAGGAAACTATATTTGGTATTAGATATTTCAATTTTGATGTAAATGAAGGTTTCTTTTTAAATGGTAAAAATGAATTAATTAAAGGAGTATGTCTGCACCACGACGCTGGTTTAGTTGGTTCTGCAATCCCTAATGATGTTATGAGAAGAAGATTAAAAGTATTAATGGAAGCTGGAACAAATGCTATTAGAACAGCTCACAATCCTTATTCGAGCGATTTCTTTGATTTATGTGATGAATATGGAATATTAGTACAAGAAGAGTTTTATGATGAATGGGATTTTCCAAAAGGAAAGAAATTCAATCAAAAAGAAAAGCTCTTTGATTATAAATTCCACGGTCATGACGAGTTTTTCAGAGAATATGCAAAAGACGATTTACAAAATGTGATTCGTCGTGACTTTAACCACCCTTGTATAATTCAGTGGAGCATAGGCAATGAAATTGAATGGACTTATCCAAAATACAATAATGCAACTGGATATTGGTCAGCTAACGCAAATGGTGGATATTTCTTTAGTGAACCTCCTTATTCTGTAGAACAAATTAGAGAAATCTGTCGTAAGCTTCCAAAAGAAGAAATTGAAGTAGGTAAAACTGCTAAAATGCTTGCTGATTGGACACGTGAAATAGACACTACAAGACCAGTTATTGCAAACTGTATTTTGCCATCTGCAAGTTATGAGAGCGGATATGTTGATGCTCTTGATATGGTTGGATTTAGTTATCGTAGAGTAATGTATGACCGTTCTCATAAGCACTATCCAGATAAGCCTATTATGGGCACAGAAAATGTTGCTCAATGGCACGAATGGAAAGCAGTTCTTGATAGACCATTTATAAGTGGTATATTTATCTGGGTTGGTATAGACTATGTAGGAGAATGTGGTGGTAAACGTGGAGACACTGGAGCGAGAGTAACTCCATCTGGATTTATTGATGCTGCTGGATTTGATAAACCATCATTCCATATGATGAAAGCTCTATGGAATGATGAACCTGAGTTATTTATTGCTACTAACACTATTGAAGGGTCTGTATATGATTTAAAAGATGGAAAATTAGTTCAAAAAACAATGCTCAATGGTCAAAGACTTAGTCCTTGGGATAAAAGACTTTGGGTATGGCAGGATATGAATACTCACTTTAACTATAAACAAGGCGAAGATGTAGTTATTGAAGTATATTCTAATTGTGAACAAGTTTCTTTCTATCAAAACGATGAGCTTATATGTACTCAAGTTGAATCAGATAATGTAGATAGAATTTATAAATGTGCAATTAAATATCAAGGTGGCGAAATTAAAGTAGTTGGTATTAAAGATGGCAAAGAAATTGTTTCTGTTATAAAAGAAGCAACTGAAGCAACTAATATTGTTCTAACAGTTGATAAAACAGAAATTACAACTGATTTTGATAGTGTAGCTCATATTACTGCACAACTGAAAGATAAAGACGGAAATGATGTTAAGTTTCAAGAAGAAGAAATTGAATTTATGACAAAAGGTGATGTAATTTTCTTAGGAGTTGACAATGGAGATAGCTATTACCCTGCAACGTATAAAGACCCTAAAATTATCACTAAAAGAGGGCGAGCTTTAATGATAGTAGGTGCAGATATTCCTGGTGAAATTAAAGTAAGTGCAAAACTAATTGCTAAACATTCAAGAGCAATTGATTATAATGATGTTGATTCTAATATAATTACTATTACAGCGAAATAATATAGATATCGTGTGTTGGTGTCTTAAACTTTAAAAACAGGGGCGGTCACTTGTAGGAAAAAATATTCCTAGGTGATGCCCTGTTTTATTTTTTTTGAAATTTAATAATTTTTTTTAAAAAATGTTTCCCCTTCGCTCCAATATTTTCCGTAATGACAAACAAATTCATCTTCTCTTTCTTGCATAAAAGCTGTATAATCAGCATCTAAACCATTTTTACGCAAGTTTTCTCTAATTTTTTCTGAACCTAATGGTGTTGCCAACGGAGCTACTTCCTTATAGTTATAATACTTTTCATCAAGACCGTTGTGTACAGATGGCACTGTGTCATGACCTTCTAAATATACTTCACCTTTAGCCATTACAACAAAGTCTATAATATCACATAATAATTTTATTCTGAGCTCTTGAAATTCTGGCTTATATGTTAAGTCTTCTCTTTCATTATCAATTTTAAATAATTCATGTTGACCACTAAATGGATAATATGCAAGTCGATATTCTTTTGTAGAGACTAATTTCATAGAATCACAAAATTCTGTAAATATTACATTACGTTGTATTTTCGGATTGTTATACATTTCTGGAATAGAACGTGAAAATCCAAGAGGTTTATCATCTCCTGCAACTTTTAGAGCAGTTCCTGCAATATCCAGATTACTAACTAACATATCGCTCTTTACACCTTTGGGTAAATCATAATGATTTGTTACTATCATAGGAATTTCTAGCTGAGCTTTATATGGTATAGCTCCTTTTCCAAACATACTATAATCGCCTAACATACATCCATGATCTGTGGAAAATAAAATAACTGTATCATCATATATACCTAATTCTTTTAATTTGCTTACAATACGACCAACTTGAATATCAATAAGTTGAATACGCTCTGCATATGCTACAAGTTTTTTTCTATAAGCTTCAATACCTGTAATTTCTGGAGTATTTAAATTTGAACCACGTCTATAAAGTGGAACATCACATTTTGGCAAAAATTTGGGATTTGCTGGATCTGGAGGAGTTACAGGATAAGTTATTCCATTATCTTTTGGTATATCATATGGTGGATGTGGACCTTGGAATGAAATCCAAGCAAACACTGGTTTATCTTTTTCATTTTCTATAAAGTTCATTGCTGTTTCTGCTATCCAAACATCATAATGCTCAGTAATATCACCTGAGAACTTACCCTCTTTATTATGATTGTATAAATTCTTAATATCAGGATAACGCTGTACTATAAATTGGTAAAAATCATCATCTTGTCCTAGTCGATTTTCCTCCATTTGAAAAGCAACATCAAATCCTTTAGAGTCTTTACCCGGCATGTGATGGAGCTTACCAAATGCACCAGTTGCATATCCATTTTCACCCATACGACTAGGTAAATATTCAAGACCTTCTCTAAATGGAACTTCATTAGTCCAAACACCATGGTCCGATAAATACCTTCCTGTCATCATACAAGCGCGCCCCGGAGCACATACTGGAGACACTGTTGTTGCATGCTCAAATAAAACACCATCTTCAGCAAGTTTATCAATGTTTGGTGTATTTATAAAATCACTACCATAACATGATAAGTAATCAGTTCTTAATTGGTCACATAAAATTACTACAACATTTTTTTTCACTTTATCACCTCAAAATTAATTATAACATTTTTTAAAAATTATACAAGATATAAGAAAAATAATTTATTATTTACTAAATAATTCCATCAAAGCAGCCGATATAATTTAAGTATGGAATATCTATACAAATTTATAAATAAATGGAGGGATAATTATGACTATTGGTGCAAGTTCTGGTGTTGGATTTTCAATGCAAGATTATTATAAAGAAAGTTTAGAAAAAGCTCGTGAGAAGGAACGACAAGAAAGATCTGAAGAGCTATCAACAGGTAAGAAGATTAATGATGCAGCAGATAATCCCGCTACAATGGCTATTGCAACTCAAATGGTAGCTAACTATATTGGTTTAAACGCTGAAACAACTAATATAGAAAGTGAAATGAGTCGTTCTAATGTAGCAGATGGAGCTTTAAGTGATTCACAAGCTACATTATCTCGTATGCAAGAGCTTACTATGCAAGCTCAAAATGGAATTTTAACAGATACTGATAGATCTTATATTCAGGCAGAAATGGATGAACTTAGTAAACACTTAGGCTCTATTTCAGGTAATACTGAATTTAATACTAAAGAAGTATTTGATGGTGAAGGTATGGATTTAAATGAAGAAACTCTAGGTTCATTTAAAGTTGATGTTAATGACCCAGATGCTCTTAGTAAAATTCAAGGTATGTCAGCTGCTGTTAGTCAATTGCAAGCAGAAGAAGGTGCAGAGTATAATGGTCTTGAATCACAAGCAAGTGTTAATCAAACTGCAGCAGACAATATGCTAACTTCTGCAAGCCAAATGCAAGATACAAATTATGCAGAGTCTACTAGTGCATTAATTAAAAATAATTTATTAGATCAATATAGAATGCAAATGCAAGGACAGATGCAAACTCAGATGATGACTCAAATGTCTAATTTACTTATGATTTAAAGTTGCAATATTTTATTATACTTATAAGGAGTTATTAATTATGTTAAAAGAGTTACTTTTATTAAGTTCTATGTCATTAGGACTAGGAAGTGCTTGTAGTTGTTGTAACCAAATGATAGAGCATACAAATGCAGAACCAACATCTATATCAAATGAAAAAATATCAGAATATGCTCATCCTGAATCTTTTATAACTCATAACGAATTATTTAATTTAATGAATGATAAATCAAATGATGTTATAGTTATAGGTACTTTAGACCCAGCAGTAAAAGCTGAGCCAATAAAGGGCTCATTTACTATGTGGCGAGATGACTATTCAGCCCAATCAGGTACATTTGAATTTGAAGGAATGTCAAATAGTCAAGCTGAAATGGAAAGAATATTATCAAGCTATGGAGCAACACCATATTCTACAATTGTAGTCTATGCTTTTAATGATCAACATGACGCTGGTCGTTTATGGTGGCAAATTAAGATGTTAGGTCATCAAGATGTTCGTTATTTAGATGGTGGATTAAATGCTTGGCAAGCCGCTGGATTACCAACAGGAGATGCAAATCCGATTGTAGAAGCTACAAATTATGTTGCTCCAAATCCTTCATCAGATATAGCGGCAGATATAGATATTGTTATCGATGCTTTAGATGAACCAAACACAGTTATCATTGATACACGTGCAACTGCTGAAGAAACAGGAGAAATCACTTTAGAAGGTGCTTTTGGACCTGGAAAGATAAAAGATTCTATATGGATAGATTGGGATGTAACGTTAAATAAAGATACAACTATGAAAACTGTAGATGAATTAGAAGAAATTTATGCAAACTTTCAAGATAAAGATATAATTACTTACTGTCAGTCAGGAGTACGTAGCGCGCATACATTATTTGTGTTAACACAAGCTCTAGGATATGAAAATGTACAAAATTATGATGGTTCTTGGATCGAATGGTCACATGAATATTATGAAAATTCTAATCCTAAAACATTAATAGAAAATGGCAATAAATAAAATCTATTAGCTCGTTCTATTTTTTCTAGAACGAGCTGTTCCTTTATATCTTTAACAGATATTTTCTTATATTATTAAAAAACTTTAATTAGAAAATATATAACCGCTGTATCTTACTTGTATGTGATACAAAAATATTGCTCCAAATTCAATTTTTTTACACTGAATGTTTAATTTAATTTGAAAATGGATATCATATGTATAGTATACGCAGTTATAAATTAGCCGCAATTACGTCTACTATATCCTCTGTTGTATTAGGCAAAATTTTTTTCAGTCTTCTTTTTAAAGTAGCCCAGTATTTCTCAATTGGATTTAGTTCTGGTGAGTATGGTTGTAAAAATATTAATTTTAATGCCTTATGTCTGTATTTATCACAAATATTTTGTAACTTAACCTTGTTATGAAAACTAGCATTATCCATTACTATTGTTT
>LJHE01000075.1 GCA_001983555.1 Candidatus Epulonipiscioides gigas
CTATACATTCCCAGAAGGCGAAGATTTAACAACTGAGCATATTTATTCTGTCGAATGGATTCCAGGTGAAATTAATTGGTATGTAGATGGCGAGCTATATCATACAGAAGATGATTGGTACACAACAGCAGTTGACCCTGCAACTGGTAAAGCTTATGAATTCCCTGCTCCGTTTAATAAAGAGTTTTATATTTTATTAAATCTTGCAGTTGGTGGAAATTATGATAACGGAGTTAAACCAGATTCTAGCTTTACAGAAGCTGATATGAAAGTGGATTATGTTCGTGTGTATGAATTGGCAGAAGGTTTTGAAAAACCAGCTTGGCCAGAAGTTGAAAGTGTAACAGATGGAGCAAGTAACAAGACAATTAAATTTAAAGCTCCTGCTTCTGGAAACAAAATTTATTATACAACTAACGGAACTGAACCAACTGAAGCTAATTATGCAACTGAAGCAACTGAATATACAGTTCCTATAGTTATTACTGAGGACACAGTTATTCAAGCTATAACTGTAAGTGAAAATGGTGTAGCTTCAAAATTATTTACTGAAGCATATCGTTTTGGTGATGAAATGGAAGGAAACTTAGTTGAAAATGGTGACTTCTTTGCTCCAACTAAAGGTAACTGGACGACTTGGAATTGGGCTGATAATGTAACTACAGTTGAAAATGGTTATGCAGTTGTGGATGTAAATAATACTGAGGGTGGAGAATTCTGGCACACACAAATGTTCCAAAAAGATGTTAAAGTAGAAACACCAGGAATTTATACTTTAAGTTTTAGGGCAAAAGCAACAGAGGCAAGACCAATTAATATTCAAGGAGCAGGTTTCCAACCACAAACCAAGCATATTACAACTGAGTGGCAAACTTATACAATTAATGGATATATTCCAAACGTTGCGATGCAATTACAATTTAATCTTGGAAATGTAACTGGAACTCCATTAACAGAGCATCAAATTATGATTGATGATGTTAAACTTGTTTCTAATGCGTCAATAATTACAGGTCCTGCATTATTTGGAGATAAAACTGACACATATGTTGGCGAAGTTATTGAAGTGACTCATACTGCAAATGGCGCTGGAAATGCAACTTGGAGAACTAACGCAAAAATTTATGTAGATGGCAAATTGATCGAAGCATCTCAATATACAATGACAGATAATACAATTAAATTTACAGATACTACTATATTTAATACAGCTGGGAAATATCAAATTGTTGCTCAATCAACTGGATATACTGACTGTTTAACAGAGCAATTGATTTCTTTAAGACCTGCTGAAGATGGAAATATTGTGGTAAATGGTGATTTCTCATCGGCGACAACTGATAATTGGAAATATTGGAAAACTGGTGGCCAAAATTTTCCTGCACCTGTTGTAGATGGTGCAATGGTTATGCCTATTGATAATACCAGTGGCGGAGAAGCGTGGCATACTCAAGTGTTCCAAGAAAATATTGCAGTTAGTTCGGGAATAGAATACACATTAACATTTGATGCAAAATCTACAGAAGCTAGATCGATTTTAATTGAAGGGGCATTTGAGCAACAAACTGTATCCATAACAACTGATATGAAAAATTATAGCATAACATTTACTCCAACTGCTGATGCAATGATGAAATTAAACTTCTTGCTTGGTAATGTTACAGGAGCTCCGACAACAAATCATACAATTACTATAGATAATGTTGAAATAGTTCAAGGAGATGGTACAGTAAAAGTAGCTACACCAACTGTAAATGTAGCTGGTGGAACTTATCAAGATGCTCAGACTGTAACTATTTCTACTACTACAACAGATGCAAAAATATACTATACGACTGATGGAACAGCTCCAACAGCAAGTAGTACGGCTTACACAGCTCCGATTAAAATTAGTGAAACAACAACATTAAAAGCAATTGCTATTAAAGAAGGCATGAGCAATTCTGAAGTAATGACAATCATTTATACAATTGGATCAGCTCCAGCAGGAAATAATTTAGTGATAAATAGTGATTTTTCTAATGGCAAAAATAATTGGAATTTAACCGAGCATGATATATTTGGTGGAGAATTATCTGTTACAGATGGTGAAGCTACTGTTCAGATTGCTAATGGTGGTGGAACTGGTTGGGTTGTTGCTCTAACACAAACTGCTCCTGCTACATTGGATATAAATCAAGAATATACTCTATTATTTGACTCAAAAGCAAGTAAAGGTCGCAGTATTATGGTTGATTTCCAAGAAGGTCAAACTCCATCTGAAGGACAATTTAAAGAAAATGTTAGAATTACTACTGAAATGGACACTTATAAAGTAGTATTTACACCAACTGTTAATTCACTAACTGTTAGATTTTTATTAGGTGGAATAGACACAAGTAATTCAAGCATAACATTTGATAATGTAAAATTATTTAAGGGTAACGTAGCAATTCCTGATACTGCAACACCAAAAACTATTACTTTGACTAAAGTTGAAGAAGGAAATTATATTGGTAGTGCAATAAACATTGCTCATAATGGTGGCAAAGCATGGGGCAGAGAAGTTACTGAAGTATCAATTAATGGAACTGCTGTAGCTAAAGAAAATTATGAATTTACAGAAACAGAAATTAAGTTTAAATCTACAGCATTTGCAGGAATAGGAGATCATACTATATTAGTTAAAGCAAAAGGATATAATGATGCTCAAGTAGTGCAAAGGCTATATTCAAAACCAACAGTGAGCGGTACAAATATGATTGTAAATGGTGATTTTGTAACTGACATCTCAGGTTGGAAAATAAATAATTTTGATATATTTGAAGGAGATTTGGAAAATGTTTCGGGTGAAGGTGTTGTAAGCATTAGTAATGCTGGTGGAATTGACTGGGCTATAGCTATGGAACAACTTGATTATGTTGCATTTGAACCTAATGAAACTTACACATTATTATTTGATGCAAAAGCTAGTTTAAATCGTGAGATTACTATTGACCTAAGAGAAAAACATCTTGATGATGCAGGAGATGGAGTTGGTGGACAATTTGCTCAAAAAGTGAATGTGACACCTGAGATGCAAACATTTGTAGTAACATTTACACCAACTGTTAATTCTCTTAAATTTAGATTTTTATTAGGAGGCTTATTATACACAAATTCAAGTATAACATTTGATAATATTCAACTTGTTAAAGGTAAAGTGGATCAAGATGAAAATCAAGTTGCTCTACCAGTTATGAGCGAAAAAGGTGGAATACTTGAAGATGACATAAGTGTAACTATCACAACCGAAACAGAAGGAGCTCAAATTTATTACACCACAGATGGGTCAGCTCCATCAAAAACAAATGGTATACTTTATGATGGAACAGCAATTAGTATTTCTGAAACTACTACGTTAAAAGCAATTGCATTTAAAGACAATCTAATTCCTTCTGAAATGGCATCAGAAAGCTATGTATCTAAAACAATAGAAGACGGAGAACAAACTTGGAATTTAGTATGGAATGATGAATTTGATGCTAATGTGGTTGATGAATCAAAATGGGCATTCCAAATTGGAACCAAAGCAGAAAATAATGGACCTGATAATTGGGGTAATAATGAAGCTCAAACTTATACGAAAGAAAATAGTGAAATTGTTGATGGAGAGCTTGTAATTACAGCTGCAAAAGAAAATAAAGACGGAAAATATTACACTTCATCAAGACTTTGGACTAATCCAAATGCAAAAGAAAATACTGCTAATGACTTTGAAGGTTTTACAACAAAGTATGGTCGTGTTGAAGCAGCAATTACAGTTCCAGCTGGAGATGGTATGTGGCCAGCATTCTGGATGTTGCCGGCAGACAGTCCATATGGAACTTGGGCAACAAGCGGAGAAATAGACATTATGGAAGCTCGTGGACGTGAACCACATAAAGTTGACGGCACAATTCACTACGGAGCTCCTTGGCCAGATAATACTCACTCAGGTGGTAACTACACATTTAACGATGGAGAAGATTTTACTACTCAACATGTTTATACTGTAGAATGGCTTCCTGGTGAAATTCAATGGTATGTAGACGGCGAACTATATCATACTGAAAAGAATTGGTATGCTCAAAGTCCATCTGAACCTGATGAATTTGCTTTCCCTGCTCCATTTAATCAAGAGTTTTATATCTTATTAAATCTTGCAGTAGGTGGAAATTATGATGGTGGAAATATGCCAGATAGTAGCTTTACAGAAGCTAAGATGAAAGTAGATTACGTTCGTGTTTATGAATTAGAGGAAGGATATACAGAAGAAGGTGTGGTTCCTGGAGTACCAGATGCAGAGGATTATACAACATTTGAAAGTAATCCAGCACTTGGCACTGAATTTATTTCAGATACTAACTTGACTGATGTTAATATTCAAGGTGATGGTGAGCTAGACAAAACTAAGTGGAATTTACACATTGAAGCAGGCGGGTCAGCTAGTATTGTATCACTTTCTCCAGAATTAGGAGTAGAAGTTGATATTTCAAGTGGTGGTGCTCAAACGTATGCAGTACAATTATTAGAACATTTAGAACTTCCAACAGGAAGATATTTTGAGCTGAGCTTTGACGCAAAATCAGATTCACCAAGAACTATTACAGCTCAATTTAGCGGAGATGTTGACAGAGGTTGGGCAAAATATTCACCAGCATTTATGCCAACACTTGATGATGCTTGGAAAACCTATTCTTATAGATTTGCAATGACTGAAGATTCGGATACAGAAGCTCGAGTTGAATTTAACTTAGGTATGAATGACGCTAATGTATTTTTGAGAAATGTATCTGTAAAAGAAGTTGACAGTCTGATAAATAATCAAGCTACTAAAGATCCATTAGTAGATGGAAATCATATTTATAACGGGTCATTTGAATTTGGTGACTTGGCAAGTAAATATTGGGATATTGAAGCAGGTACAGGTACTGTTGTAAAAAATAGCTCGTATGACGAAAATACTCAAGAGTATCAAATGCAACTAAATGTAAATGAAACAGCTATACAACATGGTGTTAATATGCTAGGTGGTAACACTTATAAGCTCACATTTGATGCTCAAACTACGGATATGACAGAACTAAAAGTATCGTTTAAAGAAAATCCAAATGCTAGAATTATGATGGCAGAGCAAACTGTAGCGCTTAATGGTAGTAATACCTATGAAGTTGACATTACTATTTCAGCTGGAACTGACACTAATTATACAGGATACGGAACACTTATGATAACAGGTGGAGCAACAGGCACAGTAAAAATTGATAATGTTGAACTAATGCGTACAACACACAATAATATGGACACATCTTCTGTTGTTCCATATCCGATAGAAAATGGAGATTTTGGCAGAGGTACAGAACATTGGGGAACTTATATTGAAACTTGGAACCAAGCTAATGCAAGTTTTTATGTAGACGAAGATGGAGTTGCAGTTATTGAAGCAACTGCTCTTGGAACAGAGCCTCATTCTATTATGATTGAGCAAGCTGGATTGCCTCTAACTTATGGAGCAACTTATCAAATTTCGTATGATGTTTGGGCAGATGATGCACGTACTATTGAAGTTGTAATGGATACAGGAGCTCCAAATTATGTTGTAGCTTACAAAAAACCAGTTAGTGTCACAACTGAGAAGCAAACTATTAGCGAAAACTTTACAGTGGGCGTAAATAATGATATTACACTAAAAATTTCTGCTGGCAAAATGGATGGTGGCGTTGCAACCACAATTTATATTGATAATGTACAAATTAATGCAATCGGAGCTCTTACAGGACCAAAAGCAACACTTCAACCTGATACGACAACACCGCACGTTGGTCAACCGATAGAAATTGCATATGAAACACAAGTTAATTCAACTGATGATGTTACTTGGACTAATGCAAGTTGGAAAAACACTATTTGGACTGATGCTATTTCTTCAGTTACAGTTAATGGAACAGATATTGGAGATAAATATACTATAGCTGATTCAAAAATTACTATTGATGCAGATGTATTTTCTAAAGAAGGAATTTATGACATTAAAGTAATTGCTACAGATTATCAAGATAGCTCTGTAACACAAACTGTTTATACTTCAGACGGAAATATGTTTATCAATGGTGACTTTGAAGACGGAGATATGAATGGTTGGACTATGTTACAAGAAGTTCAAGATGATTCTACAATAGAGGTTGTAAATGGTAAAGCTGAAATTAGTATTAAAAATTCATCACCATTGCACCCTGAATGGAGCGTTCCTTACACTTGGAGCACCACTCTTGCTCAAACTTTAAGTTTGAAAAAAGATGTAGAATATACTTTAAGCTTTGATGCGAGCTCATCAATAACTAGACCTATTGTTGTTGAAATTAAAAAAGCTGGAGATACTACAGGGACTCAAAAATATCTTGAAGAGTTTATAGATTTAGGTACTGAAAATCAAACTTATTCTTACACGTATATTCCAACACAAGATGTTATTGTTGATATAAGTTTATTATTAGGAAATATTACAAATGGAGCAGTTACTACTCCAGAAAATACACTTCACAAAATAAAACTTGATAACATGAGACTTGGTGTTGTGGGAAGACCAGCTAAACCAACTGCAACAGCTACTGACACACAAACAGGTAAAACAATTACTTTTGCTAATCCTTCAAAAGGAACGATATATTACACCATAAATAAAGAAGCTCCAACTATAGATAACTATACTACAGTAGCGACAGAATATACTGCTCCTATTACGATTACTGAATCATCTACAATAAAAGCAATTACTGTTGATAATGCTTTAGCTTCTGAATTATTTAGTGGAATTTATCGTGTTGGTGAGATAGTTAATAGTCTTATTCAAAATGGCGATTTCTTAGAGCCAAAAGACAGTTGGAACACCTACGGAGCAACATCAGCAGAAATTGTAAATGGTGAAATGGTTCTTAATATTAATAATGCAAATGCTGGAGTAGATTGGCACACACAATTGCATACATTTGCAAAAATTAATCTTACTAAAGATAAACTTTATACATTTACTTATGAAGTTAAAGGTTCAGAAAATAGACCAATTAACATTGAAATTCCAAATGTGGGATGGCAAGAGAGTAGATTTACTCAGCAAATTACAACTGAAATGATAAAGTATGAGGTAACATTTATTCCATTATCAACTGGTGCAGTTGACATTAAATTCTTAATTGGAAATGTAACAGGAACTCCAACAACAGCTCATACATTAACATTTGATAATATTATGCTCTTTGAGACAGAACCTGCTGTTGCAATACCTTCAGAAGAAAGCTCAACACAAGTACCAGGAACTACAACTGTAACATTTAAAGCTCCAACGAACGGAAAAATTTATTACACAACAAATGGTACTGCACCAACTATAAATAATTATGAAACAGATGCTACTGAGTATACCGCTCCAATTAAGCTAACAGAAAATGCAACTATAAAAGCAATTACTGTTGCAGATGTTGAGGGCACCATGACTGCATCTCCTCTATTTAGCAAAGTATATACTGTTCAATCTGCAGATGGAAATTTAGTTACTAATGGTGATTTTGCTACAAACTTTGATGGTTGGAACACATTAGGAGCAGGTGCTAGTTATGCGGTTGTTAATGGAGTTGCTGAAATTACTGTTAATTCATTAGGCGGAGAGAATTGGGAGATTTCTTTTGAGCAACTAGGATTTAAATTAGATACTAATAAAAATTATAAGCTCTCATTTGATGGATTTGCAGAAAATAATAGAAACTTTATTCTAGTACTTGAGCAAGGAGGAGAAGCTAACTTTGCTAAGAGCGTTGAAGAAACAGTTGCTCTTACAACAACTTCACAAAGCTTTAGCTATGTATTTAAACCTCATACGGGTGATGCTCTAAACTTAAAATTCTTACTTGGCAACACCTCAGGAGCAGCGACTGGAAAAGTTTCCATTGACAATGTTAAGCTTGTAGAAACTACTGAAGGAATAGCTCCAATAATAAAATTACCAGATCTTAATCCAACTATCATATTGCCAGCTATTGAAGCTCCAGGATTTGACATTTTTGGTGATTTTGAAGAAATATTTCCTGAATTAGATGACATTCCTGAATTTGAAGTACCAGATATTGAAGTACCAGATATTGAAATACCAGATATCGAAGTACCAGATATTGAAATACCAGATATCGAAGTGCCAGATTTTGAAATACCAGATATTGAAATGCCAGATTTTGAAACACCAGATATTGAAATACCAGATATTGAAATGCCAGATTTTGAAATGCCAGATTTTGAAGTACCAGATTTTGAAATGCCAGATATTGAAATGCCAAGTATCGAAATACCAGACTTTGAAACGACCCCTATAGAAATACTTGAAATAGAGCTATTAGAATTTGAATTTTCAACGGAAGAAATTGAAATTGAAGAAATCGAAATTGAAGAAATAGAAGAAATAATAGAATAAAGAACACAACTATGCCCCACATCTAAATTTACTTTGGATATGGGGCGATTATTATGTTATCCGAGCTTAAAGTATAAATTAATTTTTGTATTGTAGCTCTGTTTTTTGTAGAGATAGATATTTCCTGACCATTAGTCAAAGTTATAAAGGAGCGACTAAACATAGATATATATTTAGGATTAACTAAATAAGATTTATTAGCTCTACAAAAGTAAATATTATTTTTAATTAACGTTTGCTCTACCTTATCTAACTGTGCATAATATCTATATTGACTATATAAAGTATAAATATGAACTTCCCTTATTTGACTATTAAAATAAATAATATTATCTATATGTATTTGGAAATTAATTTTTTTAAATGTATATCTAAAATACTTTGGATTAGTATTAATACATTGCATGACTGCTATGTAATAAGCTCTAAATTTTTCTTTATTAATAGGTTTAATCATAAATCGAAAAAAATCCACTTCTGAGCAAGCAGGTGCATGTAAAATATTAGAAGTTATATAAATAATTTTTATATTTTTATTTAAAGCTCGAATTTTAAGTCCTACTTCAATTCCATTTGGTTTTCCAATATCTACAGCTAAATATATTAAATTATAGTCTGTAGTAAAATTATTTAGCAACTTTGTTCCAGTGTGGTATATATCCACTATAGCAGATTTATCAAGTTGTAAGATTAATTTTTCAAGCTCCCAAGTCAAATGTTCGTCATTATCACAAATCGCAATTTTCATTCAGTAAGCTCCTTTTTTAATAAAATATAAATTTTATTTTAAAATATTGTTTAAAAATAATCAAGTCCATAAATACAAAATATTTACAAATTATTATTATTATTATTATTATTATTATTATTTGTTGTCGCTTCTTTTAAGTTTAATAAAAAATTTACTATCATCCTGTAAAAATATTGGCAATAAATCATTTTATAAATTTTTTAATTATAAAAAAATCATATACTAATTAAATATTATAAAAATAAATTTATTAATACTATATAAAATACTTATTTATTACAAATAAACATCAATTTATTACATGTACAGTATTTTTATACTATTTATATATTATAATGTAAATGTACAAGAAATACATAAATAGTTGTCTTCAAGTACAAAAAATATATTTTTAAGAGAGGATTTATTTATATGAATATTTCTAATAGTCTAATAAGCTCAGATACTAATTTATATAAAACAAAAAGCTCCTTAGGACAGCAATTTTTAGATTCACTTCTTGGTAAGATTAAAGATGATGATGAAGAAGATGATGAAAAAGATGAAGCTAAAAATAATACAATTCAAGAAGAAAATGCAGTTACACAATCTAATGCTAATATATCATCAATAAAAGATTTAGAGGTTGATTGGGTTGAATATGAGCTATCTATCCCTCCTGGCACCTCTGAGTACGTTTATGCAAGAGCAACAGATAAAGATGGGAATGTTATTTTTGATGGCAATATTTTTTTAAATGATATTGATCCAAAAACTGCTACTGATTTAGAAAAAGATGTTCTTCAATTTTACAAAGACTATCAAATGAACAAAAATTATATGCAATTGGCTAGTAACACTAATTATGAAAAAAATTATATCTCACAAAATAAAACTAATATAGAAGATAAAAATGAAACTGTAAGATATGAATATACTTCTAATAGTCAAAAACAATATAGTCCTATTAATAAACTAGAAAAGTCTATCAATGAGAAAGAAAAGCTCGGCGAACAAAATGGTGTTCAATATGTTGACTCGTCTAAAAGCAATTACAGAGCTCCTGTGTTTAAACCAAATACACCAGCTTATATAAAACAAGCGTACTATGAGCTAAGTTATAATAATTATTTTGCAAGCTAACTACTGCTTTCATCTCATTTTAATCAAGTGAGATGAAAGTTTTTTATTATAATGAGTTAAAATAATTATTTATTACATATAAACATCTATTTATTACATATAAAGTATTTTATATTATTTATATATTATAATGTAAATGTACAAGAAATACATAAATAGTTGTCTTCAAGTACAAAAAATATGTTTTAAGAAAGGAGAAATTATTTATGAATATAGGAAGCAGTTTATTTAGTACAAATAATTATGATTATAATAATAAGTATAAATCAAAAAGTTCATTGGCTGACTTATTTTCAAAATCACAATCAATGCAAAATGTGAGCAATAATAAAGAAGAAAAAGACGATGTAATTCCAGAAGGCATGAGCGAAGAAAGATATTGGGAGATTAAAGAAAAAGCTACAGCTGTAAAAAACTTTGAAGCAACAGGCGGAATGAATGGAAATAAAACACTGTGTTTATTTGGTGCGGGAGATGACAACTCGTTAGGTTCATTTTCAGGGCATGTAGGAGCAACAGGTCCACAATATGCAGCTAATTTTTATTACGCCGAACATTCAACTCCCGAAAATCCTTGTGTTATTGCAGAAGGATTTGATGAGTATGGAAATGTTTTTTATGAAGAAATTTATACAAATGATGTTGATCCCTCAAGTGCAAATATGTTAGAAGCTCATGCACTATGCTATGCGTTGGGTGTGGATGCTACTCCAGTTTTTTTAGGTTCAGAACACGGAGTTTTTGATAAGGTGGACATATATCAAGAAGCAAAAGAAATATATAATTATCAATCTCAGTATGGGTCAATTGTACAAAAGACTCTTGACCAATTAGAAGATATAATGAATACTCTGGAAAAACATGCTCATCAAAATGGTGTTCAATATGTTGATTCATCTAAAAGCAATTACAGAGCTCCTGTGTTTAAACCAAATACACCAGCTTATATAAAACAGGCGTACTATAAACTAAGTTATAATAATTATTTTGCAAGCTAACTACTGCTTTCATCTCATTTTAGTTTTGTGAGATACAAGTTTTTTATTAGTATGTAGCTAGAAAGGATTAATAATAATGTCAATTACAAATAATATATCAACTCAAAATAATCTTTTTTATAATAATAAATCTAAATCAACTCAAGACAAATTATCAGAGCTTATAAAATTAATGTCTAACAGATTAACAACAAATGAAAAAACTGACGATGATAAAGATAAGGAAGATGTAATTCCAAATGGTATGACTCAACAACGTTATGATGCAATTAAAGCTGCTGCTGATATGGCACAAACAGCAGCAGTTGGTGGAGCACCACACTTATTTGTATATCCTGTTGGAGAAGGTGATTGCTTAGATGGATTTTCAGGCACTGTTTTTGGAACAAATGATGTATATTCAGCTCATTTTTCTTATGCAGAGCATTCGACTCCTGAAAATCCTTGTATTGTAGCAGAGGGATTTGATGAAGATGGAAATGTTTTCCTTGAAGAGATATATATCAATGAAATTAATCTTGCTAATGCAAATATGTTGGAACTTACAGCACTTATGGATTATATGGGGTTACAAGATAAAACTGCTCATTCTCTTCTTTTTAATACTTCTGGACATGGTATACGAGATAAAGTCAATGTTTACGAAATGGCAAAAGAACAATATGAATATACAAAACAGTTTTCACCAGAACTTAAAGAGACTATTAATAAATATGAGAGCATTATAAATGCCATGGAAAGACATTCTGAAAGTAATGGATTTCAACTTGTTGATTCTTCTAAAAGCAATTACAGAGCTCCTGCTATAACTCCACATACACCATCTTATATAAAACAGGCGTACTATAAACTAAGTTATAATAATTATTTATAATTGACACTCCCTACGCCTAAAGGCGAGGGATTCTAAAGTGATTAAAGGACAAATTCATTTCTGCTAGTCCAGTATGACCTTTAGTTTAGGGCA
>LJHE01000076.1 GCA_001983555.1 Candidatus Epulonipiscioides gigas
TAAATTAAATATAATCAGTTTATAGTTCAGGGTCGGGACGACCCGTAGAGCTTGCTAAATTACTGAACATTGGTTCGGCTTACGCAATAAGCCCCATCTTCTATAAGTGAAGGCACTGAAAAAGTCTTTTGATATCAAGAAAGCTTCCCTCTAAGCCCCACTGTGCCTTTGGTACTTTTCCCCCTTTAAAAGGTGTGACTATCGAGCAAACACAAATCTGGAGCTTACACCTAAATTCAGTAGCTAAAGATAAAATTGAACATATTTGATAATTTTAAAATATTATTTTGTTCAGGTTTTTAGTTTTTCAGCGGCTTCCTATAAGTTGGGGTAGTTCACCCTTAAAAAAATAGACTATAGACAATTGTCTATAGCCTAAAACTTCCATCTCAAAAATGGAAGTTTTTTCATTCTATTATTTTAATAATAAATTGATATAGGTTTTTCTTTAATATACTGTATATCAAAATCTACATTATATAAAGTTTTTAAGTTTTCTTTAGTCATAACCTCGTTCACTGTACCAAATTTAAAGAGCTTACCATCTTTAAAAGCTCCGATATAATCAGAATATGCTGATGCAAAATTTATTTCATGCAAAACTAATATAACAGTTTTGTTTAACTCATCACATAATCTTCTAACTAATTTCATTGTATTTGATGAATGATAAATATCAAGATTGTTGGTGGGTTCATCTAAAAATATAAATTCTGTATCTTGAGCAATTACCATAGCAATAAAAGCTCTTTGGCGCTGTCCTCCAGATAGCTCATCTATAAAACGATTATAAAATTCACCAAGCTCCATATAGTCTATAGCCATTTTAATTTTATCTTGATCTTCTTTGGTAAGCCTATTTCCAGAATGCGGAAATCGTCCAAATGCTACAAGCTCACCAACTGTAAGTTTTGCACTAATATTATTTGATTGAGTAAGTATTGCAAGTTTTTTTGCGAGCTCTTTATTATTCCATTTTTTAAGATTTTTTCCCTCTAATAAAACTTCTCCTTCATCTTGTGGAAGTAATCTTGTCATAATATTTAGTACAGTAGATTTCCCTGCTCCATTAGGTCCAATAAACGAAATAACTTTATTTTTAGGTAGTTCAAATGATACTTCACACACAACTTGTTTTGTACCATAGTATTTATTTAATCCTCTAACTTCCATAATCCCTCCAATTAATCATTTCTATTTATACATCTAATTAAGTCCTTTATTTTTAAATATTAAATATAAGAAGTATGCTCCTCCAAATAAATTGATAAATACAGAAATTTGTGTACTAAATCCAAATACATGTTCTATAAGTATTTGACCTAGCAGTAAAACTATAATACCCATTAAAAACGAACCTAACATCAAATAAGAATGTTTATATGTTTTAAATAATTCTCGTGATAAATTTGCAATAATTAAACCAAGAAACGAAATTGGTCCAACAAGAGCGGTTGCTATAGTTATTAAAAAAGTAACTCCAATTAATAACTTAGTAATAGTTGTATCATAATTTACCCCTAAATTTATTGCTTGATTTTTTCCAAGAGAGATAATATCTAAAAGTTTTATTTCCTTATAAAATAAGACTATAGTTATAATAATAAGAGCAACTGCCATAGTTAATAGCTCTGCATTTACATGATCAAATCCAGCAACAAGGTCTGATAACATTGTATCGTATTCATTTGGATCCATTACTCTAACCATTGTATTTGAAACACTTGTAAAAAAAGTGGCGAACACAGAACCTGAAAGTAAAATATATAACATATTATGTTTCGTCTTTTTAAATAGAAAACCATAAATTGTGGTAGCTAAAATACCCATTAATATAACATCTGTTACAAATGCAATTTTATTATTTGTTGCAAAAATACTTGTGCCTCCTAGAAAAAATACAATAGATGTATGGATTAATATATATAATGAATTCATTCCAAGAAGACAAGGCGTTACAATCCGATTATTAATAATTGATTGAAATATCATACTTGCATAACCTATACAAAAAGCTGCAATAATTATAGCAAGCAGTTTTGGTGTTCTAATGTACATTGCATAATCAAAAAATTTCATATCAATAAAGATAAATTGATAAATTAATATAAATAAAACAGAAAGAACTGATAATAATATGATTTTAGAGCGTAAGGATAAACTATGCATTTTTAGCTCCTTTCTTAAATCTTGGTTTGCCTATATTTAGACGTTTAAATAATAGAGCAATAAAGATAATGCTTCCTACAATCCCTGAAACAAGCTCAATCGGAAGTTCAAACGGTCTAATTATAATTCTTCCTATTAAATCACAAACTAATACGAACATAGCTCCAAATAGAGCTACATCAAAAATTGTTCCTCTAATTTTGTCACCTTTAAACATTGATACAATATTTGGAACAATTAATCCTATGTAAGAAATAGATCCAACCGTTATAACCATACTTGCAGTTATGACAGCAGATATTGAAAGTCCAAGAAACATAACGAGCTTATAATTTACGCCAAGATTTGTTGAAAATGTTTCTCCCATTCCAACAATATTAAAATAATTAGCATAAATAAATGCAATTATTAAAAGAGGTACTGATAAGAATACAATTTCATATCTTCCAGCTAAAACTAATGAAAAATCTCCAACCAATAAATTACTAAGTATTTGAGTTAAATCATTTTCATATGCTAAATAGTTAACAACACCACCAATAACACTATTAAACATAATTCCTATAAGCGGAACCATTATAATATCTTTAAAATTAATTTTTTGAATAAACCAAACAAATATCCAAGTACCAAGAATTGAAGTACAAAAAGCAAAAATTGTTCTAGTTGTAAGATTTGCAGAAGGTATAAATAGTAATGCGATGATTATTCCAAGTTGTGCAGATGAAATAGTTGCTCCTGTAGTTGGAGATATAAACTTATTCATACATAGATTTTGCATTATAAGTCCTGCTACGCTCATTCCTGCTCCAATACAAAGAGTGGCAAGCAATCTGGGAAGTCTCGAATTAAGTAAAATCATAAGTTGTTTATAGTCACCTTCTAGCACTCCAGACAATGAGATGTCAAAAGCTCCAATAAAAATTGAAATACAAGAGCAGATTATGATAGTAATAAAAATTAAAATTGTAAAAACATTATTTTTTTTCATAAAACTCCCTTCTAAATCGAGTTAGTTCATATTAATTAACTTAAAACTATGTTAACATAAACTAACTACAAATGCAATACTTTTTAAAAAAAATTTACATAATTTTTCCAAACTCAATATGTGCATCAGAGCCATAAATCATTTCCATCACAATGGGAATACGACCATTCTTGAAGGTATATAAAATTTAAATGTTGTAGGTAAAATATAGGAGCAAGATATATGAGATTGGCTCTGGAATACAATTAGAAATAAATAAAACGAAGGGATTATAAAAAAGTAAATAAAATATTTATATAAATAGCAATAAACTAATTGCCATTATTATCATACCAATAATTAATCCGCATATAGAAATATGATGCTCCCCATACTCTTTGGCAGCTGGTAAGAGCTCATCTAAACTAATATATACCATAATTCCAGCTACTGCAGCGAATATAAATCCAAATGCACTATCTCCAAAAAATTGTATGAATAAGAAATAACCAATTAAAGCTCCTATTGGTTCAGATAAACCTGATAAAAATGAATATTTAAAAGCTTTTTTACGACTATTACTCGCATAATAAATCGGAATAGCAACCGCAATACCTTCTGGAATATTATGAATTGCTATAGCAACAGTGATTGCAATTCCCATACTTGGATCTTCAATTGTTGCTATAAATGTCGCTAATCCTTCAGGAAAATTATGCAACGCAATGGCTAATGCAGTAAAAATTCCTATTCTCATTAATTCTTTTTGATTATTTTGTTCTCCTATTTCTTCAATTAAATGAATTTCATGAGGATTTCCTACTTTAGGAATAAATTTATCAATTAGTGCTATTAATGCTATTCCAGCAAAAAAACCACATATAGCATATATATTACCTAGCTTTTCTCCATATACAATAGATAATGATTCTATTGATTTTTGCAAAATTTCAACAAATGATACATAAATCATAACCCCTGCAGATAATCCAAGTGAAAATGATAAAATTTTCTTATTGGTTTTACTTGTAAATAATATCATTAAACTACCTATTCCTGTTGCTAATCCTGCAAAAAGTGTTAATAAAAATGCTAACCACATAGACATATCCTCCTTTTATAACAACACAAAATACCCTAGAAAGTTTAAAACAAACTTTTCTAGGGATTAAATTATATAAATATTATATTCTTAATATATATTTTGGTGAATTATTTTAAACCTACGCCTTTTTCAATATCACTAATCATTTGATCTAAAGAAGTAATACCACCATCTGCAAGATACCATTGAGCACCTGATTCTAAGTATATAATATTGCCATTTTTATAAGCTTGTGTTTGCTTAATAAGAGCATTTGCTTCAATGACTTCTTTTCCTATAACAGCTCCTTCTGTTCCAACTGCCATGTCTTTATCTAAAATAAATATAAAGTTAGGGTCTAATACAAGGCATTGTTCATATTTTGTCATTTCTCCATAATCTACTGCTTCATTTTTGAGATTTGTAAAGCCCATTTCATCTACAATAACAGAGCAACGACTATTACTTCCAAGTGTATTCAAGTTTCCACCCACGAACATACCAATTAATGCAGTTTCACCCATTGAAAACTCAGCAATTTTAGCAATTCTTGCATCATAATCATTTAATATTTCTTCTAGCTTATCTTCTACCCCAAATATTGTAGCATGATTGTCAGCAAGTGTTTTGAATCCGTCCATAAAATTACCATCATATTCTACAAATGCAGACATTGTAGGAGCAATTGCACTATATATATCATAGTTCTTTTTTGTTCTATCACTTGAGAAAATAATATCTGGTTCAAGTGCTTTAACTGCTTCAACATTAACACTTTTCATACCGCCTACGTTTGCTATGCTCTCATCATCTACATATTTTTGCAAATGCTCTGGAACAATAGTATCTTTAATTAAGCCAACAATACTATCTCCTAATCCCATTGCATCCAAGAAATCAAGAGTTTGCAAATTTAATACAACTACTTTCTCAGGATTTTTAGGAAATTCTACATCAATCATATTGCCCGTAGCATCTGATACAGAAACAGTTACAGTCTCAATAGTTTTATCTGCTTCTTCTTTTACTTCGGCGCTATATTCTGGTAGTCCAAGACCTTTTTCAATATTAGTAATCATAAGATCTAAAGAAGTAATACCACCATCTGCAACATACCACACATCACTAGGTTCTAAATAAATTATTTTCCCATTTTTGAAAGCTTGTGTTTCTGCAATAATAGGATTATTTTTTTCCATTTGCTCTTTGGCCGCAACTGCTTCTGTTCCAACTGCATTATCTTTATCTAATACAAACATATAATCTGGATCAAATTTTAGCCATGCTTCATATGATGATACATTGCCGTGATTTACATCTTCACCACCAGCTAAATTATTAAAGCCCATCTCATCTACTATAATAGAGCAACGTCCATCATTACCAAGCGTATTAAGTCCTCCTGCAAATATACCAAGTAAAGCAGTTTTATCTTGAGCAAATTCTGCAATTCGAGCAATTCTCGCATCATATTCCGCTAATATTTCATCTAGCTCATCTTCAACCCCAAATATAGCACTATGTTGCTTAGCAAGATTTTTATATCCATCCATAAAATTACCTGTATAATCAACATATGCAGACATTGTAGGAGCAATCATGCTAAATTCCTTGTATTTTGATTTTGTTCTATCACTTGAGAAAATGACATCTGGTTGGAGCGACATAACAGCTTCCATATCAACATCTTTCATGCCACCTACATTTACAATATCTTTGTTGTCAACATATTTTTGTAAATGCTCTGGGATTGTACTTTCCTTAATCATCCCAACTATTTTATCACCCATACCTAATGCATCTAGGAAATCTACTGTTTGTAAATTTAGAGCAACAATTCTTTCAGGATTTTTAGGAAATTCAACGTCTATCATTTCACCAGCAGCATCTGATACAGATACAATTACAGTTTCTCCAGCTATTTCTTTTGTTTGCGCTTGAGCAGAATTAAATAGATTAAAAAATGCATATGTTTCGGAAACAGCTCCACTAATTGTAATCATACTAACTCCTGCAAGTGCTAAGGCTAAACTTCTTTTTAACTTCATTATATAAACATCCTCTCTTATTTTCACAAAATCAATAATAAACAAAAATTGGTTTACCTTTTATATACTGAACAATATTATATAAAGTTTAAAAATTTTCTTTAGTCATAACCTCGTTTACTGTACCAAATTTAAATGGGTAAGAGCTCAAATATAATCAGAATGTATGTACGTATTGCAAGTTTTTTTGATAGCTCTTTATAAAAATTAAGGAAGAAAGCCATTATCTCTTTAGGTTAGCGAATAAATGCATATCCTTCCAATAAAACTTATTTCTAAATAAAGTTAGTTTGCGCTAATTAACTTAAAACTATGTTAACACAAACTAACTACAATTGCAATACTTTTTTTAAAAAAAATTAAATAAATTTTTTCAAACTTGATATATCCTTTGCAGTATGTGCATCAGAGCCATAAATCATTTTTATATCGAGCTCTAGTATTTGTCTAAATAAAAAATCATCAATATAAATTCCACATCCTTCTTTACGCTCACCAGAAATATTATAGTCTAACGTATAATTTTTCTTTCTCATTATACGAAGTAGTTCCATCACAACAGGAAATTTATTATAATCAATTTTATAATCATAACTAAAACGTCTAATTAAATTTAAGTGACCTATTCTTGTTGGTTTATATATTCCTAAATCTGAATTGATAGATTTTTTAATGATTTCATAATATTTTTGATATACATTTTCTAAACTTCCAGCCAATTCAACTAATTTATTAAAACTTTCTTGACTATAGTCTATTGGATAATAATTTTCATTTACTTTTATCATATGAACAGATAAAATAGAATCATCAAAATATTTACCATACTTATCTAGCATGAATTTTATTTCATTTTCATAGCCTTCAATATAATCAACTTCAGCTCCTACATTAATTTTTAATTTATCTTTATACTTTTCTTTAAAAAAATTTACTTCTTTTATATAAGCTTCAAAATTTTCTTCTTTCACATTACCATCCATATTAAACTCAGGATACAAATTAATAAATTTTTCTGGTAATGGAAAATGCTCCATAAATGAAATTTCTTTAAGTCCTATTTCTAAAGCTTTTTCAATATACATTTCAAAAGTGTCTGTACTACCATGTGGACAAAATGGTGTGTGTATATGTCCATCTTTCATAAAAAATCCTCCTAATTGAAAATTACGAAAAATAGTATGTACTAAATATTGTGATTTTATACATTTTCGTAAATTATTTAACACAAATTTAACCCAATGCAAATATTTAGATAATATTACAAAGTTATTATAACTATATAAAATAAATTTATGTTACATAAAAAATTATTTAAGGAGAATTTAAAATGAAAACAAAACTATTAGTAAGTTTAGGTATGATTTTAGCGACAGGAGCAGTATTCGTAGGATGTGGTTCAGCTCAAGATCAAGGAGCATCAAATACTATAAAGGTGGTAGGTTCTACAACAGTAGCAGCTCCAATGGAGAAACTTGACGAAGCATATGCTCTTGTAAATCCAGATGTCACTATTGAAGTTCAAGGCGTTGGTTCATCAGCAGGTGTTAAAGCAGCAGGAGATGGTACTGCAAATATTGGAATGGCTTCACGTGAAATTAAAGAGTCTGAAAAAAATCTAGGTCTTACTGAAACAGTTATAGCAAAAGATGCCATAGCCGTTGTAACTCATCCTTCAAATTCAGTAAAAGATTTAACCATGGAACAAGTAAAAGATATTTTTGAGGGAACAATTACAAATTGGAATGAAATTGGTGGAGCTGATGCAGATATTATAGTTGTATGTCGTGAAGATGGTTCTGGAACAAGATCTGCTTTTGAAGAAATAGTTGGATTAGAAAAAGATTTCAATGGTAAAACAGTTTCAAGTGTGGTTCAAACAGCTGTTATTCAAGAAGGAAACGGAGCAGTTAAAGCAACAGTTGCATCACAAGAAAATGGAATTGGATTTGTTTCTTTAGGATATATTGATGATACAGTTGCTCCGTTGAGCATTGGAGGAGTAGAAGCAACTGTTGAAAATACTTTGTCGGGTAATTATAAAATTTCAAGACCTCTTCTGATTTTAACTAAAGCAGAGCAAAGTTCTGAAGTAACAGAATTTATTGACTTTATTTTAAGTGATGCAGGTCAAGAAATAGTTTCAGAGAGCTATATACCAGTAAACTAATTAACTAGAAGGGCGGTGAAATAATGCAGAATTGTAATAAAACAAAGCATGTTTGGAAAAAAGTAAATTCTGAAACGTTAATGAAATCTGTATTTTGGTCTTGTGCCGCTCTTACAGTAATTTCAATTACATTTATTGGAGGTTTTATACTTTTTAACGGATTACCTTTTTTTGCACATACAAATATTATTGATTTTTTATTAGGTGAGTATTGGATGCCTTCAGGTGAAATTTTTGGAATTTTTCCAATGCTAGTGGCAAGTTTTTGTGGTACTTTAGGAGCAGTTGTAATAGGGGTTGTTATAGGAATTAGTACAGCAATTGTAATAACTCAAATTTTACCCGAAAAACCTGCTAACATATTATCTAAAACTATTGATTTGCTTGCAGGTATACCATCTGTAATATATGGTTTTTTTGGACTTATGGTAATAGTCCCTCTTATAAAAAAATATTTTGGTGGAATTAGTGGAGGATTAAGTCTTTTAGCTGTAATAATAATTTTATCTTTTATGATTTTACCAACCATTATACGAATGACAGAAGTGAGTCTTAAAGCTGTACCAAATGAATTTAAAGAGGCAGCATATGCTCTTGGAGCAACACCATTACAATATATTTTTAAAGTGCAATTACGTGCTGCAAAATCTGGAATAATAACAGGAGTTATTTTAGGAATTGGGCGTGCTCTTGGAGAAACAATGGCAGTTATGCTTGTTGCAGGAAATAGTCCTTTGATTCCTGAGTCTATATTGTCTCCTGTTAGAACAGTAACAGCAAATATTGCAATGGAAATGGGTTATGCTAGTGGAGTTCATCAACAAGCTCTATTTGCAACAGGTGTTGTATTATTTGTAATAATTATTTCAATAAATGTAGGAATGCAATTCTTAATTAGAAGGCTAGAAAGGAGTTAAGTAATGAATAATGAGATTGTATTAGAAAATAAAACTTTTACAGATGTTACAGCTCCTAAGATTAATAAATTAACATCTAGCAGAAACTTAAAAGAAAAATTTATTTATGGATTTTTAGGAGTTTGTACTATTTTAACAGTTGGTTTTTTATTTTGGTTAATAGGATATATTTTAATTAATGGAATTTCTCATATTAATTTGGAACTTTTAATTGCTCCAATTGTTACTACAATTTATATGGTATTAATAGGGCTTGGAATTTCTGTTCCAATAGGAATTGGAGCTGCAATATATTTGCAAGAATATGCAACAGATGGACGATTTGTAAAAATTATTCGGTTTGCAACAGAATGTCTATCAGCAGTTCCTTCTATATTATTTGGACTTTTTGGGATGTTAATGTTTGTTACTGCTCTTAATATGTCTTGGTGCCTGCTTTCGGGAGGACTTACAGTTGCAATAATGATTTTACCAACTATTGTAAAAACTACTGAAGAAGCTCTAAAAACAGTACCTATTAGTTATCGAGAAGCATCATTAGCTCTTGGAGCAACAAAAATTGGCACAATAGTTAAAGTTATTTTACCATCTAGTATTCCTGGTATTTTAACAGGAGTTGTTTTAAGTATTGGTAGAATTGTTGGAGAAACTGCAGCAATTTATTTAACAGCAGGTACTGTATTTGGAATTCCAAACACTGTTATGAATTCGGGTAGAACTTTGAGTGTTCATTTATATATACTTGCAAAAGAAGGTGTTTCTCTTTCAGAAGCATATGGAACAGCAGTTGTCTTACTGATTGTAATTTTAGGATTAAATTTTCTAAGCTATTATATTGCATCTAAGATGAAAAAATAAGGAGGAAATATGAGCACTATAATTAGTATTAAAGATTTGCACTTTTATTATGGTGATTTTAAAGCTTTAAAAGGAATAAATCTTGATATATTTGAAACAGAAGTTTTAGCATTTATTGGTCCTTCAGGTTGTGGAAAATCTACGCTTCTTAGAATATTAAATCGAATGAGTGATTTAGCTCCTGATAATAAGGTAGAAGGCAGTATTACTTATAAAGGTCATGATATTTTTTCTTATGATGCTATAGAATTAAGAAAAAACGTAGGAATGGTATTTCAAAAACCTAATCCATTTCCAATGAGCATATATGATAACATAGCATATGGTCCTCGTATGCAAGGAATTAAAAATAAAGGAGCATTAGATGAAATTGTTGAAACAAGTCTAAAATCTGCAGCTATCTGGGATGAAGTAAAAGATAAGCTAAAGAAAAGTGCTGTGGGTGTTTCTGGTGGGCAACAACAACGACTTTGTATTGCTCGAAGTATAGCTATGAATCCCGAAGTTTTATTGATGGATGAACCAACTTCTGCTCTTGATCCTATTTCTACATTAAAAATTGAAGACTTAATAAATGAGCTAAAACAAAAATATACTATCATAATAGTAACTCATAATATGCAACAAGCAGCAAGAGTATCTGATAGAACAGCATTCTTTTTACTTGGAGATTTAGTTGAAGTGGGCAAAACAGATGATATGTTTAGCAATCCTCAAAAGAAAAAAACAGAAGAATATATTACTGGTCGATTTGGCTAATTAATAGGAGGATTTAAATATGATTTCAAGAGTAAATTTTACAAATGAGTTGAATAGCTTAAGAAATTCAATGTCTGAAATGGGAGAGGAAATAAAAATTCTTGTTGACATAACCATACAAGTGCTAATAAATGATGATTTTACAAATATTAAAGAAGTTATAGCAGGTGAACAAAATACAGATGAGTTAGAGCTACACATACAAAAACAATGTGCATTACTTATTGCTAAAGAACAGCCTTTAGCTCGAGATTTAAGACTTATTATATCTATTATAAATATCATTACAGATATGGAAAGAATTGCTGATCAATGCGAAGATATTTGCAACTACTGTTTAAAGCTTAAAGACATTAAGCCTACAGACAATGATATTTATAAACAACATATTAATAAAATGGCTACAAATGTAGCTAAAATGCTTGATAATACTCTTTTAGCTTATAAAGATAAAGATGTAAATATTCTAAAAGAAGTTTGTGAATATGATGATAAAATAGATGCAAAATTTGCTCAAATTTGGGCTGAAATAATTGATACAATGAGACAAAATACAGACTTCATTATTGCAGGTCCACATTATATTATGATTATTAAATATTTAGAAAGAATTGCTGACCATATTACAAACATAGCAGAATGGATGATTTATAATATTACAGGAGAATATATTTAAAGAAAGCGTACATTAAAATATGTGCGCTTTTTTATATGAACTCACTCCACTTATAGAAGAGCTTCTTGCGTAAGCCGAACCAATGTTCAGTACTACAGGTCGTCATGACCCTGAACTATAAACGAATTATATTTAATTCTATAAAGTCAAGAGATTTTAGCAATTCATCTAATTACCTATAGAGATGGGAGAATTCTTGCTAAGTGCAGTTAAAATTAAGTACTAAATTTGTAGCTATCAAATATATATATTAATATCAATGATTAAAAGGAGCAAATTATGAAGAAAATTGAAGATGAGTCAATTGTATCTATAGATGAGTCAATTGTATCTATAGAAGAAACAAATATTCCCAATGAGTTAATTGTACACTCAAATCACAAAAAATATTGGACAAATAACAATAATTTTACAAAAGTTTTAGCGTTAGTCGGCGTAGGTCTATTAGTTTTAACTAGTGGTACAATATTAGTTATAGGTGCTGGACTTTTTGGAGGAGTTTATATGTTAAATAAATTATTTAATAAGAATAATAATTCAAACACTGAAGTTGTTGAGCATTCTAAATCAACAAGCACCATAAAAATATATGGGAATTTAAAAATTACAAGTGCTGAACTAGAAAAGGTTATATCAAATAATGTTGATTTAAAAGTATTAGGAAATACGACAATTATGCCGGACCAGCGTAAAAATGATTAAAGCTCCCGAAGGAGCTCATATAGCAATATAGCTGAAAATTGACTGCTCTTATGCTACTCTACCATCAACAATTTTAATAATTCTTTGAGCATTTTCAGCTATTTTTAAATCGTGTGTAATCATAACAATAGTATTGCCTTCTTTGTTAAGTCTTTGAAAAATTTCAATAACTTCTTTACCAGTTTTAGAATCAAGAGCTCCTGTTGGTTCATCGGCAAGCAAAATACTAGGATTTGTGGCAACAGCTCTTGCAATGGCAACACGCTGTTGTTGACCTCCTGAAAGTTCATGAGGCTTGTGAGATAATCTTTCTCCAAGCCCTAGATTTGTAAGTTTTTCAATTCCCACTTTTTTAGCCTGATAAGTTCTTTGTCCACGAGCAAGTAGCGGAAGAATTACATTTTGCAAAACTGTATATTTATTAATAAGCTGATATTTTTGAAATATAAATCCAATTTGTTGATTTCTTATTTTTGCCAGTTGAGCTTCTTTTGCTTTATGAACTTCAACATCTGAAAGCCAATATTGGCCAGTATCAAGTGTATCCATGCAACCTATTATATTCATAAGTGTTGATTTTCCAGAACCAGATGGTCCAAGAATTGCGACAAATTCACCTTGAGCTACACTAATAGATACATCTTTTAAAACATGAAGACTTTCTGCTCCCATTTTATAAGATTTGTTAATATTTGTCATTTCAATAACATTTTTCATAAAATTTCCTTTCCTTTCTGCTTTTTATTTTATCTCTTAGTTTGAATTTAATGCTTCAATTGGGCTTAGTCTTGATGCTTGAAGTGCTGGATAAAATCCAAATACAGTTCCTGTAATGATTGCAAATACCAAAGCAAGCAATGCAGCTTCTGGTGATGATTCTACTCTAATATTGGTGTATTTCATAAGAGGCATAATTGCATAACTTAATCCTACTCCAAGAAATCCTCCGATTACACTTATAAAGTTTGCTTCTAATAAAAACTGGAGCAAAATATCTAGCTTAGATGTTCCTAGAGCTTTAAGTACCCCTATTTCAGGAGTTCTTTCTTTTACAGAAACAAATAATACATTCATAATCCCAATACCACCAACAATAAATACGATGACTGCAACACTGATCAGTAACATCGATAGTGTATTAGCTGATGCAAGAGCAGCTTCTATTTCTGTCCCAGCATCTGATATTGTAAAAGCTCCTTTTGGATGAATTTCTTTTAAGAGCACCTCTGTTTTAGCAATAATTGTATCAACATATTCTACATCATCAGCAAGAGCTATCATTTGAGGATTTGTATCATCTGTAAAGGTATATCTTTGAGCTGTTGAATATGGTATCATAATTGCATTATCAACTTGAACTCCATTTAAAATTGAACCTGTTTTTTCAAGTACTCCAGCAATAGAATAGTTTTTCTCATCAATTGCAATATCATTACCATATGCAAGCTCTGCATAACCAAAAATTTCAGTTGCTACATCATATCCAAGAACAGCAGTTCTTTCTTCTATCTCTTCATGAGCATCTGTAATAAAATTCCCGCTTAACATCTCTAAATTAGTGATGCTTTGATAAGAAGCACTTGCTCCGATAATTATTTTGTCTACAGCTTCTTCTAATATTTCACCACCAAAAACTGATAACGAAGAATTTCCCACAAGTGTTACATCAGTTAGATTATCAATAAAAAACATCATTTCTTCAGCATTTTCATGAGTTAATGTTACAGCATCACTAGAGCTAGTCATTCCAGGCATTGACTTTCCACCGCCACCTTTCATCATACGCATCATATTCATCATGTCATCCATTCCACCTGTTGATGGTTCAATACTCTCAATTTCAATAGCTGCTGCATTTAGATTTTTAAATTGGTCAGCAACATCTGCTTCTCCACCTTTTCCAATACCAACAACCATAACTATGGTCATAGCTCCAACAATAATCCCAAGCGATGTAAGTAAAACTTTAAATTTATTTTGTAAAATACTTGTCATAACCAGATTTATTATCTCAGAAAGTTTCATTTTTTCCCTCCTATCTTTTCTTTAAATACACTGAGCAAGAATTCTCCCACCTCTATATGTGGCGAGATGAATTAGTAAAAAATAATAGTTACATCCAAGAATACACATATAGCCTACAATAAAACCTACCTTTGCACCGTTTGTGCTTTCCACCCTAAACCCACCCTTGTACCTTCGGTACTGTAGGTGACTCATAGTAAACGTCAACTTTAGATAATTCTCAAACTTTGTGTTCGCTTGATAGCCTCCCATTTTAAGGGGAGGTGGCAGCGCAAGCTGACGGAAGGGTGCAGTGGATGTACCTCGTAATAGTCGGTGGTATTTAGGGTAAGTGTCAGTTTTAGTTGCTGAAAAGACTCAGCGGAGATACCTCTTTAAAGGCATGGAGATTTATAACTGCGATTGCTATAATATATGTCAGTATTATATATTTTTATTGACGGAAGCCACCGCCTCCACCGCCCGTAGGTCGCATCATATCTTGTGGCATTGATGGCATTTGTTGCTGTGATTGTGTAGATGTTTCATTTTTTAATGCAGAGCTCGGACCCATAGAAGTTACAGCACTTTCAATTAAAACTGTATCTCCTATAGTTATTCCACTTATAATTTCTGTTTTAACTCCATCACTAAGTCCAGTTGTTACTTCAATTTCCATAGGTTCACCAGTTATTGGGTCTTTTATTTTTACAATACTTTTTTTACCAACAGTTTTAATTGCTCTAAGTTCAACAACAGGTACATCAAGAGCTTTTTCTTCAATAAAAGTTGCTTCTGCACTCATACCTTCATATAGACCTGTTGTATCTCCTTCGAGCAACGTTGTAACTGTATAATTTACATTACCGCTCATACTTGGACCTGCAGTATAAGAAATAGTGTCAACTTTACCCATAAAAGTAACATCATCTTTAGCATCAACTGTTATTTCAACATCTTGCCCTACGCTCAGCTGACCAATGTCGTCTTGTGAAATACTTGCTTTAACATAAGTATTATCGATATGATTTGCAATCTCTATAAGAACTTGTTTTTCCTTAGTTTCATCTTTTATTGCTACATCTATTGAAGTTATAACCCCATCTATATCACTAACAATTTGAGCAGTTTCAACAATTTCTAAAAGCTCTTTTAATTCTGCTTCAGTTTCTGCAATATCTGCCAAAACATCTTCTTTTTTATCTCTTTGGTCTGCAATATCTGCAACAATATCATCAATTTTGTCTTGTAAGTTAGCAACAGTAGTATCATATGACGAACGAGCTTGAGCTGCTTCTAGCGCATCAATTTCAACATTATATTGCTCTTCTGTCATTGTATTATCTATATCGTTGTCTAAATCATCTAAGTCTTTTGCATTTTGTTCTAAATCATATATTATATCATCTAATATATCTTGCAAATCTTCAAGTTCTTGACCATTATAAATTTCTTTAAGCTCGGCTTCTATTTCTGCAATATCAGCTTGTAAGTCTTTAAGGATTGCTTCTTTATCACTCACATTACCATTTATAAGAGCTCTATATTCATCAATATCTTTTATAACCGTATTAAAATCAGCAATTTCGTCTTGAATATCAGAAATTTTGTCTGTAGCATCAGCTTTGATATCAGCAAGCTCGGCATTTAAGTCTGAGAGCACATCATTCATATCTGCAAGCATATCATTCATATCTGTAAGTACATCATTCATGTCATCAAGTGTATCTTTTCTTGCATTAAGCTCATCATTTAATACATCGTGTTCATCTTCAAGAGTATTGTAATCATTATCTACATTTTCTGAAATTCCAAACTCCTCTAAATACTCATCATAATCTTCTTCTAATTCTTCAAGCTCTTCTTCGAGCTGTTCAAGTTTAGTTTCAGCTGTAAGCAGTTTTTCATGAGCTAGTGCAGTAGCTGACATATTAGCATCGGTAGGGTTATTATATTCATTGTTCAATGCTTCATCAAATAATATTTCTAAATCAATTATTTCATCTTCTTTATTTTCAATTTCTTCTTCTTTGTTTTCAATTTGCTCTTCCCAAGTATCATTTTCTTTGGTTGCATTAATTCCCATATAATCTTCATTATCATCTGCAAAATCATCCATTACATCTTTATGTAAATCAATCGTATCTTCTTGCTCTTTTATATAGTCTTCGTATTCTTTAATTTGCTCTTTATAATTGTCAATTTGGTCTTTATAATCTTCAATAACATTTTCCTGATGAGCAATCTTATCTTCTTGAGCATCAATGTCTATATCTCTTTGCCACTCCACATCATCAATTTGAGCTTCTAATCTTTCAATTGCACCTTCTGCATCATCGAGCTCTTTGTCTTTGTCATCTTCTCTACCTTCAACCCAAATTTCATCTGCTTCAATTTCATCATCTAGCTTATCATATTCTGCTTCTAATTTCCAAAGCTCTGCATGGTCTTTCTCATATGTATTAATAAGTGCTTGATATTCTGATTTATCTGCTTGGAGATCAGCTTTTTTCTTTAATAAATCTTCTTTTTGTCTATCAAAAGAAGTCATTTGAGCTTCATAATTACCTTGGCTAGACTCAATTTGCAACAAAGATTTATCCAAAGTGAGCTTAGCTTTTTCTGTTTCAATTCCTTTATCTTTAACAGCATTATCATAATCTTTATTTAAAGATGTAATAGTATCATTTATATCATCTAGTTGCTCTTGATATCCATCAATTTTATCTTCTAAAGTTTCTATATCATCATCTACAGCTTCTACTTCAACATCAAATAATGGGTCACCAACTTTTACAATTTGCCCTTCTTTAACAAGAATATCCTTTATAGTTAATGCATAGTCAAAAAATATTCCATGTGTTGGAATTGTTATGCTTGCTGTTTCACTAAGCCCAATAATTACATCTCCTGTTCCAACTTTAACCTCCTTTGCAATAATTTCGGTTACTTTTTCACTTGCAGTTGCTTTAGTTTGAGTTTTGATTGTAACAAAATATCCTCCTACTGCTGAAATTGCTGTTATAAGAGCTAATACTAATGATTTCTTCATAAAAATTACCCCCTTTTATTTTTTTATTTTCTATGTAATTTCTCTATGAAAATATTATACTACAAACCTAATTGGAAAATCAGCGGTTAAAAAGTGGCAAAATGTAGGCAAAAAGAAGAAAATAAATAGGTGAAAATACAAAAAACTCTAGCACTAAATTAATTTAGTGCTAGAGCTACTTAACTTTCAGTTCTTCTAACTTCTGTTACATCCCTTATATTTAATATTTTTCTAATGGCTTCTTCTAGTTGACGTTTATGAGATATAACAAATTTTACATTAAAAAATAATTCGGTATTTTTAACTGTTTTAGCATTTAAAGATTTTACTTCCACCGACATATCATTTAAGATTTTTAAAATATCACTTATTATTCCTACTCGATCTATACATAAAATCTGTAGTTCTGTTATATAATGCATTTTTTCAATTGTAGCTTCATTCCAACTTGCTTTACTAATACGCTCTGGTTCCTTTTTCATTATATAGTTTATGTTTGAACAATCACTTTTGTGAATTGAAATTCCTCGTCCTCTAGTTATATATCCTATTATTTCATCTCCTGGAAGGGGATTGCAACACTGAGCAAATTTAATAGCAATATCTCCAATATCATCTATTACTATTCCACTTTTACTTTTTACATATTCTTGTTGTATAATAGGCTTATTTTCAAACTCTTTTAATAAATCTTCATCTTTTATTATCTCTTTATCATTTTTTAAATTTTCATCTATTAGTCTGCTTAAAACTTGATCTTCTTTAATACTTCCATATCCTATTGCAGCATAAACAGCCACCCAATTTTTAAGACCATATCTCATATATACATTGGTTGTAGCTTCAGAATTAAGCAAAGAGCTCAATTTATATGCTTTATGTTTCGCACTTATTTCTAATAATTCTTTTCCTTTTAAAATATCTTCTTCTTGAAATTGTTTTCTAAACCACTGATTAATTTTATTTCGAGCTTGAGTAGTTTTAACAATATTTAACCAATCTCGACTAGGCCCTTTTTTTGACTTTGAAGTAAGTATTTCTATACGATCGCCATTTTTTAAAATACAATCTAAATTTACAATTTTATTATTTATTTTTGCGCCTGTCATTTTATTCCCAATATCAGAATGAATGTAGTATGCAAAATCTATGGGTGTTGAACCTGTTGGAATTGTAATTAGCTCACCTTTTGGAGAAAATACAAATACTTGGTCAGTATAAATATCTAAATCTACTTTGATTGCAGACATAAATTCTTCATTGTCGCTCATATCTTTTTGCCATTCAAGGATATGTCTTAGCCAGGCTAATTTTTCTTCCGATTTATCTTCAGGAATTCCTTTTATGTTTCCCTCTTTATATTTCCAGTGAGCTGCTATTCCGTATTCAGCCGTTCTATGCATTTCCATAGTTCTAATCTGAAGTTCAAACGGAACTCCTGCTGGACCCATTAAAGTTGTATGAAGAGATTGATACATATTTGGTTTTGGCATAGCAATATAATCTTTAAATCGTCCAGGTATTGGAGTAAAAATATCATGAGCAACTCCAAGAACTCCATAACAATCCTTAACATCTTCGACAATTGCACGAATTGCAAAAAGATCATAAACTTGATCTATTGTTTTATTCTGGTTTACAAGTTTTTTATATATACTAAAAAAATGTTTCGGTCGGCCCTCAACATTTGCTTTTATCCCAACTTTATCAAGTTCATTTCTAATTTTTATTACTATATTATTTGTTATTTCAACACGTTCTTGCCTTTTTTTATCAATGCTTTTAACTAAATAATAATACATTCCAGGATTTATATATCTAAGTGATAAATCTTCAAGCTCAGCCTTCAGTTTACAAATACCTAATCTATTAGCAATTGGTGCATAAATATCAAGAGTTTCTCTTGCTATTTTTTGTTGTTTTTCATTAGTCATATATTTTAATGTTTGCATATTATGCAGTCTATCCGCAAGCTTTATTAATATAACTCTTATATCTTGAGCCATAGCAATAAACATTTTTCTATAATTTTCTGCTTGAATTTCTTCTTTTTGTAATTTTTCATCAGTTGAATGATATTTTATGCGACTAAGTTTAGTGACTCCATCCACCAAAAGAGCAACTTCTTTGTTGAAATTTATTTCTATATCTTCTATTGTTATATCTGTATCTTCAACAACGTCATGTAAAAGTCCTGCTGTAATTGATTCTATATCAAGCTCTAGTTCTGCTAAAATTTTTGCAACTCCTAAAGGGTGAATAATATACGGTTCTCCAGATTTTCTAAGTTGTCCATTATGAGCGTTACTTGCAAGCTCATAAGCTTTTTTAATCATATTAAGATTATCAGATGGATGATACGCTCGTATGGCTTTAATTAACTTTTCAAAAGTATTAGACATATCCGCCTCCTATTTTAATATTTTAATAAGGTTTCAACATTAATATCTTTTAACAACTCCCTACCTTTTAAATCTATTAATTCTATTAAACAAGCAATCATAACAACCTCTCCTCCGAGCTTAGCAATTAAGTCTACCATTGCTTTTAAAGTTCCGCCAGTTGCAAGTAAATCATCAATAATGATAACTTTTTGACCTACTTCGATAGCATCGGAATGAATTTCAAGAGTATTTTTTCCATATTCAAGCTCATAACTTTGTTTGTGAGTTTTATAAGGTAACTTTCCAGGCTTTCTAATAGGAATAAATCCCTTTTTTAATTTATATGCAACAGGCACTCCAAAAATAAAACCACGTGATTCAGGTCCTAAAACTAAATCAAAATCTAGATCTTTAACTTTATCACATAGTAAATCAACAGAGTGTGTTAATCCTTCAGGATTTTTTAAAAGAGTAGTAATATCTCTAAATAAAATTCCGTCTTCTGGAAAATCTGGTATATCTCTGATAAGTTTTTTTAAATCCATAATTATTCTCCTTTTAGAAACTCTGAAAGTAAATTAAATTTACATGAGTTTTCCAGTTTATTTTTAATATAATTTTCAATGATATAGTATATGCGATTATTGTCATATTTATAAGATAAAAACCCTAGTTCATAAAATATATCAAAAATTTGTAAAATTTTATATTCTGTCATATCCAAAATATAGCTCAATTTATGCATTGACATAAAGTTTTTAGGATTTTTATTTATGCAACGAAATACGACTTTACAATCTTCATAAGTTGGAATAAATAATTTAAGTTCATTATATGATTTACCCTCAAAATTAATTACAGTTGGTAGTTTAAATTTTTGATAACACTCCAAATAATATTTACTTTTATTCTCATTTTCAACAATAGATTTTATATCAGTAATAATAAGTTGAATATTAATTTTATTTTGCCATTCATTTTTAGATAAACCGCCAGCAATTTCCACTTCTTCTCCTATATTTAAAAAGTCGTCTAATTCTGCTAAAAAAAAGCCTATTGTTTCAAGAGGTTTATTATCACTTATAATGGTAATTCTAATATGCTCTAAATTTTTTCCCATAAGCTGAATTTTATAAATTTTTCCTCTAACTTTTAAAATTGGAGCTATATTTCCATTTCCATAAGGCTCTAATTTGAATAGCTCATTATATAAGCTTATATTTATATCAGCAGTAGTTACTTCTAAATCAATATTTAATTTTGGAGTTAAAATTTCTTTAGTAAGAATTTCATAATTTTCTTCATTTATATGTTGTATAAATTTTTTAACTTCTGATTTTGCCATTCTTAAACCTGCAGCCATTTCATGACCACCAAATTTCAAAAAATATTGTTTTTTTGCCAGCAGAGCTTTAAAAATATCAAATCCTTCAACACTTCGAGCAGACCCTGTATATACATCATCTTCAAGTGTTAAAATAATAGTTGGTCTATAATATTTATTTAAAATTTTAGAAGCTACAATTCCAATTACACCATGTGGCCAGCCTTCACCAGGGATAACTATTATTTTCTGCTTATCTAAATCTATATTATTTTCTATATATTCTATAGAAGAGCTAATAATTTCTTGCTCTATTTCTTTTCGTTTTATATTTGCTTCATCTAATATGTGTGCAATTTCAATAGCTCTTTCATTGCTAGAAGTAGTTAAAAGCTCAACGCCAAGTTTTGCATTTCCTAGGCGACTTATTGCATTTATTCTAGGACCTATTTGAAAAGCAATTAAATCAGATGTTATTGGATTATTAGTAGGATTAACAATATTGAGCAATGCTTTTAACCCCAGATTTTGTGTATTTGACATTAATTTAAATCCAAGAGATGTCAATGCTCTATTTTCTCCAATTAGAGGTACAACATCTGCAACAGTTCCAACTGCAACAATATCTAGATATTTATAAATAGTTTCTTTTATATCTAATTTAATGGCAATAGCAGTAATTAACTTAAAGACAATACCAACACCTGCAATTGCTTCATTAGGATAATTGCATTCTAATCTTTTAGGGTCAATAACACAATATGCCTCTGGAATTTGTTCGTGACATTTATGATGGTCTGTAATTATTATATCTAGCTCTAACTGATTTGCCAGAGCAACTTCACTAATTGCTGATATCCCTGTATCTACAGTAACAACAAGATCACTTGTTTTAGCAATATGAATTATAGCATTTTCATTTAAACCATATCCTTCTTTAATTCTGTCTGGAATATAATAATCTACTATCGCTCCTATTTCTTGAAGAAATATATATAAAATTGATGTGCTTGTAATACCATCAACGTCATAATCTCCGTAAATAGTAATAAGCTTTTGCTCATGTACTGATTTTAGAATTCGTTCTACGGCTTTTTCCATATCAAGTAACAGGAATGGAGAATGCAAATCATCTAATGTTGGATTTAAAAATTTTTCTTTATCTACTACTGCTCTGTTGTCTAACAACTTATCAATAATACTTTTATTCGTTGCATTAAAATTAACATTTTTCCATATATATTTATGTGGTATCATAGTGCATTACTTCCTCCAGCGCTAACGTTTAGAGGATGGAGCTTCTGGCGTACTTCATACAACTTTTAGGTATTTGAGCACGCTCTTTGGACTGTTCCATCCCTGAATATTATCTAAATTTTTTTAACTTTAATAAAGTATAGACTTCTAAAATATATTTTAAACATTTAAGAAAGGATGATTTTGTGAAGCAACAAGAAATCAGTAAATTTTTGAGTTTCGTATTAAGACATAATCCAAATGCTATAAAATTAAGCTTAGACAAAAACGGGTGGGCAAATGTAGATGAACTTATATTTTTAATTAATAAACAAAAAGGAAACATTTTAACTATTGATATATTAGAAAATATAGTAAGCTCTGATAATAAAAATAGATATTCTTTTAATCAAGATAAAACATTAATTCGTGCCAATCAAGGACATTCTATTAATGTAGACGTTGAATTGAAAAAGGAGCTCCCTCCAAATTGTTTATATCATGGTACAGCTAAAAAATTTCAAAAATCTATTGAAGAAAAAGGACTAATTCCCAAAAAAAGATTATATGTGCATTTATCAAGTGATTTAGAAACTGCTCAAAGAGTAGGAAAACGACATGGAGCACCAATAATTTACCGTATTGATACTAAGAAAATGATACAAGATGGATATGAATTTTATTTATCTGCAAATAAAGTGTGGCTCATAAAAGCTATCCCTGCTCGATATATAAAGTTAGTTTAAAAAAATAGCTATACAAAAATCAAAACTTGAAAAAATAAATTTAAAAACTTCTAAAAAAGTAAAAAATCTACACATTAAAAGAAATAATAAAATAAATAATTGTCTGCATAAAGCAACAAGACTATTAGTGAATTATTTAGTATCTAAGCAAATATCGATATTA
>LJHE01000077.1 GCA_001983555.1 Candidatus Epulonipiscioides gigas
TTATATTATATTATATTATATTATATTATATTATATTATATTATATTATATTATATTATAGGGGGAAATAAAATGTGGGATTTTATCCAAACTGAAATTTTGGGAATGAAATGGTTAAATGATGTTACTGGAAGTTTGCTTAGTATGCTCGGACTTGACATTACTTCTCGAATAGGAGCAAGTTTACAATTTTTTATATATGATGTAATCAAAATTACCATTTTATTATGCGCATTAATTTTTGGAATTTCATATATTCAAAGCTACTTTCCACCAGAAAGAAGCAAGCGAATTTTAAGTAAGTTTAAAGGAATTAGAGCAAACATTGTATCCGCCTTACTTGGAACAGTTACTCCATTTTGCTCTTGTTCTTCTATACCACTTTTTATGGGATTTACCAGTGCAGGTTTGCCTGTTGGTGTGACTTTTTCTTTTTTAATTTCATCACCAATGGTTGACCTCGGTAGTCTTGTATTACTTATGAGCATTTTTGGTACTAAAGTTGCTGTAGTATATGTAATTGTTGGACTTATAATTGCAGTAATTGGAGGTACATTGCTCGATAAAATGGGAATGCATAAATACGTTGAAGATTTTATACTAAATGCATCTAGTATTGATATCGAATCTCCAGAGCTCACAAAAAAAGAAAGAGTAGTTTTTGCAAAAGAGCAAGTTACATCGACTTTTAAAAAAGTATTTCCTTATATATTAGTTGGTGTTGGTATTGGAGCATTAATTCATAATTGGATACCACAAGATGTGGTTGAAAATATATTGGGGAGCGACAATCCATTTGGCGTAGTTCTTGCCACGCTAGTTGGTGTACCAATGTATGCGGATATTTTTGGTACAATTCCAATTGCAGAAGCTCTACTTGCAAAAGGAGCTCAACTTGGAACAATACTTTCTTTTATGATGGCTGTTACTACTTTAAGTCTACCATCAATGATAATGCTCAGAAAAGCTGTAAAACCAAAACTACTTTGGGCATTCATAGCCATTTGTGCAGGTGGTATTATAATTGTAGGTTACTTATTTAATATATTTCAACATTTTCTAGCTTAAAAATTAAGAAAGGATATAATAAAATGAATAAAAAAATACTGCAAATTGTTGTGCCTATTACAATGTTAGGTATTGTTGGTGGGATATGGTTCAGTCAAAAACAGGCTGATGAAATTCTATTAGAACAGCAAATTGTTTATGAAACAGAAGATTTTAATTTACACGCTACAAATATTGATTTGGAGCAATTAAAAGCTCATAAATTACCAATGATAATAGATTTTGGAGCAGATGAATGTATTCCTTGTAAGCAGATGGCACCTGTTTTAGAAAAAGTAAATGCAGATATGCATGAAAAAGCTATTGTTAAATTTGTTGATGTATGGAAACATCCTTCAGCAGCAAAAGACTATCCAGTGCAAGTTATACCTACTCAAGTAATTTTTAATTCCGATGGCACACCGTATGTACCAAGTGAAGAAGTAGCTCAAATAATACATTTTGATAATTATGCTAATAGAGAAACAAAAGAGCATATGTATACAGTGCATGTGGGTGGTCTAACAGAAGAGCAAATGCTTATAATACTGAGTGATATGGGGGTTTAGGTAATGGATGAACTATTAAGCTCAATATCGACTTTAATATTAAATAATGCTTGGATTGCTCCATTTTTAGCATTAATTGCAGGGATTTTAACATCATTTACACCTTGTTCTCTATCAAGTATACCTTTAATTATAGGATATGTAGGTGGTACTGGAAATGGACGTTCTACAAAAAAAGCATTTTTACTTTCACTAACATTTGTAATAGGTCAGGCAATTACCTTTACTTTACTAGGAATAATTGCGACAATGGCAGGCAGTTTAATAGGAGCATCATCAAAATGGTGGTATATAGCTCTTGGGACACTTATGTTATTAATGGCACTTCAAACATGGGGCATATATGAAATTATACCATCAACTTATCTGGTATCAAAAAGTAAAAGAAAAGGCTATATAGGAGCATTAATTGCAGGAATATTAGCAGGAATATTTTCATCACCTTGCTCTACACCAGTATTAATTGCACTTCTTGCAATAGTTGCAGGTTCTGGCAACATAGCTTGGGGAATGCTCTTATTACTTTTATATTCATTAGGTCATGGAATATTGGCAATAATAAGCGGCACTTCTATTGGATTTGTACAGAAACTTGCTCGTAATCCGAAATATGGTACAATGAGCAATATTTTAAAAATAATTATGGGTCTTATGATTTCTTTAATAGGATTTTATATGTTTTATTTGGCATTTTAAAAGGAGGATTTAATAATGGGATTATTTAGTAAATTTAGAAATAAAAAAGACAATCAAGAAGAAATGGCTATGTGTGAATGTGGAAATATGTGTAAAGTATCTGATATAGAAGCAAATAAAGCAAAAGAAGCGGCCAAAAATAAAAGTTGTTGTGACACTGATGCTAAGAGCAGTTGCTGTGGAAATGTTGATGGTGATGAAATCGCAAAGGCTCAGTCAGCTCATGGCGAAGGAGCAGCTGTAAAAGTTCTGGGTTCTGGTTGTAAAAAGTGTAATGACCTAGAGCTCGCAACAAAAACAGCTTTAGAAAATCTTGGTATGGATGCAACCATTGACCATGTTACAGATTTTGCACAAATTTCAAGCTATGGCGTAATGTCAACACCTGCTCTTGTAATTGATGGAAAGGTTGTATCATATGGCAAAGTGTTAAAGACAGAGGAAGTTATGGCAATTCTCCAAAAAGAGCGAACATAAACAGAAAACAGCAAATCAAAAGGATGAAACAGGAATTTTAAGTTTATAATTAAATTAGGGGGATGTTTCATGAAAAAAGAAATAGGAAAAGAAGTAAGAAAAGAAGTAAAAAGCTCAGGCATAGGTTTTTTTGAAAAATATCTAACTTTGTGGGTTATTATATGTATGGTTGTAGGTGTAATAGTAGGAAAATATTTACCTACTATTCCTGATTTTTTAGGTAATTTTGAGTATGCTAACGTATCAATACCAATTGCAATTTTAATTTGGCTTATGATATATCCAATGATGATGAAAGTTGATTTTCAAAGTATTAAAAATGTAGGAAAAAACCCAAAAGGATTATTTGTAACTTGGGTAACAAATTGGCTAATTAAACCATTTACAATGCTTGGTATTGCGTGGGTATTTTTTTATGTAGTATTTAAGGCACTTATTCCACCCGAGCTTGCAAAAGATTATTTAGCTGGGGCAGTATTACTTGGAGCTGCTCCATGTACTGCTATGGTTTTTGTGTGGAGCCATCTAACAAAAGGTGACCCTGCATATACAGTTGTTCAAGTGGCAACAAATGATTTAATTATTTTAGTAGCATTTACTCCTATTGTAGCATTTTTACTTGGTGTTGGTGGTGTGAGCGTGCCATGGACTACATTAATTTTATCAGTAGTATTATTTGTTTTAATTCCACTTGCAGGTGGTATATGTACAAGAACTTTTGTAGTAAAAAAGAAAGGATTAGAATATTTTGAAAAGCAATTTATCCCCAAATTTTCAAACGTCACAATTATAGGGCTATTATTAACTTTAACTCTTATATTCTCTTTCCAAGGAAATGTTATACTAGAAAATCCTCTGCATATTATTTTAATTGCAGTTCCCTTAATTATTCAAACTTTCCTAATTTTCTTTATTGCATATTGTACATCAAAAAAATTGAAATTGCCTCATAAAATAGCAGCTCCAGCTGGTATGATTGGAGCATCAAACTTCTTTGAATTATCAGTAGCTGTTGCAATATCTTTATTTGGAGCAGATAGCCCTGTTGCTCTGGCAACTATAGTTGGCGTACTAGTAGAAGTTCCTGTTATGTTAATTCTTGTAAAAATCGCAAACAAAACTACACATTGGTTTCCTGAAAAAGATTAAAAAAATTAGTATTTAATGTTAAAATAGGATATAATAGTATTGTTCTTATTAAAACGGTAGCTAAAAGGCTAACCGTTTTTTTATTTATCTAAAATCTTAAAAAGGAGTAAAAAAAAATGACACTTGAAGAAAAAGTTGCACAGCTCAGAGGGTTCTGGATGAGAGATCTCATAGAAAATGATGAAATTTCGATTGAAAAATGTAGAGAGCTCATTCCAGATGGAATAGGGCATATTTGTCAGTTTGCTAGTACAAACGCATATCAGGCTGATAAACTTGCAAAAGTGATTTCAGAGCTTCAAGACTATGTAAAAAATGAAACTAAAAGTCAAATTCCTATAATGTTTCATGAAGAAATAATTTGTGGTTTAGCAGCAAGAGAAGCAACTGTTACTCCTCAAATGATTGGAATGGCATGTAGCTTTAATCCTGCTCTTGTGAGTCAGAATGCAAAAAATGCTGCTGAAAGTATTAAAAATCTTGGTGGTTATCATGTATTAAGTCCAATGATGGATGTAATTACAAATGCAAATTGGGCAAGAGCAGAAGAAGGCTTTGGTGAAGACTCATATATGGTTTCTGTATTTTCTGATGCTTTTATTTCAGCTGTTCAAGAAAATGGAGTTGCAGCCACTGCAAAACATTATGCTGGATATGGTGTTTCAAACCAAGAAGAAGATTTTTTTATAAATGAAACATTATTTCCATTTGAAGTGGCTGTTACAAAATCTAAAGTTGCCACTGTTATGCCAGGATATCATAAATTTAGGGATGTACCTGCTTCAGTCTCTACTGAGCTTTTAACACGCTCTTTACGAGAGCATCTAGGATTTGATGGTGTGATAGTATCAGACTACAATGCTATTAGAAATGCTCATACAAATCATAAATATACTAAAAGTCATGAAGAAGCTGCTCTAATGGCAATAAAAGCAGGAATAGATGTAGATTTGCCAGCGGGATTTAACTATGCTCATTTTGTAGAGCTTGTAAAAAATGGTCAACTAGATGAAAGTATTATAGATGCTTCTCTTGAAAGAGTTCTGAAATTTAAAGAAAAATATATTCCAAAAAATTTATCTACAAAATCAAATATAAATCTCGATGAGAAAAAATATAGAAATGATGCATTAAAATCTGCACGAGAAGCTATTGTATTGCTTACAAATAATGGTATATTACCACTTCAAAATAAGGAAACCAATATTTTAGTGACAGGTCCAAATGCTGATTCTTGTTATTCATTACTTGGAGATTATAGTTGGGGAGGTCTTGCGGAATTTTTTAGAAAGCTCCCAATAGATAGAAATGACCCTAAATTATATACTCTTTTAGGCGGTTTAGAAGCAACCGTTAATGAAAATTTTAATATTGAGTTTGAGCGTGGATTTAATTGGACAGATGAAGATGAAAAAATAGTTGCCACAAAAGATGGAGACATACAAGAACAAAAGGCAAATAGAACACCTCTGGAGCAAATTCCAGTGACAAGTTTTAATAGTGCTCTGGAAAAAGCTAAACATTCTGATATTATTATTGTTGGAGTTGGTGAAACAAGATATCTTTGTGGAGAAGGCTCTAATAGAAAAGGAATAGACCTTCCTGGTAATCAGGAAAACTATATTAATAAATTAGTTGAAACTGGAAAACCTGTAATTGTAGTAGTATTTGGTGGTAGACCAATGGCAATTTCAAGACTAGCTAAAAAATGTGCAGCAATCCTTTATGCATGGTATCCAGGGGAAGAGGGAGGTAATGCTATTGCAGAAATTTTACTTGGAAAAACTAATCCTACAGCCAAATTGGCTGTAACTTTGCCTAATAGCAATCAAGATGTACCCGTATGTTTAAAAGATACTAATCGACCACAAATGTTTCCTTTTGGCTTTGGACTGAGCTATACAACTTTTGAATATAGTAATTTCTCTAAATTAGAGCAAGTAAGTACTAGTAACACAAGTTTTGATATAATGTTTACGCTCAAAAATACTAGTGATATTGATGGAGCAGAAATTACCCAATTCTATTTTAATAATAAACAAAATAAAAAGTTATTAGGTTTTAGTAAAATAGTATTAAAAGCTGGTGAAGAAAAAAATGTAACAATGAGATTTTATCTTGATCAGTTTGGAAGATATGAAAATGGTGAGTTTATAATTAAACCAAATCAATATACTTTAATGATTGGAGCTTCATCTATTGATATCAAATATGAATGTAGCTTTGATATTACAGGTGAAAATATCAAAAAACTAAAGCGAGATTATTTCTTTTCAGAAAATATTTAATAAAAAAAGCTTGTTGTAGTTCTTTTGGCTACATCAAGCTCTTATTGTTTACATTTATTTTTCTTTATTATTATGTCCTACTTCAAGAACTTTTACTCCACCTGTAGATTTTACAGTTGTAGTAGCAAGAGTATTCATTGAATTATAAGCTTCTTCTAATTTTTGCTGTAGTCTTTCAATTTCTAATTGACTTTTAGCTAAGTCTTCAATAGCTCTGTCTTTTTCAATATTTGCAACTTTTATTTCCCATTCAGCATTTTTCTTTATACTATTAGTTTCAATAGCTTTTTCCTTATCAAATTTCTTTTTGGCTTTGTCAAAGGCTTCTTCTTTTGCTTTTTCAACAAGCTCTTTAATTCCTTCAACTTTTTCTTTGAGCTCTTTTACTTCTGTTTCTTGTTCAGTCATTTTCTGTTCACGCTTAGCAACTTCATCTTCTCTAGTGGTTATAACTTTTAACCTAGCAGTCTTTTCTTCTTCCCAATTATCATTATCAATTTTGCGAGCACGATCCAAGTTATAGTTAAATTCTTCTGCTTCTCGTTTACGCTCTTTTTCAAGATTAGTTTTTTTATCTGCATATTCTTTTTCTAAGTCAGTAATTTTTTGTTTTTTATCTTCAGTTATATTTGAAATTTCAGTTTTAAGTTCTTCAATTTTATCGAGCTCAATTTTTTCTTTTTCTTTAAGAATATTGTCTTTTGCCATAATAATAGCTTCAGCATCAATTAGAGCATCTGTTACCTCTTGAATATCTGCAAGCTCTTTTTTAGCTTCTTCAATTGCGAAGTTAACATCATTAAATTGTTTTATAATTTCAGGATTTAAAATATTCATATCTATAATTTTTTGAGCTTTTTCTAATTTTTCTTCCTTAACTTTAACAGCTTGTGTATCTGAAACTGTAGTTTTTGCTTTTCTTAACTCTTTAAGCTCATCTTGTAGTCTAATAACTTCATCCATAATTTCTTGCTTAGTTGATTTTAAATTTATTTTACCCATGTAAATTTGCTCCCTACAAATTAATTTTCTAGATCTAGCAATATCAACGTGTTGTGTCTTATATATGATACCATTTTTTTCTATTTATGTCAATAATTTAAAAATATTTTTTTGATTAGGTTATTTAAATTTCGTATTAATCTTTTGGTGAACTACCCCCACTTATAGAAGTGGGAGCTTCTTGCGTAAGCTGAACCAATGTTCAGTAATTTAGCAAGCTCTACGGGTCGTCCCGACCCTGAACTATAAACTGATTATATTATATTTAGTTTATAAAGTCAAAAGATTTTTAGCAATTCATTTCTCCACCTATAGAGGTGGGACAATTCTTGCTAGTTTTAGTTAAAATTTCTGCAATCCAATCTTGATTTTTTAAATACCAATCTATAGTTTCTTTTATTCCACTTTCAAAAGTATATTTTGGATGAAAAGCAAGCTCAGTAGAAATTTTAGTATTATCTATAGCATAACGTCTATCATGACCTAGTCTATCTTTTACATATTCAATTAAGCTCTCACTTTTACCAAGGGTTTTTATAATAAGTTTTACTATATCTATATTAGCTTTCTCATTATTGCCTCCAATATTATAAATTTCACCAACTTTACCTTTATGAAGGACTAAATCGATACCTAAACAATGGTCACTAACATGAAGCCAATCTCTAATTTGCAAGCCATCGCCATATACAGGGAGCTTTATATTATTTAAGCAATTATTAATCATAAGAGGTATAAGTTTTTCTGGAAATTGATTTGGACCATAATTATTAGAGCATCTAGTAATGTTAATGGGTAATCCAAAAGTTTCATGATACGAACGTACAAATAAATCTGCACTGGCTTTTGAAGCAGAATAAGGGCTATTTGGACTAAGAGGAGTTAATTCTGTAAATTTACCATTTTTGCCTAATGCTCCGTATACTTCATCAGTTGATATTTGTACAAATTTTACGCCATTTTTATATTCTGTTGAATATTTATCTTCTGGAGTTAACTTCCAGTTTGCTTTTGCCACATCGAGCAAAGTATATGTTCCTAACACATTTGTGCTTAAAAAAATTTCTGCTCCATCAATACTTCTATCCACATGTGATTCTGCAGCAAAATTGATTACAGTATCTATAACAAACTCTTCAAATATTCTTTCTAGTAATGCTCTATTTCTAATATCACCTTTTATAAAAGTATAATGCCTGTTTTTATCTACATCAGTCAAATTATTTAAACTACCTGCATAAGTTAATAAATCTAAATTTATGATATTATAATCATATTTTTCTAACATATATTTCACAAAATTACTGCCTATAAAACCTGCTCCGCCTGTTACTAAAATATTTTTCATATTAACCACCCTACTCTATTTTTAAAATTTTTATGCATTATTGATTTATTCTATAAGTGATAAAATATATTGACCATATTCAGTTTTAAGTAAAGGTTGTGCAAGATCTCTTAAATCATTTTTAGTTATCCACCTATTGCGCCATGCGATTTCTTCTATGCAAGAAATATACATACCCTGTCTTTTTTGAACAGTTCTAACAAAACTAGCAGCTTCTATCAATCCATCAGTTGTACCAGTATCAAGCCAAGCAAATCCTCGTCCTAAAATAGATGTATATAAATTACCTTGTTTTAGATATGCATCATTGACAGAGCTTATTTCAAGCTCACCTCTTGCAGATGGCTTAATATTCTTTGCTATGGTTATAACATTATTATCATAAAAATAAAGTCCTGGTATGGCATATTTTGATTTAGGATTTTGGGGTTTTTCTTCTATTGAAATAGCCTCAAACTTTTCATTAAATTCAACTACACCAAAATCAACAGGATTTGCAACAGGATAAGCAAATATAGTAGCTCCTGTATTTTTTGTAGATGCTTTTTTTAATATACTACCAAACCCTCGTCCATAAAAAACATTATCACCTAATACAAGAGCAACACTATCTTGACCAATAAAATCTTCACCAATTATAAATGCTTCTGCCAAACCTCGTGGTTCTTGTTGTACTTTATAACTAAATTTCATTCCAATATGAGCTCCGTCGCCTAAGAGTTGTTTATACATTGGTAAATCATAAGGAGTGGAGATTATCAAAATTTCTTTTATGTCTGCAAGCATTAAAGTTGATAAAGGATAATAAATCATTGGTTTATCATATATAGGTAGAAGTTGTTTTGATACTGCCTTTGTAATAGGATATAACCGTGTACCACTTCCACCTGCAAGCAAAATTCCTTTCATATATAACCCGCCTTTTCAAAAGTTTTACTAATTTATAATTATTATCACCAAAAAGCTTGATTTTTAATAATATAATAATATACAAATTTTTGTTAAAAAAGGAGAATAAAGTATGCCAGATAATTTATCTATTTTAAACCAACCAACTATTGAGCTAGACAAAGCAGTTTGGTCGGTTATTGCGATAGGACATAAGCAGGACTTATTATTTTCTAGAAATATCAATACTTATGGTGAATTTTTACTTGAACATAATATTCGTTTTGTTTTCTTGCATTCACCTGAAACAGAGCTTTCCTTTTATATTTTAGATGAATCTAATATAGTTCGTGCTGTTGTTTACCAAAATGATGATACATTAACAGATGGGCAAGACCTTTTAGACATTATTACATCACTTCAAGGAGCACAAACACAATCACCCTTGCGACTTACCACAAATCCGATTTGCCCTAATTCAAAAAAAATTGTGGGAGAATATATTCTTGGAAGTCCAAATAATGTAGATCCAACTTTACTTGACTTTGTAGTATATGCATTTGCTTTAATTAATTCAGATGGTACATTTTCTGTATATTCAAAACGATATTTAAAAGAACTTGTGGAGCTTAAAAATTACAATCCAAATTTAAAAGTTACTTTGGCAATTGGTGGTTGGGCAGCAGATGGATTTTCAGATGCTGCTTTGACAGCAGAAAGTAGATTTAAATTTGCTAGAGAAGCTCAAAAATGGGTTAATGAATATGGTTTAGATGGAATAGATTTAGACTGGGAATACCCAGGCAGTAGTGCAGCGGGGATAAAATCTCGAAAAGAAGACACAGCAAATTTTACACTTCTAGTTGAAGCTCTGAGAATAGTTTTAGGTAAAAATAAATTAATTACAGTTGCTGGAATAGCTGATAGTAGTTACATCAAAAATGTAGAAATAGCAAAAATAGCAAAATTTATTGACTACTTTAATGTAATGACATATGACTTTACAGCTGGGAACTCAGGGGAAAAAGGACATAAACATCAAGGAAACTTATATAGCTCAGAGCTTAGCCTTAGCAACATAAGTGTAGACTTATATGTTAAAAATTTAATTAATGCTGGAATGCCTGCAAGTAAAATTATAGTTGGAGTTGCGTTTTATGGTAGGCAAGGTTCATCTATTACAAAAAGTTTTGATGAAATTAGAAGAGAGTATCTAAATAAAAATGGTTATACTGTGAAATTTGATAATGATGCAAAATCCACTTATATCGCAGATCCAGATGGCAATTTTTTCTTATCTTTTGAAAATGAGTTTTCAATCTATTATAAAGGTCAATATGTAATTGATAATTGTCTAGCTGGATTATTTAGTTGGCAATCTGCTTTTGACCAAGCAAATATACTTTCAAGTGCTATAAATCTTGCTGTAAATAACCCTCCTGAATTAGAAAAAGTTCTTCAATCTTATTACGCATAAAAAATAGGGATATCGTTTTTAGGAAAAAATAATCCTAGACGATACCCCTTTTTGTCGTTGGCACTTTCCTCTTTATTATTTTAGTGCGACAGTCTCTTAGCCATTCATAAAAGTATGTATTGGGTTATAAAATTATTTTTTATGGATAAGTTAATAAAGAAAGACAAATTTTTATTATTGGAGGATAAAATGCAAAGACCAAATATTATTTTTATGTTGACTGACGACCAAAGATATGACACCTTTGGTTTTATGGGATATACACAAGTATATACCCCAAATATTGATAAGATGGCCAGTGAAGGGACAAAATTTAGTAATGCTTTTCATGTTGCTCCAATATGTATGCCTAGTCGAGCTACTATGCAACTTGGAAAATATATTGTTCAACACAGATGTGGTTTTGATTTACCCACTGACTATACTGTATCAACAGAGGAATATCAAGAATCATATCCTGTACTACTTAGAAAAAGTGGGTATTTTACTGGGTTTATAGGTAAATTTGGATTTCCTGTTACAGATATAAAACAGCATAATGGTACTAGAAATATTAATCCATTAAGCAATCAAAATGACCCATATTATAAAGTAACAAAACATCTTGATCACGAAACATCTTCAATGCCAATTAATGAATTTGATGTATGGAAAGGATTTACAGCTCAAGGAAACTATTTACCAGATAAACAAAATAAATTTAATGGTTATGAAAATACATTTGGTGACGACCATTTAACTATGTTTAATGCTCATCAGGCAGAAGAATTCTTAGAGCAGGCAAAAGAAACTGGTAAACCATTTGCTCTTTCTATAAGTTTTAAAGCACCTCATAGACCTATGATTGCTAGTAAAAAATGGAAAGAGTTTTATAAAGATATGACAATTAAGCGAATGGAAAATGATAAACCAGAGTATTTTGAAGTGCTTCCAGAAGTTGTTAGAATAAAAAGTCGTAATGCAGCTGAGTATTGGGGAAGTGAAAAGATGGAAAAAACTCCAGGTATGTCTGGGCGTGGTGCTTGGAAAGATGAAGAAGTTTTTCAGCAAGACTTCCAAAACTATTATGGTTTAATTTCTGGAGTAGATGAAGCAGTAGGAGTAATACGCTCAAAATTAGAAGACCTTGAAATGGCAGATAATACAATTATTATTTACACTTCTGATAATGGGTATTTCTGTGGCTCTAAACAGCTTGGTGGTAAAGAGCTATTATATGAAGAGTCAATTAGAGCTCCACTTGTCATATTTGACCCTCGTGATAAAAAAGAGCAATGGATTGATGGATTAGTTTCAACCGTAGATATATGTCCAACAATTTTAGATTTTTCAGGATTAAAGAAAACGCAAGATATGTATGGTGACAGCGTGAGACCATTAATTGATGGTGAGAAAAAAGAAATTCATGATGCAGTATATGGAGAAAATGATTTTAATGATAATTATGTTGATATAGATAATCATCCCGATCCTGAAAATTATCAGTCTATTCATTCTAAATATGTTAGAACTCATGACTACAAATATGTAAGGTATCACTTATGCCATCCTATTATAGAAGAAATGTGGAACATGAAAGAAGATCCATTGGAAACAAATAATTTAGTAGGAAAACCTGCATATGAAGAACAATTAAATAAAATGAGAAAAATGCTTGATGATTTCTTAAAAGAAACTGAAGTTGAAATAAAGTAGAATTATGGCAAGAACACCTTGTTGGTGTTTTTGCCCATTAAAAATTAAATCATCCTTTTAAAATAGCGAGCTCAATATCAAGCTTTTCTAGTTTATTATATAAATCTATCAAGTGTTTCTCTAAGCCTTCTTTTCTTTTAGATAAAGGAGCATGTTTATCAAAACTAGAATAATATTCAGGCAAACAAAGTTTTGCATCTATCTCATCTATTTCCTGTTCTGTCCGTTCAATAGATAGCTCCACTTTTGCTATTTGTGTATTAAGCTTACGCATATCTGTTTGTAATTCTTTATTTTTTTGCCAATTTTGTTTATTAATAGTTGTTGTTTCATTTTTAGAGCTATTATTTGTAGTATTAAGCGGTCGGATTAAGCTAAGCTCTTTTTTCTTTTCTAAATAATAGTCATAATTACCAAGATAAAGAGTCATAGAATCTGCAGACATTTCAAGTATTTTAGTAGAAGTTTGATTTATAAAATAACGATCATGAGAAATATATAAAACTGTTCCAGGATAAATACTTATAGCACGCTCAAGAACTTCTTTTGACATAATATCTAAATGATTTGTAGGTTCATCAAGTAGCAAGAAATTAGCAGATGAAAGCATAATTTTTGCCAAAGATACACGACCTTTTTCTCCTCCACTTAATGAGCTAATTTGTTTAAATACATCATCACCTGTAAATAAAAATGCAGCTAATATATTTCTAATATTACCATTTGTAAGATTTGGATAGGTTTGTTGCAATTCCTCCATTATAGTATTGTTTAAATTAAGATTTTTTTGTTCTTGGTCATAATATCCAATATGAACTTTTGTCCCTATTGTAACTATTCCTGCACTAGCTTGAATTTGCTCCAAAATAATTCTAAAAATACTAGTTTTTCCAACTCCATTTGGACCAACAATTGCAATTTTGTCACCTTTTCTTACATCAAAATTTATATGAGAAAAAATAGTTTTACTACCAAATTTAAGACCCAAATCTCTCACAGTTAAAACTTCTTTACCACTTTCAACTTTAGGAGCAAGCACAAGATTCATAGGTTTATCATCAATCATCGGCATTTCTAAAACTTCAATTTTAGAAAGAGCTTTTTCACGGCTTCTTGCTCTTTTTATAGACTTTTCTCTATTAAATTGCTTTAATTTCGCAATTACCGCTTTTTGCCTATTTAACTCCTGCTGTTGTTTTTCATAAGCTTTAACCAAAATTTCATGGACTTTTGCACTTTCTACAACAAAATCGTCATAATTTCCATTATATATCTGACTTTTTCCAAACTCTATCTGAACAACTTTATTAACAACTTTGTCTAAGAAAAATCTATCATGTGAGATAATTAAAACAGTACCTTTATAATTTTTTAAAAATCCTTCTAGCCATTCAATAGAGTTAATATCAAGATGATTAGTAGGCTCATCTAATAGTAAAAGTGTAGGTTCTTCAAGTAATAGTTTAGCAAGAGCAATTCTTGTTTTTTGTCCTCCTGATAAAATTTTAATTCTTTTAGTATAAATATCTTCATCAAAACCTAATCCTTTTAAGACACCTTTTACAAGACTTTTATATTGATATCCTTTAAGGTTTTCAAACGTCTGTCTAAGTTCATCATATTGGAGACTAGCAGCAACAGAATGTGTTTTTGAAATTTCTTCTGCGAGCTTAGTTAGTTTTTCTTCTATTTCTAAAAGATGATTAAATACACTTAATAGCTCGTCAAAAACTGTATTATTAGAATTTATCTCCATATTTTGAGATAAATATCCTATTTGACAATTTTTTGTGTATGTTATATCTCCAGCATCAGGGGTGAGCTCACCCGTTATAATTTTAAATAAGGTTGTTTTTCCAGCTCCATTATTGCCTACTATTGCAATTTTATCTAAATATTCAGCATGGAAATGTATGTCAGATAAAACTTCAACATCATCAAAGCTCTTTTTTATATGGTTTACAGCAATTATCATAAAAACTATCCTTTCCCTTTCTATTCTATTTTATCAATAAATGCAAAATTTCACTATATATTTCATTAGTATTATTTTTAAAAGTATTGCAAATAGAATTTGCCATATTATTTGTACTTACATTTAAGTTTAATTCAATTAGAGTTGAATTTTTTTCAATAATTTTACAGGTTACAATATATTCATGTTCTTTCTTCTTAGTGTAAACAGCATGTACATCCAAATTATTTTTTGCGCTCATATAATTATCATGAATAAATTGATCAATTTCAGCTAAAATATCTTTTTTTATTTTGTTTATATGAATATTAGCAAGCTCCGCGCCTTTTGGAGTTATTTGAAAACTTGAGATATTATCTTGATTATTTTTTATGATAAATAAAGAATTTTTTAATTCTGCCAAGTTTTGTTGAAGGGAAAAATAGTCGCAATAATTTTGTTCTAAAATAGCTGTTGTAATTTGAGAAAGTGTAAGAGGAACTGGTATTTTAGACAATAAATATAAAATAACTAATTTATTTGGTGTAGTATCTACTGGGTCATAGCTCATAAAATTTTCCTTTCCCTTTTTATACTTATTTTATATTAGAATTTATAAAAATCAAGGTAGAAAAGAGTAGCACAAAGTGTTAGACAAAAAAATTTATTTAAATTATAATTAATAATAAGAGGTGATAAAATGATAACATTATTAAGACCAAAAGTAGATTTTATATTTAAAAAGATATTTGGAGCAGAAGATAGTGCAGAAATTCTAATATCTTTTTTAAATGCAGTACTTAAAACAAAAGAAACGGATAAAATAACTAGTGTAGAAATTAAAAATACAGATGTAGAAAAAGAATATTTATGAGATAAGTTTTCAAGACTGGATATTAAAGCTATTACTCAAGATGGAACTATAATTAATATAGAAATTCAAATATCAAATCAATATAATATGATAAAAAGAACGCTTTATTATTGGAGCAAAATGTATGAATCTCAATTAAAAGAAACTGATAAATATAACAAATTAAAAACCATACTCATTAATATTGTAGATTTCAAATTTATAACAAACAATATATATCACAATTGCTATAGATTAAAACAAATAGAAACTAACGAAGAACTAAAAGATATGGAAGAAATACACTTTATAGAGCTCCCGAAACTAACAAATGCAAATAAAAATAATTTATTAGAAACATGGATAGAATTTATAAAAAATCCTGAAAGCCAAATAATAAAAGAAGTAGAAAGTAAAAATAAAGCTATCAAAAAAGCTAAAGATAAATTATCAGTTATAAGTATGGATGATGAAGAAAGAGAAAGATATTTTAAACGTGAAGAAAATTTGATTAACGAAAAAAGCTCTTTAGAATCTGCCAAAGAAAAAGGCAAAGAAGAAGGGGAGCTCAGCTCATAGGAAAAGTTAAAATTTATTATTCTGAATTAGAGCTAGATGCTAGACAGATTGCACAAAAATTAAATATAAGCCAAGAAGTTGTAGACACCATTATTTCTGATATGTTATAATTAAAATAAACTGTTATAGCTGGAACAAAAATAGTTTCAGCTCTTATATTTTTTGATTAAGGAGCAAAATATGAAGATTTCAACATTTATGAACTTAGCCACTTTTGGAATAAAAACACTAATATTTAAACAAAAGAAACCAATTTTAGGAACTATAATTTTAACAGATAAATGTAATTTAAGTTGTAAACATTGCTCGGTTAATAATTTAAATGCAATTATCCATCCATATCTACAAATAAAAGATGAAATGCACAAATTATATAACATGGGGGTAAAAATTTTATTTTTTTGTGGTGGAGAAACATTTTTATGGCAAGACAATAATAAAACTTTACGAGATCTAGTAGTTGAAGCTAAAAAAATAGGATTTCTAATTGTAAATGTGGTTACCAATGGAACTTTTAAATTAGACTTACCAGAAGCGGATTTAATTTTATTAAGTTTAGATGGAGATAGAGAAAAGCACAACTTAATACGTGGAAATACATATGATATAATAATGGAAAATATAGAACAAGCTACTAGTAATAATATATGTTTTTATATGGCTATTAATAAGATAAATATGGACAAGATAGAAAATGTATGCAGACAAGCTAAAGAACTAAAAAATGTTCGTGCAGTTTCATTTAATTTTCACACTCCATATGAGGGAACGCAAGCATTAAAATTAACTAAACAAGAAAAAAATAATTGCTGTAATACTATAGTTAAGATGATGCAAGAAGGAATGCCTATATTTAATTTAAAATCTGCATTTCCTTATATAATTAACAATACTTTTGATACACCTTGTCATCAATGTTTAGTAATAGAAAATGGAAAAATAAGTACTTGTGGCAGATGTATAGATGTAAAAGGTCTCTGTGATGAATGTGGATATTTTTTTGTTGCAGAATATACATTATTATTTAGAGGTAATCTAAAAGTGATGTGTGACATGTTAAAAACCTATTTAAAATATGTATAAAGGAGCATCTCATGATAACAACTTTAACACGAATGTGGCTTACTAAATCATTTAAGCCATTTAAATTTACATCAGATTATGATAAAAAATTAGAATATTCTAGTCTTAATAATTTAGGTCTTTATGTACATATACCATTTTGTAATAATATATGCTCATTTTGTCCATATTGTAAAGAACAGTATGAGAAAGATAAAAGTAATTTGTATATAGACAATTTAATAAAGGAAATTCATATGGTGGGTAACCAATCAATAGGAAAAAAAACTGTTACGAGTTTATATTTTGGTGGAGGTACGCCAGCTTTAGTAATAGATAGACTGCAAGAAATAATTAATGCTATAAATGAACATTTTGAAATTACAGAAGGAATAGGACTAGAGCTCCATCCTGAAAATGTAACTATAGAAACTTTAACAAAGCTAAAAAATATTGGAGTAAATAAAATAAGTATTGGCATTCAGTCGTTTCAAAATAAGTTTTTAAATATTTTAGGTAGAAAAAATGTTGATTATAGTAAAATGTTTGATGCATTAGCGAGCATATCATTTGAAACTGTATCTATGGATTTTATTTTTGCACTACCACATCAGTCTTTTGATGACCTTAAATATGATATCGATATGGCTTTTGCAAATGGAGCAAATCATATTGCTATATATCCTTTTATAAATTTTAATTTTACTAAAACAATTATTAAACCTATGAAAAATAGCGAAAAACGTAAGCTCTTAGACAAAATAACATTATACTGTAATCAGAAGGGGTATATTAGAGATTCTATTTGGACTTTTTCAAGTACTAAAAATGCAAAATATTCATCTATGACAAGAGATAATTTTTTAGGTTTTGGTTGCTCTGCTACAACTTTATTAAAAGAGCAGTTTAAAGTAAACACTTTTGATATAGATGCCTATGTAAATCGTATAGAAAAAGGAGAATTACCAACAGCGCTAACTTCATATTTTACTGTAGGTCAACGTATGGTATATTATTTATTTTGGACAGCTTATAGTACAAAGGTAAATAAAAAAGATTTTCAGGAATTTTTTGGAGCAGATATTGACAAAATTTATAAATTTGAAATTTGGCTTGCTCAAAAGATGGGATTTATAATAACTGATGGGTTAGATTATAAAATGACATTAAAAGGAGCTTTTTATTATCATTATTATGAAAGCTATTATACGTTATCTTATATAGATAAAATGTGGGAAATTTTGAGCAAAAACGCTTTTCCAGATGAAATTTTTCTTTAATAACCTGTCCCAGTATTATATTGTATACATATAATATATTAGAAGCTTATTTTTTTAGGGGGTGTTAAAATGGAAGTTGATACATTGCAACAATTATTGGCAGATTTAGGATTTCCCGTCGTTATGGTCGGAGCGTGTGGAGTGTTTATTTGGAAGATGTATCAAGCTCAATTATTAGATAAAGACAAATTATATGAACAACTCATGTTATTTCGTGAAACAAATACTAATTTGGCTGAGACAATAACACAATTAACTACTAATACGCTTGAAAATCAAGAGGTTAATTTAAAAGCCATAAAAGATGAATTGTCACAGATTAAAGAAAAAATGGACTCTGATATTGAATAACTGTTAATTTAGCTGTTGCACTATAATATAATTTAGTGTATCAGTTTTTTTAAATAGAAAATAGAGCTATTAATTTAATAATAGCCCCATTTTAGTAGATTTTATACTGCTGGTTCAGGATTTGGTTCTGGTTCTGGTGTTGGCTCAGGAGTTGGCTCTGGTTCAACTTTTGGAGCAGATGCACTAGATTGTAGTTGTATTAAAAGACTAGCAGTATCTTCCATCTTCATACTAAGTAGCATTTGGTTTTTAATTACGTCACGTAACATTCTGTTAGCTGATTGGTTAACTTTCAAAATTTCATCAAAACTAAGAGCTTGATCGCCCTCGTGTAATGTACCTAATGCAAATTGGATTTTTTCACCCTCAGCATTTACAATGTGAGAAAGACTTAGCTCTTGCATAGCTATTGAAGTTAATATAACATTTAGAGCTTCCTCTTGGTTGATTTTAATTGATGGTTCTAAATTTGGAATTGATGGCATTGACATAAATAAAACATCCTCTCATAATATATATTTTTTTTTAAGCTCCTAGGTAGCTTATACTATATATTATGTTTTTAGACGAAAAGGGTGACAAGTTATTGAAAAAATATTTTGAACATATTATATGAGAAAGGATGTGATAAAATGAGCATGCCTAATATACCAAATATATCTCCTAAGATAGAAATAGATATACAAGACACAATAAGTTTATTATTATCATCAATTGCACAAGAACAAGTAGCTATAGCAAACTTTACAACTTCACATGCTGAAACTTTAAAAGTTCTCAATAAAAAATATGCAAATGGAGAAATAACCCATGAGCAATATTTAAAAGCTTGTAATTTAGCTAAACAGACTTTAAAAGATATTACAGCAAAAGACTGGCTTTTAACAAATAAGATTGATAATATATTAGAAATTATTGAAATATATCCTAAACCTAATGAAAATTGCTCCAATGAGAAATGTTGTTTCAATAAACCTCAACCAAGACCTAGTAGATGTTGCTGTTGTAGCTCTGAAAAGTTTAAAGAATGCAGTACATATTTTGGCAGAAATGTATAAATAAAAAGCTCTCCAATTCTATCTAATAACAAATAGAGATGGGGAGCTAAAATTTTTTTAAATAGTGCTCAAGAAATTAGAGCAATTAAATATAACATAAATATTAATTTATAGGACTTGAAGTATTTAATTAGGAAATTGCTAATATTATATTCTCTCAGCTAAATAAATTTTATTATTAACCTCTACAGCAATTTGTTCTTTTGGGCTTACATCATCAATAGAATATACAAAAGAATAAATCAAAGTTTTTCTTGCTCTTGACTTCTCACCCTTGACACTCCCTACGACTAAAGGCGAGGGATTCTAAAGTGATTAAAGGACAAATTCATTTCTGCTAGTCCAGTATGACCTTTAGTTTAGGGCATGCCATTGCCCCTCCTAGGGCA
>LJHE01000078.1 GCA_001983555.1 Candidatus Epulonipiscioides gigas
CAAATATGTCCGTTATGGGCTGGGAAGTTGGTTCGGCAATAACACTGATTTTAATAGCAATATTTCTTGTGCCAAGATATTTAACGCAAGGGATAACTACAATCCCAGATTTTATTCAATCGAGATTTGATAATGGTACTAGATTATTTGTTACAATTTTATTTTTAGTTAGTTATATAGTAAACTTATTGCCTGTTACTTTGTATTCTGGTGCTGTTTCAATGGGTCAGCTCTTTAATATATCGGAAATATTTGGAATAACTTATGAGCAATCTATTTGGCTAATGGTATGGGTTATTGGTATTATTGGTTCTATATATGCAATTTTTGGTGGATTAAAAGCAGTTGCTATTGCTGACACTGTAAATGGTGTTGCATTAGCTATTGGTGGTTTATTAGTTCCATTTTTTGGTCTTGTAGTTTTAGGTGGAGGCAGTTTTACAGATGGATTTACAGTATTTATTAATAGTGCTCCAGAAAAATTTAATTCTATAGGTTCTAATACAGACCCGCTTCCATTTTCTACAATGTTTACAGGTTTATTATTAGTTAATCTTTACTATTGGGGAACTGACCAAGCAATTATTCAACGTGCATTAGGAGCAAAAGACCTTAAAGAAGCACAAAAAGGTGTTATTTTTGCTGGTTTATTAAAAGTTCTTACTCCGTTTATGATTATAATTCCAGGTGTAATTGCATTCCAAATTTTTGGTGGAAATATATCAAATATGGATACTGTTTACCCGCTTTTAGTAAGTGAAGTATTACCTGCACCACTTGCTGGATTATTTGCAGCTGCTATGTTAGGAGCAATCCTTAGCACATTTAATAGCGTTCTAAATAGCTCATCAACACTATTTGCATTAAATTTCTATAAACCTTTAGTTAAAAAAGAACTAACAGAATCACACTTAATTAAAGTAGGTAAAATATTTGCACTAATTGTTGCTGTGATTTCTATGTTTATTGCTCCATTTATTTTAAATGCACCTAATGGATTATTCGATTACTTACAGATGATTAATGGTTTCTTTAATGTTCCTATATTCACAATTATATTTATGGGTTATATAACTAAGAGAGTTCCACCAATTGCTGCAAATATTGCAATGGCATTTTTCGTAATCACATATGGAATTACGCAATTAGTATGGGATACTGGCATACATTATTTGCATATTTCTGCTATATTATTTGTTATATCTTGTACGATTATGTATTTTATTGGAAAGAAAAAACCATTAGATACACCTTATGAAATGCCTATTAGTAACGCTGTTGAGCTAACTCCTTGGAAAGGTCGTTACACATTTAGTGGATTTGTAATTTTTGTAATGGTTGGAATGTATATTGTATTTTCAAAAGTTGGTATTGCTCGTGAAGAAGGAATAGGTCAAGATACTTTTATGTATTTAGGAGTGTTAGGAGTAATATGTCTTGTTGGCATTCTAGTAACGAATCTAAAGTTTAATCGCAAAAAAAATAGTAATTCTGAACAAAATTTTAACAATTAATTAAAGGAGATATAAGATGATTTTATTTAATAACGGTACTTTTCATATATACAATAACGATATAAGCTATATAATTAAAATTTTACGCAATAATCATCTTGGTCAGTTATACTTTGGCAAAGCTATCAAGCATAGAGACAACTTTGACCATCTTCTAGTAGAAAAAGCTACCGTTCTTGCCCCTTGTGTTTTTCAAGGGGATTTAGATTTTTCACTAGAAATTTTAAAACAAGAATATCCATGTTATGGTACTGGTGATTATCGTGACCCTGCATATCAAATTACAAGTGATAATGGAAGTAGTATTACAGACTTAGTATATAAATCTCATGTGATAAGACAAGGTAAAAGCTCTATAGAAGGACTTCCGTCTACTTATGGAGATAATGTTGAAACATTAGAAATTACTTTAAGAGATGATTTAATTGGATTAGAAGTTACTTTAAAGTATCATATATTTGATAATATATCTTCTATTATTCGTAGTGCAGAATTTAGTAATATCGGCGATAAAGTATTAAAAATAAATAGAGCAATGTCTTCATGTTTAGATTTATATGATAGTAATTTTGAGATGCTCACATTAGATGGAGCGTGGGCTCGTGAACGTCATATTACAACTCGTAAAATTAAATCTGGTATTCAAGCTATATCTAGTAGCCGTGGAGCAAGTAGTGCTATGCATAATCCTTTTATTGCTCTTAAACGACCTAATACAACAGAGCATGTTGGTGATGTATACGGATTTAGTTTAATTTATAGTGGAAACTTTTTAGCTCAAGTTGAGGTTGATGCTTTTGACGTAACGCGTGTAATTATAGGTATTAATCCATTTGAATTTAATTGGTCTTTGCAACCAAATAAAAAGTTTCATGCTCCAGAAGCTGTTTTAGTATATAGTGATAAGGGATTAAATGGAATGAGCCAAAATTTCCATAATCTATTTAAAAATAATCTTATGCGTGGCAAGTATAAAGGAAAATCTCGTCCTATTTTAATTAACAATTGGGAAGCAACTTATTTTGATTTTACTGAAGAAAGTATTCTTAAAATTGCTAAAACGGCAAAACAAGCAGGTATTGAATTATTTGTATTAGATGATGGTTGGTTTGGAAAGCGAGATAATGATTCTACTTCATTAGGAGATTGGTCAGTATATTTAAAAAAATTACCAAATGGAATAAAAGGGCTTGCAGAAAAAATTAATGCTCTAAAATTAGATTTTGGTCTTTGGTTTGAACCTGAGATGGTAAATGAAATAAGTGAATTGTACAAAACACACCCTGATTATGTAATTTCGACTCCAAATAGAAATCGCTCTTATGGTAGAAATCAATATGTATTGGATTTTAGCAGAACAGAAGTTGTAAATTATATATTTAATAAAATGTGTGAAACACTTGATACAGCTAATATTTCTTATATTAAATGGGACATGAATCGAAATATTACAGAAGCATATAGCTATTCTTTAGCTGAAACTCAGCAAAAAGAGTTTTTCCACAGATACATTTTAGGTGTATATTCTTTATACGAAAAACTTACTAACAAATTTCCAAATATATTATTTGAATCTTGTGCATCAGGTGGAGCAAGATTTGACCCAGGTATGTTATATTATGCTCCACAAGCTTGGACATCAGACGATACTGATGCAATTGAAAGACTTCATATTCAATACGGGACATCTATGGTATATCCAATAGTATCTATGGGTAGTCATGTTGCTGCTGTACCAAACCATCAAGTTAATAGAGTTACTAGTTTAAAAATGCGAGCAGATGTTGCTTATTTTGGCACATTTGGATATGAATTAGACTTAAATAAAGTATCTCCTGAAGAATTAGAGCAAGTAAAAAAACAAATTAATTTCTTTAAAAAATATAAAGAAGTTATTCAATTGGGTGATTTTTATAGATTACAAAATGGTAACTATTATAGCTGGATAGTGGTATCACCTGATAAAAAGACAGCAATATTAGGATATTATAAAATATTAGCTGCTCCAAATCCATCTTTCAAGAAAATTAATTTAGTAGGTTTAAATGAAAACTTTAAATATACTTGCAATAATAAAACTTACTATGGTGATGAACTTATGAATTTTGGGTTGGTATTAGAAACTGAATTTACTGGTTCATTACAATCTGATAGTTTTAAAGGAAAATATACACCAGGCACTGATAAAGGAGATTTTACCTCACAAATTTATGTATTTGAAGCAAATATATAATATGATTAAAAATCCATAAATTAATCTTTGTGGATTTTTTTTATTTCTCCCTCCTATGCTAATGCTTAAAGGAAGGAGTTTTTTACGTACTTTCTAAAATTTTGGTATATCTATTCGAGTCACATACATTTCCATTAAGTTATAATGCCTTTTTCAAATCAACAACTTTCCCTTTTTGCATTACAACTATTCTATCAGAGATTTTAGATACTAGCTCTAAATCGTGACATACAAATAGAACAGTTAGATTATTTTTTGCATGAATTTCTTTTATGAGCTCTATAATTTTATCTCTAGTTATAATATCTAATGCACTTGTTGCTTCGTCTAAAATAAGTACTTCTGGATTTAATGTTAAAGCTCGAGCTAGACCAACTCTTTGACGCTGTCCTCCGCTCATTTCTTTTGGATAACGATTTATAAAACTTTCATCTAATCCCACTTTTTCTAAAAATCCTAAAGCAGTTTTTAATTTATCTTTTTTATTTATCATTTTAAAATTTATTAATGGTTCACATATAATGTCTTTAACTTTCATTTTGGGATTTAATGAAGCAGTTGTATCTTGAAAAAGCATCTGTATATTTTTTCTACTTCTTCTAAGATATTCGCCTTTTAGCTCTGTTATATCAATACCCTTGTAGACAACTTCTCCACTTGTTTTAGCTTCTAAATTAGTAATAATTTTCATAAGAGTGCTTTTGCCACAACCACTTTCTCCTACTATGGACATAAATTCACCTTTATAAACATCAAAAGATACATTATTACATGCCATTACTGGAGCATTATTTTTTGAATTAAAAGCTTTATTTATATTTTTAATACTAATTATCTTTTCCACTTTAAATCCTCCCTTAGATATTAATTTGTGTGCTCATACATTTATTTAAATCGCCAAATAATCTATTAGTATAATCATCATTAAAATCCATTATTTTTCCATTTTGGAGAACAATAATTTTATTAGACATACGATGAGCAAGTGAAATATTATGAGTTATCATTAATATAGCTGTGCTAAATTCATTTTGTAATTGTAAAAGTTCATCGATTACTTGTTTTTGAGTCTTAACATCTAATGCACTTGTAGGCTCATCTAGTAATAAAAGTTTTGGTCTAAGAGCTAATGCAAATGCAATGCCAACTCTTTGCTTCATACCGCCGCTTAAATTGAATATATAAGAATTCATTATGGCATTACCATCTAAATTCATTTTAGTAAGTGTATCTCTAGCTAATATATAAGCGTCCTGTTTAGTGTAAGCTCTATGAGTTTGTATATATTGTATAAATTGTTTACCTATTTTTCTTATTGGATTTAAACTAAGCCCACTATCTTGAAATACCAAAGCAATTTCTTCTCCTTTAAGTTTATTTAATTCTATATCAGACAAATTTAAAAGAGATGTATTATTATATAAAATATCACCATCTAAAATTTGTGCACTTGTGGGTAGTAATCTCAAAATGGAGCGTATTATACTGGTTTTTCCAGAACCACTTTCTCCGACAATGCTTACTATTTCACCTTGATTTACTTCTAAGTTAAACTTATCTACAATAATATGGTTATTATATGATATAGAAATATCTTGAATTTTTAACATATTTATCAACTCCAAATTATACTATAGTCACAGTACTTTCAAATAATAGTGACCTTAAAGTCTTACATTTTAATACTAAATCTCTACTTGAAATGAGGTAATTGAAAATCAAATGAACCCTTCCGTCAGCTTGCGCTGCCACCTCCCCTTAAAAGGGGAGGCTTTCGAGCAAACACAAATCTGGAACTTACACATAACTTCAGTAGCTAAAGATAAAACTGATTTTAGTTCTTAGTTCTTAAATTATCGCTTAACAGATTAAAAATAGTAACAATTAAAGCAACAGCAATTCCAGGATAGAAAATAAGCCAAGGACAGGCAAGCATATAAGGTCTACCTTCATTTATCATGAGTCCTAGCTCTGGCATTGGAGCAGGTACACCAAAACCTAGAAAAGATAATGCTGACAATTCAAGTATCATTGCTCCAATATCTGTTGAAGCAGTAATTATAAGAGTCTGCACAATATTTGGCAATACGTGTCTAATTAGAATATGGCTTTCTTTTGTTCCAGCCATTTTGGCAGATTTTATATAATCTTCATTAATTATTTTTATAACTAAGCTCCGAGCTAATCTTATGTATTTACTTATTGTAACAACAAATATTGCAATCATAGCATTTCTCAGACTTGAACCCATTATGCCAGCAAGAGCAATTGCAAGTACCATAGATGGACAAGAAATTAAAATATCTGATATTCTCATAATTATTGTATCAAGAATTTTTCCATTATACCCTGCGATAATACCAAGTGTGCTACCAATTACTGATATTAATAAAATTAAAGCAACTGATACAAAAAGGGATATTCGTATTCCATAAATAACACGCGATAATACATCTCTGCCAAGTTTATCTGTTCCAAATAAATGTTCTGAGCTCGGTGGCATAAAAGCATTTTTTAGATTGCTTACATATGGGTCATACGGAGCAATTATATTTGCAAAAATTGCTACTAAAACTAGTAAAATTAACATTATTATCAATATTATTATTGTTTTATTTTTCATCTGCTATCTGCTCCTCTTTTCTGCTCGTGGATCCAAGAAACTATAAGAAATATCCACAAGTAAATTTACACTCATATAAATAATAGAAATTAATAATACATATGCTTGAATTAAAGAATAATCATAAGAAGTTATGGCATCAACTGCCATTGCTCCAATACCTGGATAGGAAAAAATTACTTCAACAACTGCAACTCCAGATAAAAGTGAGCCAAATGATATTCCGAGCAATGTAACTAGTGGAAGTAAAATATTTGGAAAAATATCTTTTATAACTATATCACAAAAACGTATTCCCCGAGCTTTTGCTCCAATCACATAATCTTTAGTTAGCTCATCTAAAACAATACTTCTTATTTGGCGTATATATTTGGCAGACATAGCAAATGCAAGTGTAGTAGCAGGTAATATCAAAGACTCAATATTATTTCCAATTGAAACTATTGGTAATAAATTTAACTTTAATCCTACGAAATATAAAAGCAGCGTACCTACTAAAAATCCAGGCATAGATATTCCTAGAGAGGTATATGCTCTAACTATATAATCGAACGGTTTATTGGCTTTAATAGCTGATATTATTCCAGGAGGAATAGATATTGTGAGCATAATCACAAGTGACATTATCGATAAATTTAGTGTTTTGCCAATTCTTTTTGCAATTATATCTATTACAGGCTTATTTAATGAAAAAGACATGCCTAAATCTCCTGTTAAAACTCCTCCTAACCAATCTATGTATTGTACTAAAAATGGTTTGTTTAATCCCATAGCTTCTCTGGTTTGTTCTATAATTTCTTCACTTGGTATATTTCCACTTGATATATACATAGTTCTAACGGGATCACCAGGAGCTAAATAAATTAAACTAAATGTAATAAAGGTTATTCCAACTAATGTTATTAATAATTGGAGAACTCTGCTTAAAATATTTTTTTTGCTCATAAATTTCACCTCTTTATAATATATTATAATATTATTTTAACAAATATGCAAATCAATTGCATTTTATAATAATATTTTTTAAACCAAAAATTGCCCACTGCTATTTACATACAGTTGGGCAATTAACGTTAATTTTAACTATAATCTTTTTTAAAGTTCAACTTCTTTTAGTCATAAATTAATCTGGTTCTAGATAGATATTTTGTATAATCAAAAATAGTATAGATTATCAACCAAAATTTTAGAAAAAGTAAAATTCAATATATTGAGTTTTTTAAAACTTAATCAACTTCATAATGAGTACAAAAAACATCATGACCTTGAGCTTTCTTTTCAAAATCTACTTTATCTAAAAAATCTTCAATTTCACCTATTTCCATATTTTGGTTAGTTGATATAGTATGAGTGATTTCCTTATTAAAATGTTTGAGATGCACAGTTAGTCCATCACTTTTATCTTTATAAATACATCGATAACCCTCATGATACTTATTTTTTAAGTCGTCTACATTATTATTCATAAAAAAAACCTCCTATATTAGTCATTTTAGATAGTTTGTGCAAGGCTCTGATTTTTAATACATAAATTTAAAATTAAAAATTCTACACCATGAATTGCTTCATATTTACCCGTTTTTATATTTCTATCAGTTTCTAAACAAAGTTTAAGAGCAGATACTAATTCTGTATTTTCAAATTTTTGGCTTAAACTAATTATATCTCTAACAGCGAATTCTGGAATTTGAATTATTTGTGAAATCTCCCTAGAACCATTAAATTCTTTTAATAAATCTTTTATTTGTAACATATTTCTATATTGCTTTGCAATTAATCCTAATATTCCTAAAGGCTGTTCCTTACTAGCTATAAGATTAAGATATATATTTAAAGCTCTAGTAGTATCTTGTTTGACAATAAGTTTTACTAAATCAAATATCTTTTGTTCCAGATTGAGCGTACAAACTTCATCTATATCAGTGATAGTAATAGAGTTTTTTCCGCAATATGATTGTAATTTTTCAAATTCTAATAAAATATAATTAATATCTTGTGGCATTCTAGCTAAAAAATAATTAAATACATTATTTGGTATTACGGGATTATTAAATTCTTGGTTAATTATTGCTCCTATTTGAGCAGAGCTTATAAAATCGAATTCTTCTACTTGACCTATTTTTGAAATAGTTTTATATAACATAGTTCTTTTATCTATCTTTGATTCTAAAAAAATTAAATATAAATATTGTGGAAAATTTTTAAGCCAAAGTAAAATTTTTTCACTATCATTTTTTCTGCCAGCTATAAAAAGTCCACTTTCTTTTACTACTATAACTTTTTTTTCACTAAAGAAAGGAAAAGTTTCTGCTTCTTCAATAATTTTATTAATATCACAATTTTTTCCATCAAATATTGTATAGTTCATCATATCGTCAGCAGAAATTATATTGCTCTTTAATTGTTGTAATCTACGATTTTTTAAATAATTGTCTTTACCATAAATTAAATAACATTCGTTCATTAAATACTCCTTTTAAATATAAGTTTTATTGATTTCATTAAATTTTCATTATAAATATATACTAATATAAGAGATAAAATTACAATGTAATAAAGTATAAGTGTATAAATTGAAATTTGATTAAATTGTATAATTCCAATGGAAAGATTTGATATTTCGTCTAAAATATATACTATATTGTCTATTATAAATACTATAATACAAGCCATAAATGTATCTATATTAATATTAAGTATTCCAAATAATAAAGTAGATAAAGTCATTAAAGTTATTAAACTAAAAATAGGAAGAATAACAATATTTAAGATTATACCCCATAAAGAAATTACATTAAAATAATATGAAAGAATAGGACCTGTTCCTAATAGTATACATGTGTTAAAGATTAATGCTTCAAAGTTAATCTTTAATTTCTGAGTTCTTTCCAAATAATGTTCTTTAACAATATTATAAATTCCTATTGTTATTACAGTAGCAAAAGAAATTATAAAACTTGCAGAAGTAAGAGTAAATGGATTATAAGCCAGTATCATTAGAGCAGCTAACGATAATGATGTAAAAAAATCATTTTCTTCTTGAATTAAATAACCAAGTATAATAATTGAAATTAATATAGCAGCTCTTGTAATCGAAACTGAAAATCCTACAATAAACCAGTAAGACCATATGATTAGCAGTGTAATTATAGGTTTGAAATTAAATAAGAACGCAATGACAGTATTGAAATAATGACTTTTAAAAACATAAGAAATATAAGAAATATAACTAACAAATTTTTGTAATATTAAATGGATAACACCTAAATGAAAGCCTGAAATCACTAAGATATGAGCAATACCTAATATTTGAAAAGATGAGTATATATCTTCATCTATCATAGACATATTTCCTAATATAAGTGCAATAATAATTCCGCTTGTATCATTTTTAAATATTTTTAATATATATTGTTGAAAAGAACTTCTTACTTTTTCTAAAATAGTAGTTTGCTCGCTATAATTTATAACTTTTTTAACTGTAGCTGTTGCTACAATTCCTTCACTTTTTAAATATTGGTTATAATCAAAATCATCAAAACTTGATAAAAACATAGGTTCTATTCTTATCTCACATTTGATAATATCATTTACACTAAATTCAATATCAGAATCTTTTATTTCAATATTTACTTTACCAAAAATATTTTTTTGAATATTATTTTCTAATTTTACATTTTTTATAGTAAGTATAGAAATATATTCTTCATTTTTTATTTCTGTAATTTTTCCCTCTATAATAGCTGTGGAATATGATTGCCAAAATAACTGACTTTGTGTAAGAGGATGATATAAAGTAAATAAAAAAGCCACTATAAATATAGTGCCATACACAAAAATACTTATATTTTTAGTTATACTATAGTATAGTGCAGTAAATAAACTGCATATAAAAAAAGGAATATATACTTCTTTGTATATATTCCCAAATACTATGCCAATTATTACATATATTAAACTACGCAATAATACTCTTTCTCTATTTAGCAATTACACTTTCATTCCTTCCAAATAATAAATTTAAATCTATGATACCTAGTGAATCTAGCTCTCTTTTTCCATCAATTAACAAGCCTACTTTCTGTATATAGTAAATTTCTGTTAACGAATTTACTACTGCTTCTACAAGCATTTTTTCGCCATCTCGAGCAAGTATTTCTTTAAAACTACTACCACTTGATAAATCTACTTGACATACTCCATTTTTAGTTGCTATATAATTTATAATTGTATCAGCAGGTAAGATTGGAAGTAGTTTGTCACTTGTAGGACCTTTTATAAGCTCTTGTATAATATATTTTTCAATTGGAAAATCTTTATTAACTTCAATTCCTCTTGTTTCAGGAACAAGTTTATTTGTTGTTTTATCTAAAAAATATAATTTTAAAGTTTGATAACTAGTAGGAGGATTAGGACTTACTAAATTTAGTATAATATTTTCTTTATTCATTATTCCAATAGCCACACCATTTTTGGTTGTAATTGGAGTATTGTCAATAGATATTTCTATTCCAGAGATAAAATCAAGATTCGTTAATGTATATACAAGAGCTACTCTTGTTAATAGCTGTTCTATAATAGTTAGATTATGAAAGCTTGAATCAAAATTAAGATGAGCAATATCATTATTTAAAGTAATAATAGTAGGCACAGATGAAATCTTTGCTTTAGACGTTACATCTATTTTTTTATATAGTGCTTCTGTTAATAAATATATTATTTCTTCACGATTATTATTGACTGAATCTATATTAACTTCGTGGGTTACTAGTTCATTTTTCGTAACATCAAAATAAAAAAATTTATATTTAATCGTTTCATTGCTTATGCAACTACAAGTCAAAAATATAAATAGACCTATTAGAAATATCATATATTTTTTCATTTATATCTCACCATTTCTAATTTTGTTTTAAAGGGAGTTGTATTATAAATTTAGAGCCAACTCCTTCTTCACTTTCTACTTTAATAGAACCTTTATGCATAATTACTGTTCTATACGTAATTGAAAGCCCAAGACCCGTGCCTCCTGTTTCGCGATTTCTTGTTTTATCCGTACGATAAAATCTTTCAAATATTTTAGGTAATTCTACTTTAGCTATTCCAATGCCTGTATCTTTTACAATTATAAAGGCATTGAGAGTATCATCTTTTATAGTTATATTGACTTTACCTTTTGGAGGAGTATATTTTATTCCATTTTCTACTAAGTTCGATATGGCAAGAGTAAGTTTTAAAGGATCAGCCTCTATTTTTATATCTTTTTGACTTTCATATATAAGCGATATTTCTTTTTGTTTAGCAAGAGGAGCAAGTCGTTTTAATATAGAATTTACTAACGGATTTAAGTTTGTTTCTTCTAAGTTTAAATGCACTCTATTACTATCTAATTTTACTAAAGATAATAAGTCATTAATAATAGTATTTAATCTATCAACTTCATGATTTATATCCTGAAAGAACTCTTGATACATTTCTATTGGTGCATTTTTATCATTTATAAGAGAATCGCTAAGTACCTTTATTGATGCTAAAGGTGTTTTAAGTTCATGAGATACATTAGACACAAATTCCTGTCTTGTTTCATCAATTCGTTTTAATTTATCTGTCATAGAATTAAATGCTTTTGCCAGTTGTGCCATTTCTGAGCGTCCTTTTATAAGGATTTTTTCGTCCATTAGACCACCTGTAACTTTCTCAACTGAAAACATAAGTTCTTGAATTGGCTTGGTAAAAAATGTTGATATAAAAAAACTAAGTAGACCTGTCAAAACAATTGTAAATAAAGATAGAAGATATATTTGGGTAGAAATTTCTTGAAGTAAAGTATAAACATCATCTATATTTGTAGAAAGCAATACTACTCCTAAAATATTATTAGTATCTTTTAAATCTCTAATAGCAACAGCGGTACTCATTATATGCTCACCATCTTTAAATATTCTTTCTGCACTATCATGCTTATTTAATGCATTAATGACTTGATTTGATACTAATGTAGAATTAATATCTATTCTACTAGAATCAGCTACAACATATCCAAATTTATCAATTACAATGACTCTAGCATTTATGCTAAGTTCACTTCCGATATTTGAAATTTTAGACATAAAACTTAGATACTCTTCACCTTGTTGTAAATAGTTACTATTTTCTACAATTTGGCTTGCAACAAGATTTGCTTGTCTAATCCACTCTTGTTTACTATTATTTAAAAAATAGGTTTCTATGTTATTATGGGCAAGCAGAGAAAAAAGCAAAAGAGGGACTCCGCTTACAACCATAAAAAAGAACAATAATTGCCATCTTAGACTATAAATCCACTGATTGTTAATCTTTGAAATAATATCCAACACCCCATTTTGTGAAGATATATTCTGGTTGTGCTGGATTAGGTTCCACTTTTTCTCGAAGTCTTCTTACATGTACATCTACTGTTCTAACATCACCTGGATATGCTTTACCCCAAATAGCATCTAAAAGTTGAGCTCTATTATAGACTTTACCACGGTGTGTTGCAAAAAGTTCGAGCATATCAAATTCTTTAGAAGTTAAATTTATTTCATCATTATTTAAAAATACTCTTTTACTGTTACATTCAAGTCGCAATTCACCAATTTCAATTGTTTTTTTCTCAGTTTCTTTTTCTTGAATAGAACGTCTTAAAACTGCTTTGATACGAGCTTTTAATTCTAGTACATTAAACGGTTTTGTAACATAATCATCTGCTCCATATTCAAGTCCCATAATTTTATCCATATCATCACCTTTTGCAGTGAGCATGATAATTGGAACATTTGAAAATTCTCTAACTATTTGACACACTTCAAGCCCTGTATATTCGGGCAACATAACATCTAATATAACAATGTCATACGTTTCATTTTTTATTGCTTCAATAGCTTGTGCCCCATCATATGCACTATCAACGTCCCAACCCTCTTGAGATAAACTAAATACAATTCCTTTTACAATAAGTTTTTCGTCATCTACAACTAAAGCTCTAATTTTCATATCTTCCTCCATTTTTTATTTAATTTTGATTAAATCTTTGATGTTACTCAAAGTTGCATCTCCTATGCCAGATATATTTGTTAGCTCTTGTATATCATTAAAACTTCCAAATTCTTGTCTATAGGCGATAATTGCACTAGCTCTTACTGCTCCTATCCCAGGGAGCGAATCAAATTCGGCTACTGTTGCTGTATTTATGTTTATACGACTATCTTTTGAATCTATGTTTTCTTCAAACATATGATTTGCTTCAACAGCTAAATTTTCTCCCTTTTTTGGAATAAATATTTTGGTATTAGGACTAATTTTTTCAGCGAGATTAATAGTTGTTAAGTCAGCGTTATCTGTTAAACCACCTGCCATTTTAATCAAATCATCAATAATTTTACCTTCTTCAATTTTATAAACATCAGGCATTTGTACTTCTCCATCAATATGAATATATATTTCTATAGGCTCATGATTAAGTAAGTTAATTTCCTCGGATGTAGCTGAACTTTCATCTTTAATTTCTCTAACTTTTGTAGCAATTGACTCTATCTTTTTGTCATGCTCAGTAAAAACAACTTCAGGATCAATTTTATTATAGAAAATAAACATAGTAGCAAAAGTTATAAGTAATAAAAACAAAACTATTCCTTTGTAATTTTCTTTCATAAATCACCTCGTCTTAAAGTGTTGACATTTTCTAAAAAAATTAGTCACTTTCTAACAAAATATTTCAAATTATATTTTAATTAGATAAGGATAATACAAAAAGATATAATTTGTAAAGTATTTTTTCACTTTTTTTTAAAAATGTTTAAATAATTGGACGTACAAAGTACTTTTGTGATATAATTGTTTTTATTAATATTTTTTAAAGGAGTTTTATCAGTGTTAGTAACTATTTTTAAAAAAAATATTTCTTCGTATAGATTTATAAAAATAATATTATGTATGTTTATTTTAACTAGCTCAAATATTTTAGTAGCAACACAAAAGCTTCCAACTATTAATGCTGAAGCTGCAATTTTAATGGATGCAAAAACAGGCTCAATATTATATGAAAAAAATGCTTATGAAAAATATTATCCTGCTAGTATAACAAAATTGATAACAGCATATCTTGCAATACAAAATCTTAATCCTAATGAATATATAACTTTTTCACGTCATGCAGTATATAGTTTAGAATATAATAGCAGTAATATAGGAATGAGAGAAGGCGAACAAATTTTAGTTGATCAAGCTCTGCATGCTCTGTTATTAGAATCGGCAAATGAAGTGGCAAATGCTCTAGCAGAAAGAGTATCTGGTACAACAGAAAATTTTGCTAAACTTATGACAAAAACAGCTCATGATTTTGGAGCTACAAAAACTAATTTTGCAAATCCTCATGGGCTTCATGATTCAAATCATTATACAACCCCATATGATATGGCATTAATTACAAAAGGAATTTATAATAATGAATATCTTCTTGAAATTATGGATAATCCAACATATCAAATTCCATCAACTAATTTATCAAATTCAACTACGTATTTATCACAAAGTCATGCTCTTATGAATCCAGTTAAAGACAGTCAACGCTATAGAGAAGACGTTATACTTGGAAAAACAGGATATACAAGTCAAGCAGGGAATACTCTAGTGACAGTGGGTAAAAGAGGAGAAGTTGAATTAATAGTGGTAATTATGAAAGGAAATATTCAAACTAATTATATAGATACAAATGCTTTACTAGATTATGGGTTTAATTCTTATTCATCTTTAAATTTAAATTCACCGAATGAAATCATAACAGTTGCTCCATTGTATTCAATACAAAGTGGAAAATTATTTGAAGTTGCAAGTTGTGAAATTTCAACCAAAGATAAGATAAGCGTTGTTGTACGCTCAGATGTATTTAAAAAAGATTTAGATGTATTTATGAACTTAGAAAAAAATTTACGTCTTGGAGCAAAAGAAGGAGACACGGTTGGTAATATCACTTATATGCATAATGGAAAAAATCTTGCATCAAGTGAACTGGTAATTTCTAAAATAAAATTTAAACCAGCTACTACTGCCTATAATGAACCTAATGTTGTAAAAAGTTCATATTTTTTTAATATAGATGTATTTGTTGTTGCTGCAGTAGGAATTATAATTATATTTATATTTACTAGAAAAAAACATTATTCAAAAAAATAAAAATTCTGCAAGCTTTTTTGCCTGCAGAAACTTTTTTTATTCATCAAAATTATTACAATTATGATATACTTCCTGTACATCATCATCATTTTCCAATAAATCTAACATTTTAGTAAATGCTTTTATATTATCATCAGTAATTTGTGCATTTGTGGTTGGAATCATTGTTACTTGACCACTAGCTATTTTTATATTAGAGTCTTCTAATACTTTATAAACATCTGAAAAAGCATCTTTTGAAGTAGTTATAACATAGCCTTCAAATTCTGCGACAAAATCGTCTGCTCCAGCATCAAGACTAAGCATCATAAGTTCATCTTCATCTATATCATTATCTTCTTTTTCAATAATTATTTCACCTTTTTCTTCAAATATAAAAGATACACAACCAGACGTCCCCATATTTCCATTTCCCTTTGAAAAGGCTGCTCTAATATTGGCCGCTGTTCGATTTTTGTTATCCGTAAGCGTTTCTACAATTACAGCAATTCCATTTGGTCCGTATCCCTCATAAGTTATATATTCATAATTAACTCCGTCTGTATCACCTTCTGCTTTTTTTATACTTCGTGCAATAGTATCATTTGGCATATTATTTGACTTAGCTTTTGCAATTATATCTTTTAACCTGTTATTGGTATTTGGATCAGAGCCTCCACTTTTAACAGCAACAGCAATTTCGCGCCCTAGTTTTGTAAAGATTTTTCCCTTTTGAGCATCATTTTTTGCCTTTCTATGTTTTATATTTGCAAATTTTGAATGTCCTGACATAAAATCCTCCTAAGTTTTTATTTGATTTTATCACTTTCCAAAATTTTAATCAACGCTAATTCTAAAAAAATAGTTGATTATCCATAGGAGATATCTCTTTTTCTGGGTTATATTTTTACTAAAAGCATCGTTTATTAACAGTCCCACTATCGTCCCTCCTTTTAAGGAAGGAAGGAAAGTGCCGAATGCACAGGTGGGTTTAGGGTTAGAAAGTGCCAACGGCACAAAGGTAGGAGAATTCTTGCTAAGTGCAGTTAAAATTTTAAAATTTTTAATAAAATTGATGTTAATTCTGCTAGAGTTACATTTTTGAATGGCTCAATAGTTCCAGTTAAAGCTCCAATTTGTACACAATAATTTATCGCATCTTTATACGTAGAATTAATATTTGAAGAAATTTTTGCAGTAGTAGTTGGAGCAATTTTTCCATTTGTAGTTTCATATATAAGTTGAGCAAGCAATTCTATACTAATTTGACCAGTTGGAGGCATACTTGCTATAAGTTTTAATGTAGGTTCAGTTAATTTAGAGCCAATAGAAGCCATATGCTTAAAAGCCCAATAATTTTTGTCGATCATATATTTTTCTACCTGAGTTCTTGATAATTCCATGTGAGTTGTACCATTTAATAACAATACTTTATCTAAAAGAACTAGAGCATCTGCCAAAGGTATAGCAGTATTGGAACCAAATGTTTTATAAAAACTTTCAGATATTAATCCGAGTTTAATAGCTTGATTAATTTCTTCTGTTGCTCCAGTGTCTTTAGTCATATCTTTGAAGTCAATTTCATTTAAAGGTATAATATATGTTGACTGAGTCAATGAATTAACATCAATATTCAAAGCTAATAATATATCAGGAGCAGCTACCATAGATAAAAGTTCAGTTTTAGAATATATATTTCCTAAAACCTGATTTAGAGCATCAAAATTTAAATTCGTATTAATGCTAGTATATGGTAAATATTGTTGTAAAATTTGTTGTGAAATAATTTTATTCTGAATAGATAAGTTATTTAGTTTTTGTTTAGTATTTTCTATATCTTGCATAGTCATATTATTATCTATTAAAAATTTATTGATATCAAAAACTTCTTTTATTTCATCTTTATCATTATCTGTGTGATCGTCTTTATCATTATTATCATCGTCTTCTTTATCATTGTCATCGTCGTCATTGTTATCATCGATATATTTCTTTTTGACCTTAACTATAATTTCTAAAGAGCTCAAATTACCAGCCTCATCAGTTGCAGTATAAGTTATTTTGTATGTGCCGACCACACTTGTATTGATAGAATTTATAACTGTACCAGCAGAATTTGTAATTACACTATTGAGCGTTACATTGGTTGTTACATCGTCAGTTACGGTAATATTAGGCATAGTAAATGACGCTCCTTGTGTGATAGAGATTTCTTTACTACCCGAATAGTGTATAGCAGGTTTTGTTGTGTCAACTATATCCTCATCATTTTTAATCCATTTAGCAGTTAAAGTAATATCTTCTATAACTGGAATATTAAAATTATACTTATTATTTCCATCATACCAACCGTCAAAAATATAACCTGTTCTAGTCGGTGTTTGTGGTAAAATAACTTTTGAATATTTTTTTACTTGCTCAGTAATAGTCTTGTTGTCATATGTTTCAAATGTTATATCAAATGTCGGAAGATTTGTTGGTCTTTCTGAAGCTCCGCCAATAAAGCCTTTATAAAATCCACCAGAACTGCTTGTTAACCACAAAATATCTGAATCATCTAAATCAAATGCAACATCATACACACCTATAGAATTACCTATTCCCTTATTAATTTTAGCCCAAGTTGCTCCAGAGTCTGTTGATAAATATACTCCAGCATTATAAGTTGTATATCCAGAAGATTCATTTGAAACGTTAACTAATATTCTCTTTTCATTAAGAGGATCCACTTTCACGTCAGTTACTTTTGGATGCTCAAATATTTTTTTCCAATTTTCACCGTTTGCATCTCCTACCCATAATCCACCATTTTCAATACCAGTTGTTACATTACCTGCTGCGACATATATTTTATCGCTTGTTGAAACAATATTATTTACTTGTGGAAGGTTAGGAAATGTTGGTACAACTGTCCAAGTTTGAGCATTATCAGTTGAACGATACAATCCACCAGCAGTTTTTAATGTCAATTTATCAAATGATACTTCGCCCTCACCTTCTTCTTTAGACAGTTTGAGCTTCACAGATGTTTCCTCATCACCTGTTTTAAATAAGACACCTTTTACAAGTCCTGTGTTATTTGATACATCTACTTTACCAAGTTCTGTTCCAGATGATGATAAAACAGATATAGTTGCAGACTGATCGGTTTCGGCATTAGTGTAGTATGAAACATAATATTCAGTGTTTGGCAATAAGTCTGTAAGAGCTCTTTCTATTGCAACACCGTCTTGTTTAAGAACGATTGAATAATATCCATCATTATTTGTTTCTGCTTTTGCTGTGCCACTACCTGTACTGGTAACAGTCCAAGATGAAATACTTTCAGGATTTAATATAGATATAGCATTGCCAGCAGATGCGGCTGCATAAATAGTATTTGTATTATTTGGAGCAAATTCCAAATCAAATACATCATTTGTACCAGAAAGACCCGTTGTAATATGCGTCCAGTTATATCCACCATCATCTGATTTATATACACCACTATATTCTGTTCCATGTAGAGGCGGAACTTCATTTACATTTGTAGCTGTGACTGCAAAATACATATTATCTGGGTTATTTGGGTCAATAATCAATCCCTTTTGTACAACTTTTGTGTGAATTGCGGATGTTTGAAAAATTTGAGATATACTTTCCCAAGTCTCACCTGCATCAGTTGATTTATAGAACTCACCTTGACCTGTTTGTCTTAACATAACAGCATACATTGTATCAATATCATCTGGATGGATTGCTATCATAGAAATATTCTCAGGAGAATGCTCATAATTTACCATAGCTGTTGTATCTGAATAATAATATTCTTCATCACCATCAACTTTTTGGAATAATCTATTTTCACCAGCAACCATATACATAAGAGTTGTATCTCTTGTGTCAGTTATAATTTGTTTACCTGGGAGATTACTTGCTCCTGTTCCAATCCAACCACCATTGGGTAGTTGAACACTATCGAGATTCTGCCAATATCCGCCACCATCTTCAGATTTATAAAGAGTTCTATATAAAGCAAATATATCTCCTTTACTATTCATATCTAAATCTCTAATTCCTGATAGAGCATATAATTCTATTCCAAACTCATAATTATAATGGTCTGGTTGAACATTACGCTCTTGTAGTTGATTTTGAGATTCCCAGTATTCTGATGGATATTCCCAAGCAAGACCTGTTCGGGTTGCAATATACCAGTCTTTTCCACCGTCATCTGTAGTCCAAACATCGCCTATATACATAGATTTAGACCATTTTCCATCATGAGATAAATATATTTTATCTGGATTAGTAGGGTCAACTTCTATATGGTCATAGTTATGCAAAAAGTGTGTTGGAAAATTTGGAGCTACGTCTTTAATTGCTTTATCAAAATAACCATGCATAGATGTTGAACTAAAGAACCAATTAGATATAAAGTTTTCACTTCCTTTATAATCAATATTATTTGGATCTAATGTTTCTGTTACCAATGTGTAAATTTCTTTATTAAGAGCATCTAAATCAATTCCTAAATCTCCAGTGATATCTGTCCACGTTTCACCAAGGTCTGTGCTTTTTAATATACCTCCTGTACTTTCTATAGACTCTGTAGATTCATTAATTTGATATTGAATTTGGTTTATTACAAATAGTGTTAAATCTCCTGTAGATGGATCTACATAAACTTCTAAGTCAGAAATTAAATCATGGTCATCACCATCTTCTTTTTCTATTGATGTGATTTTATCCCACGTATCTCCACCATCTTCTTTTTCTATTGATGTGATTTTATCCCACGTATCTCCACCATCTTCGCTTTTATATAAACCATAAGTGGTTGAAGTAAACATTAACTCTGTATTTTGAGCATCAATATAGATTTCTCCAAATTCTGCTTTTGCGTGAATTCCCGTATTTTTGAGCTCTGTCCAGGTATCTCCTGAATCAGTAGTCTTATATAGCTTTCCTGCATTACCTGCTGGACTAATTCCATGTGGTTTTGCATCTGTACGATAATTTTGTTTTGTATTCCAGAAATTTCCTGAACCTGCAAACCAAATGTCATCATCATTTGGATGAACTGCAAGAGCTTCTATATTACCTTCAAATACGTAATCACTAAAGCTTACACCTTTATTTGTTGTAATTTGTATACCCGCATTATTTGATGCCATACCAAAATTTTCATCTTGTCTTGAGAAATCCATTCCGTACACTTTAGTAAGATGTCTATTTGTTGTTAAATCATGATTTAAAATAGTATCCCAAGTTTTGCCACCATCACCCGACATATATGCATTTCCCATATCAGGAAAGCTAAACATGGTATTATCATCTGTTGGGTGTATAAATACGCCGTCTGAATCACCCGCATTTCCTGGAGCAAACTGTACCCATTCCACATTATCAGAAGATGTTAAAGTTTTAGTATTTAGTTCTTCAAAATATTCATTTATATATTCATAACTTACAACAGAAGATTCTGCTTCACCAATTTTTTCTAAGTAGAAATTATCAAAATATGCTTTATCATTCTCATAGGTAGAATTTGTATCACTAAAATTACAAGCAAATACTACATCTGTGGGCACATTAAGAGTAGTAAATTTTAAAGTTAAGTTTTGCCAATCCTCTGTAATTGCAACGGTAATATCTTTCCCTGTTGTAACAGTTTTTCCATTAATAATACCCATAACACTAGGTGATCCAGAAGATTTTTTAGCATCAAATGTTAGTTTATAAATAGTGTTTGTGTCTAATCCTGTAAGGGTATATTTGTCAGAACCTACTGCTCCTGTGTGTGTAAGCTCTAAAATGTTATTACCATTTTCTTGAATAATAGCCTTATTTACTTCTGCAGGACCATAACCATTTACAAATCCTTTAAACATTGCTCCTTCTATTCCATTATCAAATGCTGGGTCTATATCTTTTAATAAATTTTTGTTTTCACCAATTAATTTTAAATTTCCACTGGTAGATAAGTCTTGATATAGAAATTTATCTCCATTCCAAGCTACAAAGGCTTCTCGTGATTGACTGTCTTGGTGACCTTCATTTAACTGAATATCAAAACCTATTATTTTATCTATTTCTGGAGTAACACTTACTAAGCTCCATGGTATCTTAGTTTGAATTGTATAACCATCATTATTTTTATACGAAGATAATGTAACTCCCGTAACAGAAGTTGATAAGGTTCCATCAGGCATTACTTTAATCATCTTATCATTTGTGTCATATGTGGTATTCTTTTTGTTATCACCATCAAGATATATATCTATATTATCTCCATTTTGATGTGCAGTTTGATTTATAAATACATCTTTATCCTTAACTTCAGATAAAATATATAAATAATCCTCATCCCACATAGTTTTAACTTTAATAGTTGCATCGAGCTTTTCAATTCCTCCAAATAAAAGATTGAAATCACTTATTTGTACTGCCTCTTGCCATAAAACGTCTATTGTACCATCAGATGTGATATCTTTTGGAGTCCCTTTTATAGCACTAGTTTCTTTTGGAGCAGGTATTTCTGGTTCTACAACTTCCTCTTCAACTTGTGGTTCATTTGAACGCCATACTCTAATATATTCTATATGGAAATCTCCTGCAAATCGTTCTTCAAATGTTAATGGGTCAGCAAAAGTTGTAAAGTCTGTTTTATCTGGAAAACCTTTCCATTTAAAAGCTTCCATATCAAATTTCATTTCTTGTGGTTCGTTAAATACTTTGTTTTCCCTAACATGAATTAATTCTCCATCATAATAAAACTTCAGCCAATCCTTTCCCCATTCAAGTCCATAAACATGATAATCTAATGTTAAATCTTCTCCTGTATAATATGTAAATGGATCAGCAATATCTGTCCCACTTTCAAAATCATGAGTATTTATTGGATATGCATCTGGCTTTGGATTATTTTTTGCTCGACCAACTTGTTCATATACATCAATTTCTTTTGAATCTCCTCTCATCCAAAACGAGCTAGTCATACTAATAGGTGCAGTCCTTGTTTTTACTTCATAATATCCATAACCAGTATAAATTGGATTTAGAGCAACTGCAGCTTCATATCCTTGAGTCATTTGACCAGCTGTGGTTACTTCTCCATTTTTGTCTAGTACCATGTCTCCCCAATTTGCTCTGAGAACTAGTTTACCATTTTCAACAAATACATTTTCTGCAACATAATATGAAGGAAACCGTCCAGACCATTTTTTATTTAAAGTATCCCATTTATCAGTATCTAAAGTAGTTGCGTCAAACTCATCTGAAAATGTTTCACTAAGTGACCATTTACGAATATTTTCACTATCTGATAATGGCAAAAATTCTGGTGTTGCATCTAATTTTTCATTCTCTGGATTAAATTGATCATTAAAACCTGGATATGGGTCAGGAACTGGTGGTTCTACTCCATCTGCAAGAACTAACTTTAAGTCATCAATATATATTTTAGCGTTATCATATGTTACAGAACTACTATTAAAATTAATTCCAAATGCTACTGAAGTTGCTGTTTCAGTTGTAGTAAATTGAAATACTATATCTTCCCAGCTTGCAGTTGCATTAATACCTTTTACAACATTAGAAGTTTCACCAACTACAGAATTTTTATTCATAACAATCGCTGAAGATTGATTAGTTGTTCCTTTTTTTGCTTTTAAACTGAGCTGATACTTTGTGCTTGGTTCTAAATTTGTAAGAGTAAACTTAATAGATCTGGAGCCCCCAGTATTAGTTAATTCTAAAACATTATTACCATTATCATCGCCTATTTCAATAGTTGCTGCACCCGTTCCCCAGTCAAGTGAAAGACCTTTAAAAAATTCACCTTCAGTTCCAATATCGAAGCCTGGGTCTAAACCAGATATTAAATTTGAGTTTGTTTCAATATCAAATACTGGTATTTCAGGTAGAATGTTGTCTAAAGTTTCTAATTCTGGTAGATCTGGTATTATTATCTCTTGTGGTTCATAAATTTGTATTCCAGGTATTTCTATATCATCAGGATCAAAAAAATCTGGTTCTGCACCAAGCTCAGGTTCAATATTAATTACAGGACTTTCTACTTCAAATAATTCAGGTAAATTTATTTCGGGTTCTTCTAGTTCAATTTGCTCAACATATTTTGAATTTTCTTCTGCTAATGAAGTATAGCTCATATGTGGAGCTAGTACACCAAATACTGTGCCAAGAATTATTAATGTTGCTGCTATTTCTCTTTTTTTAATAATTATTTTACTCATTATTTTTTACTACTTAAAATATCCACAAAAATTTTAGTCAAATCAATTAAATTAAATATTTTTTGTGTTAAGTAGCCTCTCCTTTTTTAATATTCAATATTAATTACAATATAATATAAATATGTTATCAAATAAAAAATATTGTATTACTATTATATAATATTTTTATTAATTTTATAAGTAATTTTAATAAAAAAACATATTGCTCTAATATAGTTAGAACAATAGTTTTTAAATTAATTTTTTAGTTTATTTTTTCTAAATAGATTGCTTATATAATTTTCTAATTTTAACTGGCACAAGAAGCATATTATATAAAATGTAACATATAGTTATATGAGATATAATTATATATTTTCATTTAAGTAATAAATAAGAAAGGAAAATAGATATGAAGAAAATATTTATTGGAGCATGGCTATCAGGACTAGGTACATTAAGCGTCTGCTTTCAACTATGTTTAGGAGCATTATTCAGCATAAATATGCAAACATGGAATTATAGTAAGTTATGGTCTGCTCTTTTTGATAAAACAGAATTAGATTTACTCTATCCTTTTTGTTTTAGTGTTTTTATATCATTGATAGGATTTATAATTCTATTATTAGAATATAGAAAGAAATAAATATACAAAAAACTCAAATAATTTGAGAAACATTAATATAGTTTAAAAAAATGCTTTAAAAAAAATATCTATGTATAATAACTTTGATTACAAATAGCTAGTATCATAAAATGATATTAGCTGTTCATTTTGTCAAGTGAACTATCATATTTATAAACCTTTTAAAATAATATGCTCCATTGTAATAAATTGCAAAAACTTTCCTACAGCATAATTTTTAGCCATTTTTATTTTTAATCATACCACGTTACATATATCTTTGCTCAAAATAGCTTTTTTATTTTAAAATTTGCATATACTAAATAAAATACAATACAAAAGGAGAACCAGATGGTAGATACACTTAGACTTAGGGAAATTTTTCAAGACAATAAACAAGATGAAACAATGGAAAATAATTTAGAGCTATATTTTACAAAAAGTGAGATTGAAAATCAATTAAAACAATCGAAACAAGAATTAGAAAAAATAACTACAGAGCTAGAAATATATAAAAAGAATGTTCAAAAATATAAAACATTAGAAATAATTGATAGAGCTTATGAAACTTTATCTGATATTTCAAAAAATGGTATTATAAATATATTTAAAAATGCCAATTGCACAGAAGATTTATTGATTTGTATAGGAGATTATGAAAAGCTGAAAATGTTATGGGAATATATTGTGTATTTATATTTAAATAATCGCAAAGAGGCAGATGAGCTTGCTCAATTTTTCGATATATTATTTGATAAATATACTAAAATTTATTCTCAATACAAAAGAATAGAAGTATCTATTGGTATAGAATTTGATACAGATGAACACATTAGAGTAGGAACATCAAATGGATTTGAAATAAAAGAAGTTAAATTTAATGGAATTAAAAACATACGAAATAATAAATTCATACAAAAATCTTTAGTAATAGTTGGATAAAATTTTAAAAATACTACTAAATTAAATATGGAGGAAAAATGAACGAAAATTTAATAAGTATACAAATAATTAAAGAAGTTAGAATAAAATTTTATGCTATGCTAGATGAGCTAAATGAAATGTTCAAACATACTAGATGGCGATATTTTGAAACTAAAAAAGTATTTTTTGATTCTGAATTAAAAGCTTATTTTCCAGATTGCAATTTTTATAGTTGCTCATATGGAAATGAAGAAGTAAATGACCCTAAATTTGAAGGAATGAATTGGGATTTTTTAAAGGCAACTGAAGCCAAAAGTCTTTATAAGAGTAATGATTTTCCTACAAGAAATATAAGCACCATTTTAGTATCTCCTAATGAAACAGACCGATATATAACTTGGATAAATGGTAATAACAACTTTAGATATATGAGCTTAAATTCTAGCTTTGATTATGCTGAAGGAAGAATGATTAATTTTCCAATATCAAGGATGAAAACTAATATAAACAATTTAGAAATTTTATTTAGCTGGATTACGAATGGATTAATACCAGCAGATACAAGTTATCAATCCGATTATGAATTATTTTTTAAATTACAACACTTAGACAAAATTAAAATTGTTAACAATGAACTTAAAATTGAAGGATTAGAAGATATTCTTGGAAAAGATAGTCTTGATAAAACATTACAGCCTTTACTTACCTGTGCTGTAATTTCATTACTTGAAAAAACAAAAATAGCTCTTTTAAATTGCGATAAAAATAGAATAGCTTCTTCTAGTTATGACGAAAAAATCTTACATGATATAAATCGTGGTCATTGGGAGGTTGATCCTGAATTAAATAGACATATTTTAGATAACGAAAATAAGCTCGTGTATAGAAATCCACTTTTAGATATAAAACAAGGTGGAATTGTAGGAATTGATTTTGGGACAAAAAGTACAGTGGTGGTATATCAAGAAAATAGTGCAGATATATTCCCAATGCGAATAGGAACAGGTAATTTAAAAAAAGATGTTAGTGCAAAAGATTACGAAAATCCAACTGTTATAGAATTTATTGATTGGGAAAGCTTTTTAAATGACTATACACAAACTAAAGGTAGACCACATACAAAATGGGCTGATGTTACAATTTCTCATACGGCTTTTTCCCAATTATTAAACAGCTCTAATGAAGATTATTATGCATTTTTGAATGACATAAAACAGTGGTGTATAAATACAGATAAAAAAATGAGAATTAAAGATAAAAAATCTTATACACAAGATTTGCCAAATTTTTTAGAAATTACAGATGATATGTTTAATCCACTAGAAATTTATGCATATTATTTAGGATTATATATTAATAATATGCGTAATGGAATTTATTTAAAATATTTATTATCTTATCCTGTTTCTTATGAAAAAGAAGTTCGTGAAAAATTAGTAACTTCATTTGAGCGTGGACTTAAACAATCGTTGCCAAAAGAAGTTTTAGAAAATGAAGAAGCTATGGCAAAATTTAATGTCACCACAAATTTAAGCGAGCCTGCTGGTTATGTAATATCTGCTCTTACGGAATATGGTTTTAAACCTAAAGGTGATGAAAAAATCTTTTATGGTGTGTTTGATTTTGGCGGAGGCACAACTGATTTTGATTTTGGAATTTATAGACAAGCTAATTCAGAGCAAGATAAAAGGCGACATCACTTTGCTATAGAGCAATTTGGAGCACAAGGGGATAGATATTTAGGTGGAGAAAATTTACTTGAACTTTTAGCATTTCATGTATTCAAAAATAATGAAAGTCTATTGAGAGAAAAGGGAATTTGTTTTATACTCCCTCCAGAACAGAAAAAATTTGCAGGTAGTGAGATATTGCTAAGTGATTCACAAGAAGCCAAACGAAATACGGTATCTCTGATGAATAAACTAAGACCTGTTTGGGAGGTAGAAGACGGATATGAAAAAATAATTGAAAATAACACTATTAATCTAAATTTATATAAAGATACTGGTGAATTAGAAACTAATGTTGAACTTCAAGTTGATTATTCAGAGCTTGAAACTATTTTAGTTTCAAGAATAGAGATAGGAGTAGTTAACTTTTTTGAATCTCTTAGATTTTCGTTTATGAATGAAAAAGCTAAAGATATTCATAAGATAAATATTTTTCTTGCTGGAAATTCTAGTAAATCTCCAATAGTAAAACATCTATTTGAAAAATATATTCTCAAAGAAACTAAAAAAATTAATGCTACACTGAATACTAAAGGTGAAATTTTTGAAATTTTTCCACCTCTTGGAACAGAAGATGCTTATAAGAAAATGGAAGAAATGGGTTTATCTTTTGATAAAGAAGATATGCAAAAGCCTACAGGTAAAACTGGCGTAGCCTTTGGAATTATTAAAGGAAGACCATCGGGGAAAATTAATATTATAAATCATAATGACCGAGATGATGGGCAAGCTAAGTTTCAGTATTATGTAGGCGATTGCAATAGAGATGATAAATTTGAACCTGTATTAACGCCAAATAGTGATTATGACACTTGGGTACAATTTATTGATGCTGAAATTAATCATTTTGAGTTATATTATACAACTTTGCCATCTGCTAATACAAATTCTTTAAATATTTATGAAGTTACTAAACTTAATGCATATATAAAATATAGCTATGATAATCCAGATATATCAGTATATATACGCCCAGTAACTCCCCATGAAGTAGAATATGTGGTTGCAAGTGATGTTGAAGGTGAATTTACAATTATAGAACCTGCGATAAAAATACAATTTGATTAATTTCTGCTAACTTTTGCTAATCTCTGTTATTGAGCTTTAAGTTTTAATTATCAGCTTTAAAATTATAGATAGGCTTAATTTGCATAATAATGTCAACAGTTGGACTTATATTTTCTATAATAGCCATTTTATCTTTATACGCCATTGGACATTCATCAATTGTCCTTTCACTTACAGAAGTTGTATACACATCTTTCATTTGTTCTTTAAATTCTTCAAGACTAAATTTGTCTTGTGCTGTTGAGCGACTGAATAATCTACCTGCTCCATGAGGAGCAGAGTAGTTCCAATCTGGATTTCCTTTTCCAATACAAATTAGACTGCCATCTCGCATATTAAGTGGAATTAAAACTTTTTCTCCTAATTGTGCAGATATAGCACCTTTTCGTATAATATTATTTTCTAAATCAATGTAATTGTGTACAGTCTCAAAAAAATTCATATTTTCTAATGTTTTTCCAAAATATTTATTTAATATTATATCTGCAATTATTTCACGATTTAAAGTAGCATATTGTTGACAAATATGCATGTCATGCAAATATCGTTCTTTATATTTATCTGTTAAATAACAAAGCTTTTTTGGAATATCTGTTGTGAGCAGAGTAAATTCTTTCTCTAACTCTTTAAGAGCATTTTGAATTTCTGTTCTTTTACCAGCTTGTTTATATTCAAAAATTAATTTTTCTCGTGCATCATAATATTTATCTTTGCCAGATAAGACTTCATAAGCTAAATTTTGATAATATGTGGCTACTTGTGTTCCTAAATTGCGACTTCCAGTATGAATTACCAAATATTTATTTTTATTTTCATCTTGTGCCACTTCAATAAAATGATTGCCTCCACCTAAACTTCCAATACTTCTTTCAATACGCTTAGTTTGTTTTAAATCTCTATAACAATACATATCTTTTAATTGAGGGTATCGTACAATTCTACCTTCTTGTACATTTTTTCCGCTCGGAACATACTTATGAATAATTTCATCAAGTTGTTTCAAATCTATCTCATCTACACCAAGTTCAACCGTGAGCATACCACAACCTATATCCACCCCAACAATATTAGGAATAACCCAATCACTTACTTGAGCAGTAAAGCCTATTACACAACTAGCTCCAGCATGTACATCTGGCATTATCCGTATTTTAGTATCCTTTGCAAAGGATTGCTCACATAACATTTTAATTTGTTCTTTAGCACTTTCTTCGAGCTCATTTGTATAGACTACAGCAGTAGTATGTTTACCTTTTATTTCTATCATAATTACTTTCTCCAATCTTAGTTATGAAATATAATATATATATTTCAGGTTAAAATATTTTATTACTTTATATAGGTTGTTGATTAATTCATTTACTTTGGAAATAGTGAATATATTACACTATATTCCAAGGATATTTGTGCCCAACAATATTATTTTGTTTTTTTAATACTTCGTCTATTAGGTATGCACTTAAGCACCATTTTACCTGTCTTTTTGCTAAAATTTTATTTAATGGTATACTCATATTAGACATTCCTTTGATTTTTATAGTGTAGTGACTTTATTATATCAAATGTGAATGTATTTTTTGTGTAAGCTTTTATTTATTCAATAACCTAATATTGTTAGAGCTTTTTGTTATTTTTAATATTTAACTAGCACAAGTGGTAACTTAGATTAAGATAATAAATAATATTAGAGAAAAGCAATAGATTGCTTATATTTAATAGGACAAACGCATGAATGTTTATAATCGCTATGTTATGTAAAAAATAATTTTTAAATTAACATTAATTTATCTATATACAAATCTGGTCTGCAGTT
>LJHE01000079.1 GCA_001983555.1 Candidatus Epulonipiscioides gigas
AAATCTACTAGATATACTGTTGATAGTTTCACCTGTTTTTCGTCTCGTGTATATCTCTACTTTATTTTCATATGTCAACATAACTTCACCCTTTATTTCATCTGGACTTATGGGCTCAGTTCATTTAAGGGGAGAAAGCACCAAAGGTGCAAGGGGGTTTAGGTGGGAACAGTACCCAAAGGTACAAGGGTGTTTGGGATTGAATTAAAGTATTGTGACTATAAATTTGATTTTTTTATCTCATTGCCTTCCAAAAATTGTTAAGAAAGAAAGGTTGTCTGTCGATATAATAAGTCCATAAGAAATATATATGGTGTTGTACACTGGTTTTAATCTAGGAGTTAGATAAATAAAAGAGCTATAAGCAATAGCTTGTCACAATAGACACAATAGAAAGGAGGAGCGTATTATGTTTAAAAATTTATTGATATTTATTGTAGGAATGGTAACATATTTTCTTATTGGCGGAGTAACTTTATATTTTTCAGGAAATACACCTGCAGAATGGATATCTTTATGGCTAGAAAAAATTTTTTGATAATAGATAAAAATGGAAAATATTATTGTAGATAAACTATTGTATAAAATATTCTTTTATGTTAAACTTGTTTTATCAAAATTTATTTTGGTATACTAAAAAATGGAAGGAATGAAGATATGTTAGTAACATCTAAAGAAATGCTTGAGATTGCACGAGATAACAAATATGCTGTTCCCGCAATTAATACACAAGGTGGAAATTATGATATAATTTGGTCAATTTGTCGTGCTGCCGAAGAGCTTAAATCTCCAATTATTTTAGCTCATTATGTAGCTACTGGAGCTTATTCTGGACAAGATTTTTTTGTAAATGTTGCAAAATGGTGTGCAAATAAAGTATCTGTACCAGTCGCAATCCATTTAGACCATGGTTCTAGTTTTGAAATTTGTATGGATGGTTTAAGAGATGGTTGTACTTCAATTATGATTGATGGTTCAGAACTTCCAGTTGAGCAAAATGCAGCTCTAACACAACGTGTTGTTGATGTTTGCAAATGTTTTGGCGTACCTGTTGAAGCAGAAATTGGCGAGCTACTAAGACTTGATGCTCTTGGTGAAACTGTTGAAAATAAAAATGTTGTTGACCCTAAAGATGTGAAAAGATTTTTAGAACTTTGTAGTCCTGATTCTCTTGCTATTGGTATTGGAAATGCTCATGGTTATTATAAAGGTGAGCCTGACATAAGATTAGACGTTCTTGAAAAAGTACGTGAATTTACTAATATTCCTTTAGTTTTACACGGTTGTACCGGAATGAAAGAAGATATAATCAAAAAATCTATTGAACTTGGTGTTGCTAAAATAAATTTTGGAACACATATTCGTTTTAAATATGTGGAGCATTATGCAAAAGCTCTTGCAGAAGAAACAAATGGTCATTCATTTAAAATTTCTCAAAGAGCAAATGACCTTTTAACTGAAGATATTAAAGATATTATTCGCTTATCAGGTTCTGAAAATAAAGCTTAAAAATACAAGTGGCGAGCAATGCTCGCCATCAATAAAATTACATTTTTTATAAAGGAGATATTTCATGTTTAAAGTAGGATTTATCACAACATTATCTGGAAGATGGCCCGACGAATTGCCAACAAGAAGACTTAAAGAGTATGGTGAGTGGTTAGATACAAACTTAGGAAACGTTGAAGTTGTAAAATGTAACTATATAATTAATTCCCCTGATGCAACATATCAAGCAATTGATGAGCTCAAAAAAGAAGACATTGATATGATTGTTATGGTATACGGAGCATTCACAGGCGACGATATTTCTGCAGCTTTTGCGGAGAAGCTCGGCGTACCAATTCTTCTTTGGGCCCCATATGAAGAAAAATGGGACAAAAATGACCGTTTATACGCTAATGCACTTGTGGCACTTACAATGAATGCAGCATCCTTACATCGTCTTGACTTAACTTATCACACAGTGTATGGCTCAAAAGAAGATAGCGAATCAGCGAACAAAGTTAAAAATCTTGTAAATGCATACAGAGTAATTAAAGCTCTAAAAAATACTCATCTTGGTTTATATGGATATCGTCCAACAGCTTTCTATAACTGTGCATTTGACGAAGGTTTAATTAGAAGAACTTTTGGAATTCGTATGGAAGAAACAGACCTTAAAGTCATTTTTGATAGAATGCAACAAATTGACCAAGAAGAAGTAAATAAAGACCGTGAATTTGTTAAGTCTAATTTTGAACAAGGCGATATTCCAGATGAGCATTGGGAAAATCACTCAAGATTATATCTTGCTTTAAAACAAGCTCAAAAAGACTTTACCTATAATTACGCAACTATCAAGTGTTGGCCAGAAATGGGACAATTGAAAACCACTCCTTGTGGAGTTCTTGGTAGACTAGCTGATGCCGGAGTACACATAGGTTGTGAAGGTGATATTGATGCTATGATTGCAGGAATTATTCAAAATCAACTTACTAGCCAGCCAACATTTATTACAGATATGATTAATATTGACCAAGCAGATAATACTATGACTTTCTGGCATTGTGGAAATGCAGCACCTTCTCTTCATAACAAAAATCACCCTAGCATAATGGCAAACCATCCTCTTGCAGGACAAGGAACAGCTTTATGGGGAGCTCTAAAACCTGGACTTGTTACAGTTGCTCGTCTTTGTAATATTCAAGGAAAATATAAGCTCTTTATTATGAAAGGTGAAGCAGTAGATACTGATAGACATACAAAAGGAGTTATGGCAGTTGTTAAAATAAATACTCCTGTAAAACAAGCAGTAGATAGAATTATTGAAGAAGGAATACCACATCACTACAGTGTAGTTTGGGATGATGTTAGAGATGAAATGATTGAAATTGCAAAACTTCTAAACATCGAAGTAATCGAGCTATAAAAATAAGGGGTCAAAAGATGAAAGAAGCATTAATTATAATAGATTTGCAAAATGACTATTTTGAAGGTGGAAAATTTCCTCTTTGGAATACAGATGTAGTTTTTGAAAATATTCAAAAAGCTATTAAAAAAGCAGCTCAAAAAGATATACCAATCATATTTATAGAACACATTGTACCAAAAGAAGCGGGTGGACTTGCTCCATTTTTTAACGAAGGAACACAAGGAGCAAAAATTCATGGCAACTTATTAGAATTAGCACCTAATGCCAAAATTATTAGAAAGGCATTTGCTGATAGTTTCTATGAAACAAAACTTGATAAAGTTTTGACAGAGCTAAGGATAGATAAAATATTAATTTGTGGTATGATGACTCAAAATTGTGTAACACATACAGCAATTTCAAAGCAGGCTGAAAAATATAAGGTTAGTATTATACCAGAATGTTGTACAACAGTTGATGAAATGATTCATAATATTGCTCTTAATGCTTTATCTATAAGAGTAGATTTTGAAACATTATAATAAATAGCAAAATATATGAATAATAAAATAAGCTCTGTCATCATAAGGCAGAGCTTTTATATATTTTTTCTACAATCGTATCTGTATTTGATATATTAATATTTCTTAATGCATTTTTTATAGCTAACCCTATTTCTTTTGATAAATTACACGGTACAGCATTGCCTACTTGTTTATATTGAGCTCCTATTGGTCCTATAAATTCCCATTCATCTGGAAAACTTTGAATTCGAGCACTTTCTCTAACACTAAAAGGACGTACTTCTATTGGATGACATCTATCAGTTTGCTTCATTTGAGAAGCAGTAAGGATAGTAAGGCACGGCTCATCTAAACTTAATCGTCGTAGTATACCCGTTCTCCCTCCTTCCATATACCAACAATTTTTCATATATTCTTTTGCAATTTCACAATCAATATCTCGCCAATACCCTCCTGCAGGAACTAAATCAAAAATTTTAGCTTTATGCTCAGAATACTTTGCACATTCGCTATCTGGAACATTAATTAATATATCTCTAAGAACAGGCTTATAGCTGTGCTTATTTGGAAATGCAAAATTAGTACTATAACTTAAATCATTACGCATGCCTATTATAATTAAGCGTTCACGTTTCTGAGCAACCCCATAATCCCAAGCATTTAACACCTTATATTGTAAGCTATATCCTTCATCTCTAAATATATTCATTATAGTTTCAAAAGTTTTTCCTTTTTCATTAGATATAAGCCCCTTAACATTTTCAAATAGAAATATTTTAGGTTGTAGCTGATGCAAAAAAATTGCATAATGATAAAACATTGTTCCTCTAACATCATTTAGTCCCAATCTTTTTCCAGCATAGCTAAAACTTTGACAAGGAGCTCCACCAGATAATAAACATAGTTCTCCTTTTTTTATATTAAATTCTTTTTCTAAATTTCTTTTTGTTACATTTTCTATATTTTCACATAATACATTCCAATTTGGTCTATTATGTTTTAATGTTTGAGCAGCGTATTTATCAAATTCAACAAGTCCAATGTGCTCAAATCCTGCCATTTCTAATCCAAGAGCAAGTCCACCTGCACCTGCAAAAAGTTCTATTGAAGTATATTGCATACAAATATCCTTTCTTTTCTTTAACTCTCATATGTTATTTAATGACTGTTTATAATAATATCTTACTAAACTACTCCCTCCTACGCTAACGCTTAGAGAAGGGAGCTTCTTGCATACTTCCTACAACTTTTGCTCTGTTTTTAATGTGAGAGTATAAGCAGAAAAAAATGTTACTAATAAAGAAATTGAGACTCCTACAAAAGCATATAGATTAAATAAATCAATTTTTATTAACTGATAAATAAAGAAGCTTGGAAAATCGTGAGATAAAATTATAATGCTTGGAAATAAAATTGCTAAAATAATACTTGTGAGCGTATATACTTTTTGATGAGAAGAATTTTTTATAATTTCTCGATTATTTTTATACAATAATTTCCCAGTTATAATTCCCACAACTATAGATGATGATAATATTGAAATTTCAAATCCACCTTTAATGTCTAAGATATTATAAATATTAACTATAACATGAAGTATTAAATAAGGTATAAAGAAAGATTTTAAAAGAACTCCGTTTAGATTGCTTGATTTGAACATAATTTTTATCTCCTTTAAATTTAAATTAAGTTTAATAAACTATTTCACCATATTATATGTAAATTAGGAGCAACCGCTATGTGCTCCATATAAAGCAATTTAAATAAGTATAGTCACAGTACTTTTAATCGTAAAAAATATATAATTTTAGTGGGCAACATCATATGGATACTTAATAAGAGAACACAGATCACAGTTTGATTGAAACCCACCATCACTTGCATAGCACCTCTCCTTAAAAGGTAGACACACAGCATAGTAGATAACTACTGATTATAAGTTCGATTACTATATATTAAATTAATGTTTTGATTAATTAGTTATTTCTAGTTCCAATTTCCAAGATACATCTACAAATCTTATATAATAGTATACAAATAATTTAAGTCCTTTAAAATCTGTATTATGATAAAAAGAAGTTCCTGAAGACATTTTTTGTTGACCTATATTATATTTTACGCCATATTTATAAAGACTTCCTGATACCTCAGCATTACTCTCGCTTAATTCTCCTTCTACAGATGTCAATTCATTACGAGGTCCATAATTGTCTACCCATATCATCTTTAATGTAATAGTAGCCTCAATTCCATCTTTATTTACACTTTCTTCACCTTCTTCTGTATTCGTTGTAGCAATAGCTGCTATTTCATAAATATTATTATTTGTATCAATATTTCGACCAATTGATATGAGTTTAGTTTCCTTTAATTCAATCGGAATAATTCTACCATCATCATATACAATTCTCGCAGATACATTTCCTTTACATTCTTGTAGTGTTTCTTGATCAAAAAATTTTAATTCCATTTACACATACCTCCTATATTATTTAAGTAAAAAAATTTGAATGACTTACTTACAATAATATTGTATGTATGTATAATATAGTTACAATAATTTTAAATTTTATTTACATTTATTATTATAAAATAATATTTAAGTCATGTCAAGCAAAAAATTATAAAAGCTCGTGTCAATTTACTTTAGGAAAATTATATATACAGTGCAGCATTTACCTTGATAAGGTTTTAACAGAGCTACGGATAGATAAACATTTGTGGTATGATAACTCAAAATTGTGTAACACATACAGCAAGGTTGAAAAATATAAGGTTAGTCAAATTCAACAAGTCCCATGTGCTAAAATCTTGCCATTTCTAATCCAAGAGCTGAAGTTGTCATCTCCCCTTAAAAGTGGAGGCTATACTGGTAGACTTTTAAGCAATTATATATTTTTACGATTATTTTAAAGTATTGTGACTATAAATGTGATAATACTAAAAAGAAAATGCTTTCTATCGCATTGAGATGTTTTTTTATACCATAATTTAGCTAGGACATATTAGAGCTAATTCATACATATAATAATTGTAAAAACATGTTAATTTATAAGAATATTTATTTTAAGGAGGCAAGATTATGAAGGTAATTTTTGAAGGGGTAACTCCTGAAGAATTTTCATATTTAAGAAATCAAAGTGGAATGAAAGCTCGGAGCGTTGTCAGTTGTGAAATTGCTCTAAAAAATACGCTTTATATGGTTGGCATACGAGATGATGAGGGAAAATTAATTGCTTTTGGACGAGTGGTTGGAGATGGAGCAACATCTTTTATAGTAAACGATATTATGGTTGATAACGAGTACCGAACTAGCGGATATGGAAAACAAATTATGCAACACATTTGTAGCTATTTAGATATAGTAAAAAGTGATAGTGCATTTATAACCTTAGTAGCTGATATTCCAGCAGATAGATTATATAGAAAATTTGGATTTAAATATTTAAACCCCAAAACATCAGTTGCAATGTATCTCTCAAAATAAGCAAAGGAGCATATCATGCCAAACATTAAAAAACCTATTTTGATTTATGTAATTATTATTGCTCTAAGTGCTATTGGACTTGGATTTAGCGACCAAATTTTTTCAAATTATTATAAAGATGCCTATAATATAACAACAGAAATGAGAGGATTTATTGAATTTCCAAGGGAGTTACCTGGAGTTTTGTGTATTTTATTAATATCTGCTCTGTCATTTTTAGGAGATATTAGAATGGCAATTATTTCTCATATTTTAAGCTTTATCGGAATAGTTGCTCTGGCATTTTTTAATCCTAGTTTTAATGTAATGCTTATATTTTTATTTATTAATTCAGTTGGTATGCATATGTTTTTCCCTCTTGTAGATGGTATTGGTATGAGCTTAATTGAAGACAAAGATGTTGGCAAAAAAATGGGAATGTTTAAAGGAGTCAATACTGCATTTGTATGTTTAGCAAGCTGTGGTGTGTTTTTTGGATTTAGATATAATATTTTCTCATTTGTAACACCAATTAAATTAGTTTTTGTACTGAGCGCCTTAATGTTTCTTGCAATAATAATTTTATTTGTCATTCTAAAAAAAATGGTACATACGCCGATAAAAAAGCGAGAGCTCAAAATTAAGTTTAAAAAAGAATATAGGTATTATTATACACTGGCAATTATGAACGGTGTTCAAAAGCAAATTGTGATTGTATATGGTCCTTGGGTACTTATTGATATTTTGAACCAAAAAACCGATTCATTAGCTCTAATAGGAATTTTTGGAGCTTTAATTGGAATATTTTTTATACCATATCTGGGGCGTTGGATAGATAAATTTGGCATTAGAAAAATGCTATTTTTAGATGCTATATCTTTTATTATCATTTATACTCTATATGGAATGTTAAGTGGAGGATTTGTTTCAGGAGCAATCCCAATAACTGGATTTTTCGTCTCTGTCGCTATTGGCATTATGATATTGGATAAAATTTCAATGCAAATGGCAATAATTAGAACTGTCTATCTAAAGAGCATTGTATTAGATCCTAGCGATATTACTCCTACTATATCTCTTGGGATAAGTCTTGACCATATTGTTACTATTATATGTGCCGCAGCAGGCGGAATTATTTGGGATAAAATGGGGCCACAATATATATTCTATCTTGCAGCAATGTTTTCATTTATAAATTTATATGTAGCATTCAAAGTAAAAGACAAGAGCTCAGCTGTATAATTTCTATTAGTTCAAGTAAACTACTTCCTTCTACACTAACGTTTAGATTATGGATCTTCTTATGTACTTCCTACAACTTTTAGGTATTTGAGCAATCTCTTTTGGTTGTTCCATTCCTGAATATTACCTAAATTTTATTATTAAATTTTATATTATTAAGGATAGGGGGCATTTAGCCCCTTTTTTTATTAAAACTTAGTTTTTTTTATGATAATAACTTTTTCTCCTCCTTTTAATTTTGCATCTTTTTCAAATTCATTTACTTCTGAAATATCATCTACCGTAGTATTAAACCGCTTCGCAATTTCCCAAAGATTTTCACCTGACTTAACAGTATATACAATAATACTTGGATACTCTGAAAGCTCTTCTTTTGTCATATCTTCAAGGATAATATCATCTATAATTTTTAGCTCTTTTTTATCGTAAATATTTATGTCAAATTCTAAATTATAATCAAGAGTTATATTATCTTTGCTGAAGTTTACTACGTTAATATCTTTAACTAACACTTCAATTTTATTTGTATAATCTCCTTTATTTACAGTTGTGGATAACTCTATTTCAAAAGGTACCGCATCTTCTAAAACACCTATTTTATTAGCTCCATCTTCACTTATATAAGTAACTTTAATCTCTACAAAACCTTCAACTGTCATAATATTGCCATTAAGAATTTTATCTTCAACTTTAGCTACCATTTCAGCATCAAATATCTTATTATTTTCTGGAGATAATCCTTCTGCATTCAAATTAACTTTTTTAGGAAAATCAACAGTATCTTTAAAAACTATATTTTGATAACTTTCATTATCTCCAGATATAGTTACTTTTTTGCCTGGACAATAAATATCGTCAACGACTTCTGAGAGTTCATTATTATAAGTTGCATATTTTGCGTTTACAAAACACTCTATTCCAATTATTCTATCTTCTCCATCATAATCTGGCTTAATTTCTGTATATGTTGGAATGACTTCTAGGTTGCAACTTATATAAGCTTCATTATCATCTCTTATGAGCTCAATATTTCCACTAAACGGAATTTTATAACTCACAACTTCCAGATTATTTTCGTCCTCAGCGGATTTATACATCGTAGAAACTTCTACTATACAATTAAAGATAATTTCCTCGTCAGTTCTTTTTATTTGCTCTTCTTTAATTTTCATTGTCTGTTTCAAAATTTCTCCGATAATAGGTTTGTTTTGAGGAATTGTTAGCTCTTCTTTTAATGGTTTCTTTTCTTCTTTATAAGGCATCATTGTAATAATATCGATTTCTTCAGTCTTTTTTTGCACAATTTCTTCTGTTTTAACGTCTTCTATCATATAAACTTCTTTAGTGCTTGTTACATCTGCGTCAAGTGCAATAATAGCTTTTATGTTTATTTTACGCTCATTTAATATAGTATAATGTATATTTTCTATATCATAATTAAAATTAACTCTATCATTTGGTTCAAGACCTTCAACAATCATAAAATCTTCTAACATAATACTACCATTAATCTTTACTACCGAATTATTTGCGCCTTCTGGAACATATAGTATAAGAACATCAATTTGACCTTTATACATCAATTTGTTGGCTTGAACATCTATTTGATCCATTCTTATTTTCCCGTCAAGTAAAAGAATTTTTTGCACGTCTGCTTTTCCATCTGGCACAATTATGTCTTTTTCTTTAACTATTTGAGAACTTGCACCCTGAGTGCTTTTTGTTACATTTATCCACTTTTTAATCAAATCAACCGACATTTTCTATTCCTCCTTAAATACTTGAATTTTTAAAATTGTATGCTTGTATTTGATATGTTTTTGCTAATATATATATATTCAAGTAAAATTTTTTTATTACTTCAAAAGAAATAGATAGAAATCAGAAGGGCTATCTTCTATCCTGTTAATAAATTTTCGAGCTTATTACTGCTACTCTCGTATGGCATCATTTTTAGTGCCTTTGAATTATTAAGTATATATATCTTTTTTAATCTTGAAGAAGCAATGATGCTTATCAAATTTCTATATTTTGGTGAAGATTTAAATACATTATTTTTTTTCATATCTCTCAAGTGAATTTTTAATTTTTTTGACAATATAATTTTACGCTCTTTTTTAATTGATCTATTATCTAGCTTATCTTCTTTCACCGTTTTCAAATCTATTAAGTTTCTGCATTCTTTAAATGGTTTGTGCTCAATTAATAGCATCTGGCTTTGAGCAATTAATAGAGGTTTATTTTGTCCAATGAATAAAATTTTGTTTTGTCCAATTAATAAAGTTTTATTTTGTTCTCCTAATAAAAGTTCTTTTTGTTTACCTAATAATATAGGCTTATTTTGTCCATCTCCATCTAATAAAGACTTATTTTTTCCGTCCACTAATACGAGCTTGTTTTGTCCATCTCCATCTAATAAAGACTTATCTTTTCCGTCCACTAATACAGGCTTGTTTTGTCCATCTCCATCTAATAAAGACTTATTTTTTACGTACACTAATACAGGTCTATTTTTCTCACTTTCTATTACTTGATTTTTTTGGTTTGCAATTTCTTTTTCTTGTTCTCCTTCTGCTTTAAAAATATCCGTATTATTAGAAATTATATTATTTCCAAATTTGACATAAACAAAATATTCTACAACTTTATTTGCCATATCTTCACGCCACATAAATTGTGTAATTAGTCTATTTTTAATACGCTCTATTTTCTCATTATCAAGAGTATGTACCTTATCCATAATAGTCGTCACAATCCCTTGTTCAATTGCTAGTAAAATCATATTTTTATCTTCCTTTCCTATTAGTTTTTTTACTACTCCTTTTAATTTAACTTTGTCTCTAAATAATTTCTCACCGTATTGAGCATACATTGCTCTTAATGTTTGTTTTGTCATTTTCTTTTCCTCCAAATTGTTATTTTTGTTATTTTTGTTATTATTAATGTTTTTTAATGTTTGTTTTGTCATTTTCTTTTCCTCCAAATTGTTATTTTTAGTGTTTTTTAATTTTATTTTCTCAAATTATTTAATTTTTAATTGCTAGCATTAGTGCTTAATGCTTAAGTACATTTCTAAAACTTATAATATCACCCCCTTATAATGTAATATCCCGTCAAATTATTTTCATTGATTTTTTTATTCTCAGTATTCATGCTGAAATATATAGCTTTGCTAAAACTTATAATATCACTTCCTTTCTAATTTTTTAATATACTGAAATATATAGCTCCGCTAAAACTTATAATATCATCACCTTTCTAATTTTTTTAATATACTGAAATATATAACTCTGTTAAAACTTATAATATCACACCCTTTCTAATTTTTTAATCTACTGAAATATATAGCTCTGCTAAAACTTATAATATCACACCCTTTCTAATTTTTTAATCTACTGAAATATATAGCTCCGCTAAAACTTATAATATCACCCTCTTTCTAATGTTTTTAATATACTGAAATATATAGTGCTAAAACTTATAATCTCACCTCTTTTCTTGTATTATCTGTTATCATAATATTGGCCCACCATCACGACTTTTTCCTAAGACTTCATATCCACTGATACCTCCTTTTGTAACAATATATTTTGTTGCTTCCGTAACTTCCAGCACTTTATAAAATGGACAATATGCAATACGTTCCACAATAAACGCTGGGTCTAGTGCATGAATTAAAATCCGATTTGGTGAAGCAGCGAAATCTGCTCCTGCAAGCAAAATCTTTTCAAAATAGGACTGGCATGCCCCCGCATAAATGACTAATTGCTCGCTACTGGGTCTTATCTTTCTAGCTTCCTTTGTTGCTTCTATATAATACTTCGAGTTTTTATAACTTTCTATAGCATCTTCCTTTCCATCTTTTTGTAAAGCATCATGTCCTGTAAGTACTAATATATCAGGATTATACTTTTCTATTAATTCTTTAACCTTTATAGGTTGAAGAGCTTCAGCAATATTTTCACCTACTGCATCTACTCCTAAAGTTTCATAATACTTGAGACATACATTTAGATAAAATGCGTCGCCATCAATATGCAATACTTTTCCTGTCTTGCGCATCCTTTTATTATCTAATTTTTTATGCTCTTCTAATACTTTATTTACATTCTTTTCTATAATTTCTATAGCATCACGTTCATTCAGTGTACTGCGTAAACCACCAGCCGGTACTAAATCATAAATATTTGCATCCGCAAGTATTCTATAAGTTACTCCTTTAATGGCTACAATCTGCTGTCTATTTATTGAATCTATTTTAAATAAAACATCTTTCTTATATGATTTTCTAAATACATAATCACCTACTTTAAACATTTTATTCACCACCTTAACTTATTCTACTATTATAATAATATTTATTAAGTTAAGTGCTTGTTTCATACATTATTTCTGCTTTACTGATGTAAAAATAAATAGGTCTAATAGCTCTACGATAAAGGTACATCCTGCCCAGTATCTATATTATTCGATCTATTGCCAATAATTTAATTTTACTTTATATATAAAAAATTTTTTAATTTTAGCTGTCTGTCAATTAGACAAAAGCCAAAAGCGTTTAACATACATAGGTCTAATAGCTCTCTGATAAAGGTACTTATTTTGCGTAGTTTATCATTATAGATATGTACTTTGTTTAAAAGTTATATATTCTAGTATGATAACTAGCCTATTATTCTAATATGAATCACTGTTCGCATTTGCACCAGTATTGTTATTATTTTATCTATTGCCTAATTTATTGTAACTACTATATAGCTTTTATCTTTTCTTTAAAAAAATGTCAATTTGTTAAATCAAATCTTCAAAATGTCAATTCTTTAAAATGTCAATTAGTTCGCCATCTCTGATAGCGATGACTCAGATAATTTTCTATATATATTACACTTGCCGGTTCTCTTATTTTGTTTTCCGATCTTATATGTGTATCTCCTTGTTTTAAATAAGGTATATCATAAGAAGATTTATACTTATTAAAGTATACGATATTAGAAGAAGAGCTTTTAGGAACGTTTTCGCTCATTGTTTGCTTGTCCGTTATTTCTTCTATTTTTTCTTCTAATAATAAGAATTTTTTTTCTTTTTCTAAAATTACCAGCTCATTTGTACATTTTTTTCTACGTACTTTGAGTTGTGTCTTTGATATAAATTTTGGTATAAATAATAACGCCATTATAAGTACAGTTACGCTAACTCTTTTTATGTAGTTAAGATTGTCATAATTAAAATAACTGGAGATGTTATTACTTAATAAAACTGATGAAACTGACGAAAGAACCATAATAATCACACCCTTCTTTTTTTAAGTTTTAAGTATTTTGTTTAATTTAATTTATTTTAAGTAATTTAATTAATTTTAAGTAATTTAATTTATTTAATTTATTTTAAGTAATTTAATTAATTCATTTTATTTGAGTTAATTAAGTTATTTTATTTAAGTTAAGTTATTTGTTTTTTAATTTAAGCTAAACAAGAATTAAGTTGTTCTGTGTCGCTTGTATAAGAATACTAACACACCAAAAATTGTTTGACAATCCTGAAGTAAAAAATAACATTGTTAAAGTTCTCTTTAACTTGTAAATATAAGGGTTAAAATTGAAATTTTTTTTATTTTTTATGATACTTAAAGTAAATTATAATTAATCTTCAATTTATCCAATTATTTTTAAAAAATTTTTTTCGCTTAAAGTAGTTTTTAGTAGCTCATATTATAAGTTAAAGTGATTTCTAACTATAAAAAAAGAACTATAGATTTCACTATTAGTTCTTAATTAATTATTTTTATTCTTCCATACCTAAAAAAGGCCATGGACTTGTATGCTTACCATTAACTCTAACTTCAAAATGACTATGATTTCCAGTAGAATATCCTGTGCTCCCAATACCAGCAACTTGCTGACCTGCTTTAACATAATCTCCAGCTTTAACATTTAAAGTAGAATTATGTCCATAAAGACTAACAAGACCATCTCCATGATCTATCATAATTGTATATCCAAATCCATTCACCCAACCTGCAACTATAACTCTACCTTGTGCTGCGGCAACAACAGGAGTTCCATAAGTGGCTGGAATATCAATCCCTTGATGAAATTCTTGAATATTTAACACTGGATTTATTCTTGGAGCATAATCAGAACTAATATAAGTCCATCCTGGCACAGGCCAAGTAAACAAAGCTTCATCAAATTTAACTTGACTTTGTCTTATGAGCTCTTTGATTTCTTCACTTAGTATTGCTTGCTCAGTAATCAAGTCTATATCTTCGTCTTCTAGCTCTTCTAAATAGTCGTTTAATATATCTTTATTTGTTTCAAGTTGATTAATCTTTGCTCTTTTTTGTTCTTGATTTTTTTCACGTTCAGTAATTTTGCTTTCTTTATCATTTATCTTACTATATACAGTAGATTTTTTTTCTAATTCTTGATCTTTTAATTTTTCCAATTCATACAATTGAATTTCTAATTTCTTTTTGTTATCTACAATAAATTTTTGTGCTTTTCGTAAATTATTAAGTATATTTTGATCTAGATTAGAAATTATATTAATATAATGACTTCTATTTAAAAGTTCAAGCAGATTATCTGATGAAAAAATAATTTCTACATATCCACTACGATTATTTTTATACATTCGTACCATTCTATCTTTCATTTCTTCGTAGTGATTATCTCTATCTATTTCTGCTTGTTTAAGTTCCTTTTTGATAACTTCAATATCATATTCTTTCTGTTTAATTTTTGATTCTAATCCTAATATTTCCTCTTCAATACTTATAATTTGATTATCTAATTCTTGAATTTCTCCTTCAATGCTTCCAATTTCGATATCTAATTGCTCTATCTCATCATAAATAACATTTTGCTGTTGCGTATTATTTTCTATTAATTCTTGAGTATATATCTGTTCATTTTTATTTTTTTCACGCTCTTGTTCCTTTTTTTTTAGCTCTTCTTCTGTCTCCTTTATTGCCTGCTCAATCTTTTTTTTATCTTCATTAAATTGCTTTTCTCTTTGTTTATTTTGTTCCATTAATGTGCTAAATTTATCATCACTTTTAATTGTCGCTGTAAAAATATTAAAAGACATAATAAAAATACAAGTTCTTAATATTTGTTTTTTCATAAATCATACCCGTAAGTGCTTACGTAAAGCAATAACACTTCCTATAATACTGATACTAATTGCTAAAATTGCATAAATAGGTAAAAGCTGTACTATCACTGAATCAATTGCTCTTACAGTAATGCCTCCAACAATTCCCGCTAGAGCTTCTCCTATCTTTTGCGAAGCAAACTCATAAATATAATACATACAAAAGCTCGGAATAATGGCACCTATTATTCCTATTAAAATACCTTCTATTATAAATGGTGTTCTAATAAAGGTATCTGTAGCTCCTATAAATTTCATTATTTCTATTTCTTTTTTTCTAACAAAAACTGTCAACCTTATAGTATTTGTAATTAAGAGCAATGAAATAATAATAAGTATACCAATAAACGTAGCTAAAAACATTTGAATGGATGAATTAAGAGATGTAAGAATCTGTATTTCTGCTTCAAAATAAGATACTTCAAGACCTAATTTTTCTAAATATGATACAATATTTTTTTGAAATGCTACTTCAGTTGCTCTTATTTCAAAAGAAGCTGGTAATGGATTGTCATCTTTAAATTCTTCATAAAGTAAATAATCATTTCCAGCAAAATTTTTTAATGCCATGTCCTTTGTTATATAAGAGATTTCTTTAACATTTTCCATATTTTTTATAGTTTCTTGTAATTCTAAAATAGTTTGCTCATCGAGCATATCATCTAAATAAACACTTATTCCTATTTTTTCTTCAAGTTGCGATATTATATAATCAAAATTAATAGCAACTGAATAAGAAATTCCAATAGTTAAAAGAGATAAGACAATAGTTGCAATTGATGCAAACGTCATCATTCTATTTTTAAATAATCCTTTAATTCCTTCAAACAAAAGATAATTAACCATATGATCTTTCCTGTCTATATCCACCGCCGTATTGATCACTAACAATGCGTCCATTTTTAATTTCTAATACTCTTTTTTTCATAGCATCAACAATTTCTTTTTCATGTGTTGCTACAACAACAGTAATACCCCTCTTATTTATATCTTCTAATAAATGCATAATATCCCAAGCTGTCATAGGATCTAAATTACCAGTTGGTTCATCTGCCATAAGAATCGGACTGTTGTTTACTATAGCTCTTGCAATAGCAGTTCGTTGTAATTCTCCACCAGACAATTCATTTGGATAACACTTAGATTTTTTTGTAAGGCCTACCAGAGCTAAAGCTAATGGAACATAATATTTAATTTGTTTTTTAGTAGCTCCAATTACACGCATAGCAAAAGCCACATTATCAAAAACTGTCATATTATATAATAATCTAAAATCTTGAAAAACTACTCCTATTTCTCTTCTATAATATGGTATTTTTCGTCTTGACAATTTATTTATATCCCTATTATTAACTACAATTTTTCCGTGAGATGGTTCTATCTCTCTCAATATAAGTCTCAAAAGAGATGATTTACCCGATCCACTATTTCCAGTAACAAATACAAATTCTCCATTACCAATATATAAAGAAGTGGGTTCAAGCCCCACTGCTCCATTGGAATAAGTTTTTGATACCCCTGTCAATTCAATCATCTGCTTCTCCAATCTTGATACTTAGATTTTTGGCATACTTTGTCTTTCCATATAATCCATATATTGACTAACCATAATAGTTATTTTGAATACTATTGCATCATCAAATTCTCTTAGGTCAAGACCTGTCATTTTTAAAAGTTTATCTAATCTATATACTAAAGTATTTCTATGAATATATAACTGTCTGGATGTTTCTGAAACATTCAATGAATTTTCAAAGAATTTATTTACAGTTGAAAGTGTCTCTTCATCAAAATGAGTTATTTTTTTGCCTTTTAATACTTCATCAATAAACATCCTACAAAGTGTTACAGGCAGTTGATAAATAATTCTTCCAACTCCAAGCTTTGAATAAGTGGAAATCTTAGCTTCATAATTAAATATCTTGCCAACTTCTAATGACATAGAAGCTTCTTTATATGAATTTGATACATCTTTTAAGTCATAAACTACAGTACCAACACCTATAGCAACTTGAGTGAGCGTTTCTGTTAATAACGTATTATATATTATATCAGCATGTTCTTGTACTTCTTCATCACTTTTACTTTCTAGCGTTTTTACCAAAATAATACTTTTATCATCAACAGCTGTAACAAAATCTAAATTTTTATCTGGAAAAAGACTTCTAACAGTTTCTGTGATACTAACTTCCCCTGTATCAAGATTTTCTATTAAATAAACCACTCTTGGAACAGAGTTTTCGACATGCAGCTTCTTTGCTCGATTATAGATATCTACAAGTAATAAATTATCTAAAAGCAAATTTTTTATAAAATTATCTTTATCAAAGCGTTCTTTATAAGCTACTAACAAGTTTTTAATTTGAAATGCTGTCATTTTTCCTAGTTTATAGGCTTCATCATCTCCACCTCTAACAGACACAACATATTCAACAATATATTCATCAAATACTTTAACATAAAATGAGCCTAACATTTCTTGACTATCTGCAGCAGAATTAATAAATGCATTTACTTCTTCTTTATATTCCCCTAAAAGACTTTCGCCAGTTGTAGCAACAACTTTTGCTTCTGCATCTAATATACATAAATCTCGTCTTGTAATCATTTTTAGCCCATCTACTATACTTTGTAAAACTTGGTTTGTAATCATCTTTTTTCTCCCTTACTTTTTATATTTTTTCTAAATACCCTTTCAATCTTTTTTCCAAATTTGTAGTATAACATTTTTAGAAAAGAACTACAAGTAAAATAGGAATACTAATCATACATAAAATGTTACTTATAAACAAAATACTTGCAGCCAACTTTGTATCACAATTATATTGCTCTGCAAATAGAAGAGTCATAGTTGCACAAGGCATTGCAAGTAATACTACAAGCACTTCTTTTAAGATTTGATCTATAGGCAAAATAATTATTATGCAAGCTATTATAACAGGAACAAAAATTAATCTGAAAAAATTTATTGCATACGCTTTTACATTTAAAAGAGATTCTTTAACTTTCATTCTTGAAAGTGTACCGCCTAATATAAACATAGAAAGCGGAGTCATAAGTCCTCCATATATTCTTAGAGGGTTTGCTATTACATTTGGAATTTTTACGCTTAGAATAAAACATATCAAACCAGCTGCAGTGGCAAGATTTACAGGATTTAGGCAAATTTCTTTTATTGGAATTTTTTTCTTTTGTTTATTGGTACTATTAACCATATAAATACCAACTGTAAAAGCGTAGACATTATAAGCAATATTTGCAATGCCTCCATAAAAAATTCCATCTGGACCAATAAGTGCCTCAAGTATTGGAAATCCTATAAATGCACAATTAGGAAAAACTATAGCAAATTTCCATAGTCCTTTCTCATTATCTTTGATTTTTAGAACTTTTGTAATTATAATTGCCAACATATGAGCAAAAATATATACTCCAAAAGATAACACCAAAATGATTACACAATTTAAAAGTTTCTTTTTATCAAACGGTTGTACAATGGCAAAAAAAACCGTTACGGGTAAAATAGTTTTTAAAAGCATTGAGCTAAGCTTTTTTGTAAAATCTGCATCAGCAAAACCAAATTTTCCACAAATATACCCCACTAATAAAAGAATGAAAATTGTAGTAAGACTTGGCATTATTAATTGAAAGTTCATATGCACCCTCCATCAAAGTTATATGTATAGTATATTAATTAGTATACTTTTTTATACAAACTTTATTAGTAAACTTAGATATCAATAATACATTGAATTATATTTTAATAAAAACAATGCTCTTAAAATAGTTATAATAAATATTATAAAATAATTTTTATTTAGGTTATAATTACAGCTTAAAATTTACTTTAAGTTATAATTTTAGTTTATTTTAACTAATTATATATTTTAAAATCTTATTAAATTAGAATTTTTTAAATTATTTACTTGCATATTGTATTTAAAACTGGGGCATAATTTAGGACATAAATTACCTTTAAAATTAGAATGAAAGGAGATATTTTATGTCTGCATTTTTAGGATTTACACCCGTTATATTAGTCATTTTATTGGCGATTGCCCCCTCTATATTTATGATTTTTTTAGTTTTACAAATTATTTTTGGAAAAAAGAATGAAGCTCAAAGAAATATTGTAGAAAAAACTTGTACTTATACTTTGTCATTGTATACTTTAAATTTAATATTTAATGTAATCTGCCAATTTTTAGGATTTGATCAAACAATAAATTCTAATCTCACAAATTTATTATTTATAGGAATTCTATTTATAATAATTTGGTTTTTTGTTAAAACAAAATATGAAAAATAATTTTAATATATATTTAATGTAAAATTAATAATTAAAATATATAATCTTCTTAACAAATATTTTGTTTAAGGAGATCTTTTATATGAAGAAAAATAAATTTTTATTTGGTCTAGTAATGACAGTTGCAGTAGCATTTGGTTTACCAACATTTGCAGCAGAATTATCACATTTAGGAAGTTATAGAGCAGGAGCTCCAAATGAAGATGGTGGAGTGGCTGAAATTGTTGCATATAATCAGAATAATCAAAAAATATATTTAGTCAATGGTCTATCACAAGAAATTCAGATGATTTCTGTTATAGATATTATAAATCAAACTGCTAATCATTCTGTCAAAACAATAACAAAAGCTCAACTAGAAGACTATCTGGATGGCTTTAAAATAGCAGATATTACAAGTATTGATGTTAGCTCAAATGGTTCTCAAGTTGCAGTTGTACTACAAGCTGAGAATTATAAAGATAACGGTATAGTAATGATTTTAGATGCCAATGGAAATTATGTTGCTCACTATGATGTTGGCGTGCAACCTGATATGGTAAAATTTACTCCAGATGGAAAATATGTGTTAACAGCAGATGAAGGAGAACCTAGAAATGGCTATATAATGAATGATGAGCAAATTGCTCCTTATAATCTTGAATTAGCACTAAAAGCTGATTTGGTCGATCCTATAGGCTCTGTTACAATTATAGATTTAGAGAAGAATAAAATATCAACAGCAGATTTTACTTCTTTTGATAGTATTACAAACAGAGCTAAGTTAGTTGAAGCAGGTGTTATTATTAAGAAAGGTTTAAATCCTTCAACAGATTTTGAGCCAGAATATATTACTATGACTGACTCTAATACAGCTTATGTAGTATTACAAGAATCAAATTCTATTGCTACTTTAGATATTAAAACTGGAACATTTACAGATATATCCAGTCTGGGTTTTAAAAATCATAATGAAGAAAAAAATAAACTTGATGCCAATAAAGAAGACAAAAAAGCACTGCTCAAAACTGAAAACTTCTATGGAACTTATATGCCTGATGGTATAGCTTCTTATAAAGTAAATAATAAAACATATATATTAACTGCTAATGAAGGTGATGGTTCTGAATGGGGAGATTATTCAAATGAAATAGACATTGAGCTCAATACTACTTATGAAGATGAAGGCGAAATTAAATCTGTAGAGATTGATGGATTAAATGCTAAATTATTAGATGGACTAGATATAACTAAAAATTACACATTTGGTGGTCGTTCATTTTCAATATATGAAGTTAGCACCGATGGATTGATTCAAGTATTTGATAGTGGGAGTGATTTTGAGCAATTAACTTCTAATATGGAATATTTCAATACTACAAACACTGCTAATAAACTTGATAATAGGAGCGATAACAAAGGTCCAGAACCTGAAAATGTATCTGTTACACAAGTTGGAGATAAGTACTATGCATATATTGGCTTAGAGCGTATAAGTGGAATTATGGTTTATGATGTTACTAATCCTTATAATGCATTTTATGTTGATTATATTAATACTAGAAATTTTAATGAAGATATTTTTGATAAGGAAACCGATAAACCTAATCTAAATATGGGAGATGTATCTCCAGAAGGTATTGTAACTATATCTGCAAAAGATAGTCCAACAAAATCTCCTTTAGTCATTACAGGCAATGAAGTTTCTGGTACTGTTGCAGTTTATGAGCAACAATAAATTATATAAGACTCTTGTTTTTCATATGCAACTAAAATGAAACTAAGAGCTCAGATTTTTAACATGCACTTAGCAAGAATTGTCCCACCTCTATAGGTGGCGAGATGAATTGGTAAAATTTTTTTGACTTTATAGACTAACTATAATATAATCAGTTTATAGTTCAGGGTCGGGACGACCCGACCCGTAGAGCTTGCTAAATTACTGAACATTGGTTCGGCTTACGCAAGAAGCTCCCACTTCTATAAGTGATGGTAGTTCACTAGATGGAAAAGTTGATATTAGGTCAAACCTCCATCAAGAGCAATAATTTGTCCTGTAATATAACTAGCACTATCACTTGCTAGAAATACACATGTTTTAGCAACATCTTTTACACTACCCGCTCGCATAAGTGGAACATCGTTTAAAAATGTAGCTCTATCTTCATTATCAAATAAACTATTCATGTTAGTATCTATCCAACCACATGCTATGGAATTTACTCTTATATTTGATGGACCAACTTCTTTTGCAAGTGATTTTGTAAATCCATGTATGGCACTTTTGCTCGTTGAATAAGCAACTTCAAGTGAAGCTCCAACAGTGCCCCAAATAGAAGAAATATTAATAATTATTCCCGAGTGTTTTTTTATCATATATGGTAATGCCAAATAACTACAATAATATGCTGAATTTAAATTAGTGTTTATAACTTTTGTCCATTCATTAGGATTAGTTTCAGTAAAAAGTTTATAATAACTTATACCTGCATTATTTATTACTATATCAGGATATGAGCCTGTTTTTTCTACTATAAAATCAAACAAAGAAAGAGCTTCTGTATATATTGAGAGATCCGCCCTAAAATAAGCACAGGCTAATCCAAAAGAAGTAAATTCTTCATAAGTTTCAATAAGTTCTTCTTCAGTACTACTACTTGAGTTTATTATTACATAAGCTCCTTTTTTTAAAAAAGCAAATGCAATGGCTTTTCCAATACCACGTGACGAACCAGTAACAAGTACAATTTTATTTTTCATCTTAATGTCCCCTTAAAAGTTCAATCTCTTCTTTATAAAGATTATTTTTTTCGTCTATCCACGGTGTTTCAAGAATTAGAGGAATATTTTGGCATATTGGATTACTTATTATTTTTTTTATAGCACTTATTCCAATTTTATCTTCTCCACGTGGATTATTTTTATTCGCACCTAAATTTGCATGCCTATCTTTTCTTGATCCAATCAAATTTATTGAACCATTAATGTGCATGACTTTAATATATTTTTTGCCAATTAAATTATCAAATTCTTCTAAAACTTTATCAAAATTATTTATAATATCATAACCACTATCATGCAAATGACAAGTGTCTAAACAAACACCGATATTATCTTTTAATTCAATTTTATCAATAATTTTTTTTATTTCATTAAAATTCCTTCCAATTTCAGTCCCTTTTCCTGACATAGTTTCAAGAAGAAGTATAGGATCATCTTTTTTTAATATACTATTAATCGCCATAATTATTCTTTCTAATCCCTCTTCTAAAGTAGAAGTGGTGTATGCCCCTGGATGAATAACAAGATAGTTTGCTCCAATTGCTTTTGTTCTTGCTAATTCTAGTTCAAGAAAATCTTTTGCCAATGAATAAGTGTCTTCTTTAATGGCTGCTAAATTTATAATATATGGTGCATGAACAACTATATCACTTATTCCGTGTTGACACATAAATTAAAAAACACTAAAAATAACAATTTGGAGGAAAAGAAAATGACAAAACAAACATTAAGAGCAATGTATGCTCAATACGGTGAGAAATTATTTAGAGACAAAGTTAAATTA
>LJHE01000080.1 GCA_001983555.1 Candidatus Epulonipiscioides gigas
CAAATTATAGGCTCTGTTAGTATGGCAATTAAAACTGCTGGGCGATTAGCAATATTTTTTAGAGAATGAGGAAAAGCTGCTCCACTTTCTAAATCAGTATCTGCTATCTTTTCTCTTTGTAATACATAGTGTTCAAATTTTGTATCCACAAAGTTTTCTTTAATTAATACATTTGAAAGATATGATATTATTTCTTCTTTAGATTGTAATTTTAAATTTGGTATAAAGAGCTGTTCGTTAGTAATATTTAAAATTATTTTACGTGTAGTTTGCTCTTTAATATGTGTAATTTTTTCGTTAATAATTTTTTGAATTTTGTATTGACAAGACTTATCAAATAATTTGGATATAGTATATATATTTGTAATTTCAAAATCAAATCTTTTAGATGAAGTTATTATTAAGTTATAGTTTAACAGGCGTTGTTTTAAATTTTGTGCATCAAATAAATCTGTCACTCCGTTTATTATTATATCGCTCATATTAACTAGGCTTGAAAGTTTATGTCGAATTAAAGTTAAGTTCCCATTACCTTCTGGAATGTATAATAATATTTTAAGTTTATTAATATTATTTTCTAATGAGGGAAAGAGTATCGTGGTTAGATGTATTCCAATGTATGTTATTTCGTTAAAATTAAATTTTGTATGGTATTCTTGTTCTATTTCTTCAGCAATCATTATAGCAATCTCTATTAAATAAATATATTGATTAGCTAAAGTCTCGCCTAATGGATTATATAATTTAAAGCCTAGTCTGCTCCTTTCTAGTGCAAGTCTTAGATGTAGTATAAAAGAGCTTATTAATTCATCGTCTTCTACAAAATATATTCCTTGGTTATTCTTTAATTTATCGAATACTTTAATACAAAATAAATAAAAATCATCTTTATTAGTAAAGGATTGACTAATCTCTATTTCTAATAAATATATTTTATGGGTTATATATAAAACGTATTGTATATAAGTATTATCTTCTTCATTAAGCTTAATGTTTAATTTATCCTTAATGATATTTTGGAGCTCTGTAGAAATTTTATTATAATAATCAGGAACTTCAACATTTGCTTTTTCAATTAAGGCACGATAAAAACTGCCTCTATGATAGTAATGATTATATATACTTTCTATCATTAATGCTATATCCAGAGTAAATCTAGTAATAGAAAGATATCTGGAGCTGTAATTATATTTGTTTAATACATTTACCACAAGAAAGTTAATATATCCTATATTTATATCATTAAAAATTTTTTGAAATTCCTCATAATTTACTTCAATTTCTTGATACTTACAAATCTCATATAAAACATTATCTATAATATTTTCTGTGCCATTTAATTTTATAGTGTTATCTGTTCTAGTGAGCGTAATATTTATCAAATCTATATCTTGTAAAATTTTTTTAATACGTACTATGTCTGTTTCAATACTTTTTTCTGAAACAAAAAGTTCATCTGCGAGCTCAAAAATATCAATTCCCTCAACATTAAGTAGTAAACTTTTTATAATATATAGTAATCTATCTTTAGGCGACACAATGTCTAAGGCACAGTATATACCATTACTACTATAATTAATATTATATCGGTATCCTTTATGCTTTACTGCAACAATAATCTCTTCACCACAAATTTTTTTTATTGCTTGAATTTCACTTCTTATAGTTCTATCACTAATTTTAAATTTTTTAGCCAGTGTATTTCCTGTAACAAATTGTTTTTCTATTTTTAGATATTGTAAAATTTTAGATTGTCTTTCAGAAATATAATACATGTAGTATTCCTCCTTTTTTTAGGATTATATAAAGCTTATTATATCACATTTTTTTGTGTTAACATCTATTATTAGGTAAAAGTATATAAAATTAACTGTTAAAATTTGGGAAGAGATTTTCCTATTTTAAAACGGAAATTACTAAGTGGAATAAATTTTTTGCTTTCTATATACTAGTATTAAGCAAAAGAGCTACACAAATAAAATATAGGAGGGCTTTTAATATGGGAAATGTAATTGATGAAACTATAATTATTAATATTATTGTATCTGCAGGAGAAGCTACTGCATTAATGCAACAAGCTTTTTTTGAAGCAACTAATAACAATCTAGCAGAGGTAGAGACTTTATTAACAAATGCAAATGAAGCTTTAGTTAGAGCTCATCGAGCACAAACAGATTTATTACAATCAGAAGCAGCAGGTGCTTCAAGCGAACCAAGTTTACTTATGGTGCATGCACAAGATCATTTAATGAATGCTATGTTGTGTAAACAATTGATTACAAATTTGATTAGTCTACAAAAAGAAATTAACGAGTTAAAGAATAAGTAAATATTAATAGGTGAATTTATAAGGAGGAATTTATTATGATTAAAGTAGCAGTGTTTTGTGCGGCGGGTATGTCAACTAGTTTATTGGTAAAAAAAATTAAAGAAGCAGCAATAAAAAAAGATATTGAGATTGAAATTAATGCGTATTCTGAAACAGAAATGAGCAGGCACACAGATGTAGATTGTGTTTTACTTGGACCACAAATTCAATATGCATTGAAAAATGCTCAGAAAATATTTGATCCGCTTAATATTAAGGTAGAAGTTATAAATACTGTAGATTATGGTATGATGAATGGTGAAAAAGTCTTAAGCACTATTGAGCATTTGATAAAATAATAATTATGATTTCTTGATAACAAAGGGGGCGATATTATGCTAGAAAACAGCTTACAAAAATTAGTACCTTTTTTTGTAAAATTTTCTAATTTAAAGGTTATAAGAACTCTAAAAAGTGGTTTTATTCGTACAGTACCATTTACATTAATTGGTTCTATATTTTTATTAATCATGTATTTTCCAATAAATGGGTATAATGAGTTTATGAGCGGGATATTTGGTGAAAATTGGTTAGAGCCACTTGCTAAAGTCGTATCTGGAACATATGATATTTTAGCTATTTTAGCAGCATTTGCCTTAGCTTATGAATATTGTAAAGATGAAGGGTTAGATGGTGTACCAGCAGGATTATTTGCAATTTCAGGATTGATTATTTTTTCTCCAAATAGTGCAGCTACTGTTTCTGGTGAAGTTTTAGGAGGAATACTTCCTCTTGCTTGGATAGGAGGTAAAGGATTAATTGCAGCCGTAATTGCTGGATTTATTTCAGGTAGTTTATATACTTGGTTTATAAAACGTAATATTAGTATTAAATTGCCAGACACTGTTCCACCCGCAGTAGCAAATTCATTTGCAGCTCTAATACCAGGAGTAGTAATATTAATAACATATGCTCTTTTACACATTATAGCAGGAGCTATAACAGATGGAACAGTAACAGAAACTATTTATTATTGGTTGCAAATTCCATTACAAAATTTAACTGATTCTCTTCCTGGAGTTATTATAATGGCATTTGGTGTTTCACTATTTTGGTGGTGTGGAGTTCATGGAGATGCAATTATTACAAGTGGCATCTTAGCTCCAATTCTAAATTCTAATCTGTTAGCAAATAAAGCTATAATTGACTCTGGTGGAGCATTAATAGTTGGCGAAAATGCAAAAATTTTAACTGAACAATTTACATTATTTATTAAAATGGGTGGCGCTGGAGCTACTATGGGACTTATAATTAGTATGGTGTTATTTGGAAAATCTCAGCAGATGCGGCAACTTGGGAAATTGGGTCTAGGACCTGCTCTGTTTAATATTAATGAGCCACTTATATTTGGTACACCAATTATTTTTAATCCTATATTATTTATACCATTTATTCTTGCACCAACTATAAATGCTATTATTGGATATTTTGCAATTTCAACTGGTTTAATTGCACCATTTGGTGGTGTTACAGTTCCTTGGACACTTCCTGCTATAATAAGTGGACTATTTATTGGTGGATGGAAGGTAGCTCTTTTGCAAGCTGGACTTATTCTTTTAGATATATTAATTTATTTGCCATTCTTTAGGGTACATGATAAGTTGCTGTTAAAAAAAGAATTAGAAATGGAGGTTGATTTAAATGCATAAGAATATAATTCCAGACGGTTTTTTATGGGGTGGAGCTGTTGCTTCAAATCAATTAGAAGGTGGATATTTAGAAGATGGCAAGGGTTTATCTTCTGTTGATATTTTACCCGCGGGTGACCATCGAAAGCAATATTTAGGAAATCCTCCTAGCTTGGAATTAAATGATGAATTTTTTTATCCATCACACCAATCTATTGATTTTTATCATAGATATAAAGAGGATATTGCACTGTTTGCAGAAATGGGGTTTAAATGTTTTCGTTTATCTATTGCTTGGGTAAGAATATTTCCAAGTGGAGATGATATAATACCTAATGAAGCAGGGCTTAAATTTTATGATGATGTATTTGATGAATGTTTAAAGTATAGTATAGAACCACTTGTTACCATTCAACATTTTGACACACCCTTGGAGTTGTCAAAGAAATATGGTGGCTGGCGAAGTAGAATGCTCATTGGATTTTTTGAAAATTATTGCAATGTTATTTTTAACCGTTATAAAGATAAGGTAAAATATTGGCTAACTTTTAATGAAATTAATATGATTTTGCATGAACCATTTATTGGTGGTGGTATAACTATTGGTAAAGATGAAAATCCTTTACAAATTAAATATCAATCTGCACACAATCAGTTAGTGGCAAGTGCACTAGCAGTTAAGGCATGTCATCAAATAATACCTGATGCAATAATAGGTTGTATGTTAGCGGCGGGAAATACATATCCTCATACAGCTCATCCTAATGATATTTTTATGGCTCTTGAAAAGGATCGTGAATCATATTTTTTTACAGATGTGCAAGTTAGAGGATATTATCCAAGTTATACAAAGAGATTTTTTGAAGAAAATGATATTAAAATCAATATAACTAAAGAAGATGAGCTCATTTTAATAAACAATCTTGTTGATTATGTATCATTTAGTTATTATTCAAGTCGTTGTATTAGTGCAAATAAAAGTGTATTTGATAAACTTGTTACTACAAATGCTTTTGAGAGTATTAGAAATGAATATTTAGAATATTCAGAGTGGGACTGGGCAATCGATCCTATTGGACTTAGAATTACTATGAACCAAATATATGATCGTTATCAAAAACCTTTATTTATTGTAGAAAATGGCTTAGGAGCAAATGATATATTAGAAAATGATACTGTTAATGATGATTATCGTATCAAATATATGAAAGAACATTTAGCTCAGATGAAAGAAGGCATTAAAGATGGCGTTGAGCTTTTAGGATATACATCGTGGGGACCTATTGATCTTGTAAGTGCGGGCAGTGGACAAATGACTAAACGGTATGGATTTATTTATGTAGACTTAGATAATAATGGCAATGGAAGTTTAAAGCGTTATAAAAAGAAAAGTTTTGATTGGTATAAAGAAGTTATTGCTTCAAATGGAGAAATATTATAAATATAGATATCACATCTATATGATCTAAAAAATAAAGTGAGCTGCATATGAGTAGCTCACTTGTTTAATATTATATTTAATTTTTAATCTCTTTAAATTCACGAATTTCTAAAGCTGCTCCAGCTGATAATACATAATCGCTACCTTCTAAAGCCCGAGAGCTTATGTATCTGATGAAGTAATATTATCTTTTTACACATGGTATATTAGTTTCATTTGTGTTTCTAACTTTATTCAAGTGCAAGAAGTGTGATTATTTCTTGTACCATTTCTACCAAAGTATTGATGCTATTTTTGTCGTTTATCAATATTTTTTGCTCATCCATATATATATAAGATACAAGCTTACAGCAGATATTGTCCAACAAAGAGTAATTCCGTTTATAACGGGATTTACATAATCATAGGGTAATACTTCAAATTGTTTTAAAAATGCAAGACTTATAATAATGATAGATTGCAATATCCAGTTTAACATAATTGACAACCTTGCAGATTTACCTCTTATCATTTCTTTTCGTTCATCAGTCAGTTCTATCTTATCATTTTCAATTTTTTCTTCATATTCACTAGGTCTTTTCTTCCAATAGTTATGTTTATAAAGCATCAATAATCCTGGTCCTATTGATGCACCAGCTAACCCATAAAATATGCCGTTATCCGGAAATATAAAGCACAATACGATAAAAAACATTCCAGCCAGCAGGTAAATAACTCCTAATTTAAATTGATTTTTCATAATTATACCTTCCTTTCATAAATAAAGATTTCTTCAATACTCATTTGAAAATAGTCAGATATTGCAAAAGCAAGTTCAAGTGACGGATTATACTTTCCGTTTTCAATAGAGCTAATAGTCTGCCTTGAAACTTTCATTACTCTAGCAAATGATTCTTGACTAATTCCTTTTTGCTTTCTTAATGACTCAACCCTGTTTTTCAAAATAGTACCTCCTATATTGTAAAGCAAACTTTACAATATTTAATATAACATACCTTTTTATATTTGTCAAGTTTCTTTTACAAATATTTTAAAAATCGGTAATTTTTCAAATTTAATAGTCCACTTACTTTTCTTTTGGCGTTGACTTATACTATTATTATTTTTATAATTTAGTTATTAAGGAGGCGATTTTTAATGTATAAAATACTTGAAAAAGAAAGATTAAGCGAGCAAGTCGTAAGAATGAAAATTGACGCACCAAACGTCGCAAAAAAAGCACTGGCAGGTCAATTTATTATTTTAAGAGTAGATGAAAAAGGTGAACGTATACCTTTAACTGTCGCAGATTATGATAGAGAAAAAGGAATAACAACAATTATTTTTCAAGAGGTTGGATATACAACAATTCAATTAGGCAAAAAAGAGGTTGGAGAATACATTGAAGATTTTGTTGGTCCGTTGGGAATTGCATCACATGTAAATGAATATAAAGGTAAAAATGTTTGTGTAATTGGCGGTGGACTAGGTTGTGCTATTGCATATCCACAAGCTAAAGCATTCTATGAAGCAGGAGCAAATGTGGATATAATAGCTGGTTTTAGAAATAAAGAGCTTATTATTTTAGAAAAAGAAATGAATGCATGTTCTAATAAGCTCACTATTGTTACAGATGATGGTTCTAATGGTAATAAAGGTCTTGTGACAGATGTCTTAAATAACGAAATAAACAATGATACTAAATATGATCTTGTAATTGCAATAGGTCCACTTATTATGATGAAATTTGTTTGTCTTGCTACTAAACCTTATAATATTAAAACTATTGTCAGCATGAACTCTACTATGGTTGATGGAACAGGTATGTGTGGTTGTTGCAGACTTACTGTTGATGGAAAAACAAAATTTGCTTGTGTTGATGGTCCTGATTTTGATGGTCATTTAGTCGATTTTGATGAAAGCATTAGAAAAGCTGCTATGTATCATGAACACGAAAGAAGTCAATGTAATTTGGAGGGATTTAAAAATGCCTAATATGTCAAAAGTAAAAGTACCTATGCCAGAGCAAGACCCAAATATTAGAAATAAAAATTTTCTTGAAGTATCTCTTGGATATACTGAAGAAAATGCACTAGAGGAAGCAGAGCGTTGTTTAAATTGTAAACATAAACCTTGTATGAAAGGTTGTCCTGTAAATGTGCAAATTCCAGAATTTATAACAGCTATTAAACAAGGTGAATTTAAAAAAGCTAATAATATTATTAAAGAAACTTCTTCTCTTCCAGCCGTTTGTGGACGAGTTTGTCCTCAAGAATCACAATGCGAAAAATTTTGTGTTCGTGGAATAAAAACCGAGCCTGTCGGAATTGGTAGACTTGAACGGTTTGTTGCAGATTGGGCAATGAAAAATATAGATGAAAAATCAATAAAACCAGTATCAAATGGACATAAAGTGGCTGTGGTTGGAGCAGGTCCTGCAGGGCTTACTTGTGCCGGCGACCTTGCTCGTATGGGTTACGAAGTTACTATATTTGAAGCATTTCATGTTGCTGGTGGTGTGTTAATGTATGGTATTCCAGAATTTAGACTTCCAAAAGAAATAGTACAAAAAGAGATTAGTACGCTCAATGATTTAGGCGTTAAAATTATTACAAATTTTGTAGTTGGCAAATCTGAAACTATTGACGATTTATTTCTTGACGGATTTGAAGCAGTTTTTATTGGCTCAGGAGCAGGGCTTCCAAAGTTTATGAATTTACCGGGTGAAAATCTAAATGGTGTATATTCTGCAAATGAATATTTAACTCGTATAAATCTTATGAAAGCATATGAAGATAATGCTGTTACTCCAATTTATAAGGCAAAAAATGTAGCAGTCTTTGGTGGTGGAAATGTAGCAATGGATGCTGCTCGTTCAGCTAAAAGAATGGGAGCAGAAAATGTTTATATTGTATATCGCCGCTCGGAAAATGAGCTTCCTGCTCGAGCTGAAGAAGTTCATCACGCTAAAGAAGAAGGCATTATATTTAAAGTATTATCTAATCCAAATGAAATTATTGGAGATGAGAATTTCTGGGTTAAGGCTATTAAATGCGACACAATGGAGCTTGGAGCACCAGATGAAAGCGGTAGACGCTCACCTGTAAAAATTGAAAATAATGAATTTATATTAGATGTTGATTGTGTAATTGTTTCCATTGGGACTTCTCCTAACCCTATTATTCCAAGTTCTACGCCAGATCTTGCTACTAATCGTTGGGGTTGTGTTATAGCAAATGAAGAGGGTGTTACTGAAAAGGATGGTGTTTTTGCTGGTGGAGATGTTGTTACAGGAGCTGCAACCGTTATTCTAGCTATGGGAGCAGGAAAAAATGCCGCTATTGCCATAGATAAGTATATTAAAACTAAGATATATTGAGGTAAAATGAGGTAAAATATGAATAGTAGAAAACTTGTGTCTTTTGATTATGCTATGAAATATATTTTGAGACAAAAAGATAATTTTGATATATTAGAAGGTTTTTTAACAGACCTTTTAGGTGTAGACGTCACTATTATTGAAATATTAGAAAGTGAAAGTAATAAGATTGATGAGCTAAATAAAGGTAATCGAGTTGACCTTATTATAAAAGATAGTAAAGGACAACGAATGATTATAGAAATTCAATATGCTAAGGAACAAGATTATTTAGAGCGTATTATTGGGGGGACATCAAAAATTATAGTCGATAATTTAGATCAAGGTAAACCTTATAAAGATATCGTTAAAGTAATTTCTATCAGTATACTTCATTTTAACATTGGAGAAGGTGATGATTATATATTTAAAGGTACTATATCTTTCAATGGATTACAAAAAAAAGATGCAGTACTTAAGTATAAAGTTGACAAGTTTCCTGAATATTATTTAATTAGAACAAAAAAATTTGATGATATTGTAAAAGCTCCTATTGATGAATGGATATATATGTTCAAAAATGATGAATTTCGAGAAAATGCTACAGCAAAGAATATTGATAAAGCAAAAGAAAAACTTGCTCTTTTAAAGATGAGCAAAGAAGAAAGAAAAAAATATGAGCTTTTTATTAAAGAACAGACAATAAATAAATCAATATTAGAATCTGCTATTACTGAAGGTATCGAGATTGGATTAAAAGAAGGTGAAAAAAAGGGTTAGAGCGTGGAAAAAAAGAAACTCAGTTAAATATTGCTAAAAATTTATTAAAAAATAACATGGACATTAAAAATATATCTACTATTACAGAACTTTCTTTAAAAGAAATAAAAAAAATATATATTTAAATTAACAAGTAAAATGCTCCCCACTTTGATAATAGTCATAGCGGGGAGCTTCTTGTTTTTTGTAACTTTTAATTTTACACTCTTATATTGATTATCTGTTTATAGATCATATCAAAAATAGCAATTTATCCTTGTTAAAACAAAAATATTAGACAAATAACTTGGAAACAGATAAATCTTCATGAATTCTACGAATAGCATCTGCAAAAAGTGGTGCTGTTTCAAGTTTTTGAATTTTAGGTAACTGCTTTTCTTCTGGTATATTAATAGTATCAAGAATAATCAGTTCTTCTATTGAGGAGGCTTCTATTCTATTAATAGCAGGACCAGATAAAACACCATGAGTACAGCAGGCATATATGTTAGTTGCTCCACGTTCTTTTAAAGCTTCAGCAGCATTACAAATTGTTCCAGCCGTATCAATCATATCATCTATCAAAATAACTTTTTTTCCTTTGACTTCACCAATAATATTCATTATTTCACTTACATTCGCTTGGGTACGTCTTTTATCTATAATAGCTAGTGGCGTATTAAGTTTTGTGGCAAATCCACGAACTCTCCCAACGCTTCCAAGATCAGGAGACACGGCAACTACATCTGTCATGTCATCATTAAATTTATCAGTATAATATTTAATAAGAACAGGCATACCTACAAGATGATCAACAGGTAAATTAAAAAATCCTTGAATTTGAGCACAATGCAAATCCATTGTCAAAATTCTGTCTGCTCCTGCTGTTTGCAATAAATCTGCTACTAATTTTGCACTAATTGGGTCTCTTGCTCTAGTTTTTCTGTCTTGTCTTGCATAACCATAATATGGAATAACAGCGGTAATTCTTCCAGCAGATGCTCTTTTCATAGCATCCATCATAATAAGTAGTTCCATAAGATGTTCATTTGTAGGCATTGAAGTTGGTTGAATAATAAAAACATCAGCTCCTCGAACCTTTTCGTCTATCTTAACAGAAATTTCTCCGTCACTAAATGACCCAACCTCTGATTTTCCTAGTTCAATTCCTAATTCTTCGGTAACCGCTAAAGCTAGTTCTTTATGTGCATTTCCTGTAAAGACTTTGATGTCAGTATAATTTCTAATCATATTTTGCCTTGCCTCCTATTAAAAGTATATATACAAATTTTTATTAAGTTCTAGTAATCAATCCTTTCAATAAAGTCAATAGACATATTACCATACTAATTTGTTTTTTGCTAGTCATTTTTTTTATTTTTAGCTCTACCCTCTTTATTGATTTGTCTAGCTCTTGCAACAGCTAATGTATTTTCAGGAACATCTTTTGTAATAGTAGAACCTGCTGCTATATATGAATTAGATTCAATTGTAACAGGCGAAATAAAATTTGTATTACAACCAATAAATACATTATCTTTAATTTCGGAGCGGTATTTATTTTTACCATCATAATTTACAATTACAGTTCCACAGCCAAAATTAACATCTCTTCCAATATCAGCATCGCCTATATAAGTCAAATGAGCAACTTTTGTTCCGTCTCCAATATTAGAATTTTTTATTTCTACAAAATCTCCAATTTTAACATTTTCACCTATATTGCTATTTGGTCTAATATACGCAAAAGGTCCAATTTTGGTATTTTGACTAATTGTACTATCAATTATTATGCTACTTTCTATTTTTACATTGTTTTTAATAATACTATTAATAATTTTAGTATTATATCCTATTGTGCAATTATCCCCAATTATAGTATTAGACTTTAAAACACAACCAGGTTCTATAATTGTATCTATCCCAATTTGTATATCGGGTTCTATATAAGTGTTTTGAGGATCTTCAATAATAACACCCATTTCCATATGAGCACTATTTATTCTATTTTTTATAATAGTAGTAGCTTCTGCTAATTGTATTTTTGAATTTACACCTAAAATTTCTGTGTTATCTTTTATCATATAAGCATCTATTTTACCATCATTTTCACTTATAATATCTAAAACATCTGTAAAATAATATTCTTTTTGAGCGTTATTATTAGTAAGTTTTTTTAGTCCTTCCAGAAGGCTATTTGCATTAAAAACATACATGCCTCCATTGATTTCTTTAATTTTCTTTTGAGTAATATTTGTATCTTTTTCTTCAACAATTTTTTCAAACTCATTAAAGCTATTTCTTACAATACGTCCATATCCAAAAGGATTATTAACCTGAGCAGATAATACTGTTCCAACACATTTATGTCTAATATGATAAGCTATCAACTTATTAAGAGTATCTGTTGTAATAAGAGGCGTATCTCCATATAATATTAAAACTAAGTCACAATCATTTATAAAATCAATTGCTTGCATAACAGCATGACCTGTACCTAATTGCTCTGTTTGAACTCTATAAGATACTTCGTTGCCCACTTCTTTTTTTACATCATCTGCCATATGACCTATAACCAGACAAACTTCTGCTCCAAGAGCTTGAGCAACTTTAATGGGATATTCCACAAGAGTTCTATTAAAAATTTTATGCAAAACTTTTGCTTTTTTACTTTGCATTCTAGTGCCTTTACCAGCGGCTAAAATAACTGATTTAATTTTCATAATTTTACCACCTTTCTAGTCTGTATATTTAGTATTTATGCAGTTATAAAATAATTATTCATAAGTCAAGCATTATTTTCTAAACAAAAACTAAGCCATGAACATCCCTTACAAATATTTTCTAATTGATTAGTATCTAAAATTTCTTTTTTTACTTTGTTTTTAAAATCTTCCCAAAACATCACTTGATATATTTCCAAATTAAGATGAGAAAGAACATTATTATCTAATTTTAAAACATGATTTTTTGTATTACATTCATTAGTTAATAATTTATGAGGACAATTTTTACATAATTCATCACATTCGGGAAAAAGTTGAATTTGAGGATTACTTTCTAATATTTCGATAAATTCTTTCATATTTGCTACAAACTCCTCACTATAACCTTTTCCTTTAAATAGTTGAATACATATGCCATGATGTGGTCGCAATTTATACATTTTATCACTCCAATTATTAATAGTATACTTTATAATTATGATAGAGCAATAATTCATGTGCTTTTAATCTATGATCTTCTGTAGAAAATACGATACGTAATATTCCCGCTTCAAATTCACGATGATTAACAATTCCAATATCTCGTATATTTATACTATTATTACTTAAAAGAGTTGCAACACTAGCAATGCTTCCTGGATAATCTTTGACATCAATAAACATGGTATATGTTTTAACAAAAGTACTGTGTATTCCATCTCTAAAAGTATTACGATAAAGTTTTGCTTCTTCAAAAAAATCAAAAATTTTCTGTTTGTTATCTAATTCTAAACTATCTTTAAAAGAATTTAATATATTTATAAAATGTTCAATTACTTTTGTTATTTCCTCTTTATTTGCAAAAGATATATTTTCCCACATAATAGGGTCAGCTGATGCAATTCTTGTTATATCTTTAAATCCTCCTGCTGCTAAAGTATGCAAAAAACGCTCTTTAGTATCACTGTGCTTTACTAAATTAACAAGAGCTGATGCAATTATGTGGGGCACATGACTAATAGTTGCAGTAGCCTTATCATGTACATCAGATGGAATTATTATAGGAATTGCTCCAAGACGCTCTATTACTTTTTGTAAAATAAAAATAATAAATTCTGGTGTATCATTAAATGGTGTTAAAACATAATACGCATTTTCAAATAAATAATCTGTAGAAGCATCATATCCAGATTTTTCAGAGCCAGTCATAGGATGCCCTCCTATAAAAAATACATTTTTATTTTTCAATAATGGATTGACTTCTTTTAAAATATTATATTTGGTACTTCCTACATCTGTTATTATACAATAATCTCTCGAGACATATTTTAACAAAGTATTTACAATAGATACTATATCTGCTACTGGTGTACAAATAAAAATTACATTGCAATCGGAAAATTCACTTCCTATTGCCGGCGAAATTTTATTTATTATACCTTCTTCTTTGGCTTTATTTAAAACTTCTATATTATTATCAAACGCTACTATATCGCTATGTCCAGCATTAATTTGTTTTAAAGTTTTTGCAATAGAACCTCCTATTAATCCAAGCCCAATTATTCCAATTTGCATGATTTTATCATCCCCCAAAATATATTTTAATATATTTTATCACTTTTAAATGATATGTACAAGATAGAAATTTTTATAAAACTTTTGCATATTTCAAATGACAATAAGGAAAAATTATTATTATATAATTTAATTTTTGGAGGTTCAAATATGAAAATAATTAAAGCTAATAACTATAATGATTTGAGTAGAAAAGCTGCTAATATTTTATCTGCACAAGTTATTTTAAAACCAAGAAGTGTACTAGGACTTGCAACAGGTTCATCTCCATTAGGAACATATAAGCAATTAATCAGCTGGTATGATAAAGATGATATTGATTTTTCAGAAGTTACAACAGTAAATCTCGATGAGTATGTTGGATTATCAAGTAACAATCCACAAAGTTATAGATACTTTATGAATACTAATTTTTTCGATCATATTAATATTGATAAAATAAAAACACATTTACCAAACGGAATAGTTAAAGACACTGAAAAAGAATGTGAGCGCTATAATAATTTGCTCCATGAAGTTGGTGGAATAGATATTCAATTACTTGGACTTGGACTTAATGGACATATTGGATTTAATGAACCAGGTAGTGAATTTGAAAAACTTACTCATGTGGTGAAATTAAAAGAAGCTACCGTATCAGCCAATAAAAGATTTTTTGAAAAAGGAGAGGATGTCCCAAAATTTGCAATATCTATGGGTATCAAATCTATAATGCAAGCAAAGCATATTCTTCTTATTGTAAATGGCGAAGAAAAATATGAAATTTTAAAACAATGTTTGTTTGGTCCTGTAACACCGCATGTCCCAGGCTCCATTTTACAACTTCATTCAAATTTAACTGTAATTTATTCTTGTAATAAAGAATTATAAGGTGATGAGCCTGTCGCACTAAAATAATAATTAGTGTGATAGCTCTACAAAAAAAATCGCTACTCAAGGCAACGATTTTAGTGTAAATTAAATATCTTACAAAAAAATTATAGTAGACAGTTGACTACATATTGCAAAAAGGGACGTCGCCTAGGAGTATTTTTTCGCCCCAAAATGATTAATTAGTTAAAAAAGTTGTAAAAGCAGATAAAATTTGTTGTTGCTTCTCGTCTAAAAGAGGTGATAGACTTTTTATTATATCTGAAGGAGTAGTTTGTGCATTTTGTTTTGGAATAGAATTATAAGTTTCTTGTGGGGTAGAATCCTGATAATTAGTATAAATAGGCTGTATATCTGGTTCTTGATAAGAAGTATAAGTAGGTTGTGGATTTTTATCAGAATAGGTGTTATAATAATTTGAAACTATTTCATCTGAATATTGGGCAGTTGATGCTTGAGTATTTAAAAGAGATCTAAGTTCATCTGCTTTTAATAATGCTTCTATTATATATGCTTTATCAGGATTTAAATTTTTGCTTATTTCCATTAAAAGATCTTTTTGCCAATCACCTTCTTTTGGTATTGAAAAAATTTCTTCTTCGTTATAAAATTTAATGGTATTAATTAACTCCATAATTTTTATTGAAATCGCAACTTGTTTTTGCAAATCTTTTTCCAAATATGGTAAAATACATTTACTAACACGTATAAGTTCAGAATTTATGGCTTGATCTAATGAATTATTCATATTTAAAACCCCTTTAATTTATGTTATTAACTAGTGTATGAATTAGGCTTGGAAAAATATAACTATAAAATATAAAGGGAAATAATCAAAAGAAAAAAAGTAAATAAAGGAAGGAAATAAATGAAAAAAATAAAAATAGAAAAAATGGTTAAAGAAATTATAAAAAATATTTCTAATGATTATATAGTAATAAAAGAAAAACAAGAAATAAAAGAAGCTAATAAGGAAATAAATAAAATTGTTAAAAGAGAAACTTACGCTAAAATTAGTTTTATTAATAAATTATTAGTCATAGTTGTAACACTCTTAGTGTTTTTAACAATTATAGCTGGAGAAGGAATATTTCTTTTGTTTAGCATTCCGACTTTGATCATTGGTAAAATGTTTAAACAAGATATTAAAGTAAAAAAACTATATGAAGTTGAAAAAAATTATAAAGCAAAAAATGATAATTCAAAAGATCCTAATTGGTGGGATTAATAAACATTAAAATCTCTAAGAAATATTTTTTTAAATATATATTGACTAATCTTTTAAAAAATGGTAGTATTATTTAAGATTTTGTAATATATAAATTTTATTTATAATATTTATGCACAATAAAATTTATATATTTTATTATTTCAAAGGGAGGTTTTAATGAAAAAGTTATCTACTTTAATTATGGCAGGGATTATTAGTGCATCATGTACAAATATCTTTGCTAAACACGAAATAGTGTTTATACCTCATATTGCTGGTGTTATTGAACAGCTCGATGAAAGCTCTGAGTTTTTGCCAATGTCTGATCCAGAAAATAAAAGAGATTGGAAACTTAGTTTAACAATGTCTGATGAGTTTGATGGAAATACTTTAGATCTTGATAAATGGTATGATTATCATCCATTTTGGTCTGGAAGAGGTCCATCATCTTTTCATAGTGAAAATATTAGACAAGAGAATGGTAAATTAATTTTATCTTCTACATATGAGACAGAGCCAACAGAAACTATGTTGGAACTAGCAAAAAAACATGGTGATGAGTATCATACGTATGCCTCGGCAGCTGTAGTTAGTAAAAATAAAGGTGGCTATGGATATTACGAAGTAAAGACTAGAACAGCACCTGTTGGAGTATCTTCAGCCTTTTGGTTTAGAGATCCTAGAGTAGCAAAAAGAGAAATTGATGTATATGAACAAGTTGGAAGGCCAGAAGATGGTAAAATATTAAAAGCTGATGGTTCATCAATCCATGGAAACACTCATCGCTTTGATTATTCAGACGGAAAAACTACTACTACGCCATTTACATTACACACAGGAATGGATTTAACTCAAGAGTACCATATATATGGTCTTGAATGGGGTAAAGAGAAAATAAGATTTTATTTTAATGGTCAATTAATGTATGAATTTGACAATGATGAAAAACAAGAAATTTTTGAACCATTATATGCTATATTTGATATGGAAACACGATTATTTGATATTAAAAAAGATCCTCCTGAAGAGAAATTTTATACTTATACAACTACAGATGGTGAAGAACGATTTACAGGCGATTTCCATATAGAGTATTTTAGAGTGTGGCGCTCTGATATACCTCAAGATACATCAAAACATGAAATAGAGATAGGAAATTATAAGCATCCTATAAAAAATACTAATGCAACCTATGGTAGTCCTATTGTAGAAACTACAAGTACTACTATAGACCAAGTATGGAATGATATAACTCCTACAACAGATTTTCATGCAAAAACTGGAGAGATGTTAGCAAGTCCATCTATAAAGACTATGTGGGATGAAGATTATTTATATATCTTAACTGAAGTTAAAGATGCTGAAATATACAAAAATTTTACAAACATTTCAGAAAGTGATAATACTGAATTATATATAAATCCACACAAAGAGCGTACAAGTGGAAAATATGACGATGATGATTATTGGATTAAAATTTATCCTGATGGTACTGTTCAAAATCATGAAAACATGCCTGATGGAGTAATCACTAATGCAATTATAACTGAAGATGGTTATATTACTCAATACAAAATTCCACATACAAATTATAATGCTCGAGTTGGCGCAAGTATTGGTTTTGATATTCAAATAAATGATGCATCTGAAAAAGCAGGAAAACGTCATAGCATTTTGGGTTGGAATGATACAACAAATCAAGCATATAGAAATCTTGATACAGTTGGAGAATTAACACTTATGGGTAAAAATGGCGAAATTGCTCCTATTTCTAATATGCCTGTTATTTCATTTGAAGATGATGAAGAAATATTGTGGACCGTCAAAGGTAATAATGCGACTACTTCTAAAATAGTCGAAACAGGTGCAATAGAAGGAAAAAAAGCTATGCAAGTTGATATGGTAGAGCGTTCCACTACCAAAGATGGTGTATCAACACTTATATTAGCTCCAAAAGTTGGTAATTGGGATATTGGAGGAAATGACCGAATTATATCTACTATTACTAATCCAACGGATGTTGGTATTCAAATTAGAATAAATATTGTAGATGCTCTTGGAAATGAGAAAATGAACTATTTTACAATAAGTGCAAACACTACTAAAGAATGTATCATAGGTCCTGAAAAATTAGGTACGCCAGGTGTTAATACATCAAGTTGGAATGGAGATGGACATTCTGGAAATGGTATTGATACTGAGCAAATTACGCAAATTAAATTTTACATGCCAGAAGAAATGGCAAATGTAATGAAAGATGTAACCACTGCAACATTTATTGTCGATGACGTGTATGCTACAAAATAAATTTTAGGAGGAATTTTATGAAACTATTAAAATTATCAACAATTGCAGGTATTATTTGCATGACTTGTACAAATTTATTTGCAACAGAACTACCAACAGAGCCACATCCAATTAAAACTGTTGATGTAACATATGGTAGTCCTGTTATTGAAGCTACAACTACAACAGTAGATCCTATATGGGCTAATGTAAATCCATTTTCGTTTTTACATGCAAAACGTGGGGAAATTACAGAGCAAACAGAATTTCCAAGTATAAAAACTATGTGGGATGAAAATTATTTGTATCTTCTAGCAGAGGTTGAAGATGCTGAGATATATAAAAATCCTGTCAAGATTCATGAAAGTGATTATACTGAATATTATTTTAATCCTCTTAAAGATCGTGCAAACGCTCAATATGATACTACCGAGTATTGGATAAAAATCTATCCAGATGGTACATTTGAAAATCATGCTAATATGCCAGAAGGAATAGTGTATAATGCTTTTCTAAGCGAAACAGGCTATGTCACACAATGTAAAATACCTCATACATTATATACTCCAAAAGCGGGTGAAACTATTGGATTTGATTTACAAGTAAATGATGCGTCAGAAGAAGCAGGTCAGCGTCACACTATCTTAGGATGGAATGACACTATTAATTCAGCATATAAAAACCCTTCTGTTGTTGGAGAGTTAAGATTTAAAGCTGCTCCTGAACCAGTTGCATCTATCGTGCCAGCTGTACCTGTTGTAACACCTTAGTTTTATTATATTTCACCTGTTCTAATCTTTTAAGATAAGATATAAATCTATTCTACAATAGTATCTTTTCTTAAAAGGGAAAGAGCGTGGTACTTATACGATTAAAAAATAAATTGAATATATACTAAAAATAAACATTAGATTTTGAGGGAGGATTTTATTTTATGAAAAAAAGATTATCAGCATTAGTTATAACAGGCATTATTGGTATGTTATGCACAAATTTATTTGCAATGGAACAACACCCTATTAAAACTACTCAATCAACATATGGCACTCCAGTTATTGAAGCTACAAGTACTGAGATAGATCCTATATGGAATAACGTAAGTCAAATGTCTCTTTTCCATGCAAAACGTGGAGAAATTATAGAGCAAACAGAATTTCCAAGTATAAAAACTATGTGGGATGACGAATATTTGTATATTTTAGCAGAAGTTGAAGATACAGAAATATATAAAAATCCTGTAACAGTTCATGAAAGTGATTATGTTGAACTCTATTTTAATCCTCTTAAAGAGCGTTCAAATGGAAAATATGATGATACTGAATATTGGATAAAAATTCATCCAGATGGAACAATGGAAAATCATCCAAATATGCCAGAAGGAGTAGTTACTAATGCCTTTTTAACTGAAACAGGTTATACTGCTCAGTGTAAAATACCTCACACATTATATACTCCAGAATTTGGTGAAACTATTGGATTTGATTTACAAATAAATGATGCATCAGAAGCAGCAGGTGAGCGTCATTTAATTTTAGGTTGGAATGACACTATCAATTCAGCATATAAAAATCCTGATGTTGTTGGTGAATTAATGTTTATACCTGCTCCTGAGATAGATCCAATAGCTAGAATATCACCACCTCTTTTATTAGAGCCAGTAATTTTACCAGTTCCTGAAGTCACTGTATCAACTACTACTACATCTTCAGGTGAAGAGCATCCTATTAAGCATATCAATGTAACATATGGTAGTCCTGTTGTAAATGATGATACCAAAGTAATAGATTGGGGTTGGGATAATGCAACTACTATAACTGATTTTCACGCAAAGAGTGGAGAAATTACTGATGAAACAGCAGTTTCAATTGCAAAAATGATGTGGGATGAAGAATATCTATATATTTTAACAATTGCTACTGATGAAGATATATTTACTAATCCAGATAATCTTGGCGAAAGTGATTATGTTGAGCTGTTCTTTAATCCACTTATAGACCGCTCAAACGGAATATATGATACAGATGAATTTTGGCTAAAAATTTATCCAAATGGAACACTGGAAAATCATCCAAATATGCCAGAAGGTGTTGTTACTACGGCGTTTACAACAGAAGATGGTTATGTGACTCAATGTAAAATACCTCACACATTGTATAATGCTCAAGCTGGAACAACTATTGGATATGATTTGCAAATAAATAATGCATCTGAAGAACTTGGTAAACGTCATACTATTTTAGTTTGGAATGATACGACTAATTCAGCATACAAAAATCCAGATGTTGTTGGAGAATTAACATTGATGGGACCTAATGGCGAATTAGAAAGCTCAACAGAACTTATTCAAGTTGAAGACCCTGCTTTTCTTATTGGAGAATTAACTTTGACAGGACCTAATGGTGAATTAGAAAGCTCAGCAGAGCTTATTCAAGTTGAAGACTCTTCTCTTCTTATTGGAGAATTAACTTTGACAGGACCTAATGGTGAATTAGAAAACTCAACAGAACTTATTCAAGTTGAAGACCCTGCTCTTCTTATTGAATCAGAAATAGAGCCACTTACAGAAGTTGTTTTAACAAATGATACTTTTACTTACCATGAAATTAATCTTAATTTTGAAGAGGAAAATAATGAAACCGAAAAAGCTTTATGGAAAGTTAGTGGTAACACTAATACTAGGGCAAAATTAGTGTCAGTAAATGATGACAGAGGCATACAAGTAATTATGAATGAGCGTGCAACTGATGGAAAAGGAGTTTCTACATTTAGAGTAATGCACAATCCAAATTATGCGGGTATGTTTTTAGATGAACATAGAAAACTTTTTGCTACTATTATAAATCCAAATGATTTTGAGATACAAGTAAGAATGGATATTGTAGATAATTTTGAAAATGTAAAAATGGCTTATTTTACATTAGAAGCAAATGAAACTAGAGAAGTTATATTAGATGAGCAATTAGGAATTCGAGGTATAGAGTCATCAGATTGGTCTGACAAAGATGGGCATGCCGGTTTTGGTATTGATAGAATGGATATACAAGAAATTAAAATTTATATGCCTGAGAATGTGTTAGATGTTATGCCAGAAATAAAAACAGCATCATTTATTATTACTAATATTCGTACTACGAAATAGAACACAATAATTATATTATGAGGTCACGGGTTACCGTGACCAATTTTATAAAAAATTTTGAAGGAGGATTTAACATTATGAAAAAAAGATTATCAGCATTAATTCTATTAGGTATTATTAGTTTATCTTCTGTAACTGTAAATTTATTTGCGGTAGGAGATCACCCTATAAAAACTGCTAGCACAACATATGGAAGTCCTGTTATTGAGGATACAACTATAGATCCAATATGGGAAAGTGCAACTGCTATAACTGAATTACATGCAAAAATCGGAAAAATTACAAATGACACAGAATTTTCATCTATTAAAACTATGTGGGATGAAGATTATTTATATATACTATCAGAAGTTACTGACGGTGAAATTTATAAAAATCCTACTACTATTCATGAAAGTGATTGTACGGAACTATATTTTAATCCACTTAAAGACCGTTCAAATGGAACATATGATGATAGTGAATATTGGATAAAAATTTATCCAGATGGAACACTAGAAAATCATCCTAACATGCCAGAAGGTGTAGTTGCTACTGCTTTTTTAAGAAAAGATGGTTATGTTACACAATGTAAAATACCTCATACATTATATACTCCAGTAGCTGGTGAAACAATAGGTTTTGATTTTCAAATCAATGATGCATCAAAAGAACTTGGTAAACGTCATATTATATTAGGTTGGAATGATACTATTAATTCAGCATACAAAAATCCAGATGTTGTAGGAGAGCTAATATTTGATGCTCCACCCAAAATAGAAGTAGTGGAAGAATCAGAACCAGCAGAAATTGGAACTGTAAAAAATATAATAACATCTTTGGGTGACAATCATATTGTCAAAAATATTAATGCATTATATGGTAGTCCAATTGTAGAAACTACAAGTACAGAAGTAGACCCTTTATGGAACGATGTAGCTCCTGTAACAGATTTTCATTTAAAAAGTGGTGAAACTATTACTCAAACTTCTATGAAAACTATGTGGGATAACGAATTTTTATATGTTTTAGCGGAAGTTAAAGATGAAGAACTATTTAAAAATGAAAATGAAACATTATATCATGAAAGTGATAACACAGAATTATATATAAATTCAAACAAAGAGCGTACAAATACATCATATGATGAAGATGATTATTGGATAAAAATATTTCCAGATGGTTTTATGCAAAATCATGCTAATATGCCAAAAGACGTTATAACCAATGCTATCAAAACAGAAGAGGGTTATATTGCTCAATACAAAATTCCTCATACATATTACGAACCAAAAGCTGGTGACACCATTGGATTTGATATGCAAATAAATGATGCATCAAAAGAAATTGGTAAGCGTCATAGTATTTTAGGATGGAATGATACAACAAGCCTGGCATGGAAACACCTTGATACTGTTGGTGAGCTACTATTTATGCCCGCTCCTGAAAACATTAAAGAAGAATTAGAAGTTAAAGAAGAACTTAAAGAAGAAATAGAAGTTGAAGATGTTAAAGAGGAAGTTAAAGAAGCTGCTCCAGTAGTTACTGATGCTATGCCACTTATATCTTTTGAAAATAATGAAGAAGCTGTATGGAGAGTAACAGGAAACTTAAAAACAACTGCTAAAATTGGAGCAAATGAAGGAGCTGTCGATGGTTCCAAAGCTATACAAGTAAATATGTTACAACGTGTAACAGGTAGTGTTGGTATGTCAACACTTCGAGTAGCTCCAAAAGATGGGACTTGGAATTTAGGAGCTCATAATAAACTAATGGCTAGTATCACTAATCCAAATGATACTCCAATACAAATTAGAATTAATGTTATAGATAATGAAGGTCATGAAAAAATTACAGATTTTGTAATATCTTCAAATACTACTAAAGAGCTTACAGTTTTAGGTGTTGCTAATACTCAAGTGTCAGAAATCAAAATTCATATTCCAGAATATTTAACTGGTATTATGGAAGGTATGGAAACAGCATCTTTTATCGTGGATAATATTTATACTACAAAATAGTCAAAAGTCCCCCCTACAAGATGTAAATAGGGGGGATGATTTATTATTTAGCTACAATATTAATAAGCTTATTTTTTACATAAATTTCTTTAATAATTTGTTTATTTTCTAATCTTGTTTTAACTAAGTCTTTCGCTTTTAAGATAAGACTAGCTTCATTTTCATCTTTAACAACTTTTAATTTACCAGCCATTTTACCTGAAACTTGAACAACAATTTCTATCTCATTATCTTCCATTTTCTTTTTATCATATTGTGGCCATTTTTCATCAAATACAGAACTAGTATTTCCACTTACTTCAAATAGCTCACTAGCAATATGTGGCACAATTGGAGATAATAAAATGATAAGAGTTTTGATAGTTTCTCTATCAATTCCTCCAAACTTTTTTTGAAGCTCAATAAGATTATTTGTATGCTCCATAAAACCACTAACCACGGTGTTTAAACTAAAACTTTCCATACGAGTAGTTATATCATATATAAGTTTATGCCTTTCTCTTTCAAGATCAGCATTTGCAGATACTTCCTTATTATAGCTTACAAGTCTCCACACCTTATTTAAAAATCTGTGAACACCTTCTATCCCTCTATCGTCCCATTCACTATCTAATTCTGGAGGACCTATAAATAATTCATACATACGAAGAGAATCACAACCATAATTTTCAACAAGCTCATCTGGAGAAATAACATTACCTTTAGACTTACTCATTTTTGCTCCATTTTTAGTAACCATACCTTGATTAAATAATCTTGTAAACGGCTCTTTAAAATCAACAACTCCAATGTCTTGTAAAAACTTAGTATAAAATCTTGCATATAATAAATGTAATACAGCATGCTCAATTCCACCAACATACATATCAACTGGTAGCCATTCCTTCATATCTTTTTTACTTATAAGTTCTTCTTTATTATGAGGATTTACATATCTTAAAAAATACCATGAAGACCCTGCCCATTGAGGCATGGTATTTGTTTCTCTTTTTGCTGGCGAATTACATTTAGGACAAGTGGTATTTACCCAGTCTGCTATATCTGCAAGAGGAGATTCTCCTGTACCAGTTGGTTCATAACTTTTAACATCTGGTAATTTAATAGGTAAGTCACTTTCTTTAACTCCAACAACTCCACATTTTTCACAATGTACAACTGGAATAGGTTCACCCCAATATCTTTGTCTTGAAAACACCCAGTCACGAAGTTTATAATTCGTAGTTTTTTTACCTATATTTTCTTTTTCTAAATAATCAGCAATTATAGTTTTTGCATCACTAGATTTTATTCCATTAAATTGTCCTGAATTTATCATAATTCCATCATCAGTATATGCTTGTGTTAACGGTGTTTCAATTCCATCTTTTGCAATAACTGGGACAATAGAAAGTTCAAATTTTTTAGCAAATTCAAAATCTCTTGTGTCATGAGCTGGAACACACATAATAGCTCCTGTGCCATAATCTGCAAGAACATAATCAGAAATCCAAATAGGAACTTGTTTGCCATTTAAAGGATTAATAGCATATCTTCCTAAAAATACACCTGTTTTCTCTTTATCAGTCATTCTATCAATAGACGATTTTGTGCTACTAGTAAACACATATTTTTCAACTTCTTCTTTTTTGTCATCTATTACTAATTTAGAAACTAATTCATTTTCTGGAGCAAGAACCATAAAAGTTGCTCCAAAAAGTGTATCTGGTCTAGTAGTAAATACTTTAATTGTATCTTCTAGCCCTTCAACGTTAAAATCAATTTCAGCACCAAAACTTTTTCCAATCCAATCTGCCTGCATTTTCTTAACTTTTTCTGGCCAATCAAGTTCTTCTAAATCTTCAAGTAGTCTACTTGCATATGCTGTAATTTTAAGCATCCATTGTCTAAGGTTTTTCTTAGTGACAACACTATTACATCTATCACAAAGCCCATCTTTAACTTCCTCATTTGCAAGACCCGTTTTACAGGATGGACACCAATTTATAGGCATCTCTTTTTCATATGCAAGTCCATGTTCAAACATTTTTAAAAAAATCCATTGTGTCCATTTATAATAGTCAGGGTCAGTTGTGTTAATCTCCTTGTCCCAATCATATATTGCACTTATCTCTTCTAGCTGTCTTTTAAAGTTTTTTATATTTTCTTCTGTTGCAGTAGCTGGATGCATCTTTTTAGCAATAGCATAATTTTCTGCTGGTAATCCAAATGCGTCCCATCCCATAGGATGTAATACATATTTACCATTTAATATTTGATATCTTGACCAAACATCAGATAATACATATCCTCTCCAGTGCCCCACATGTAAACCATTTCCAGATGGGTATGGAAACATATCTAAGCAATAATAATTTTCTTTTTCAGATGTTTTTTGATTTATTGGATTTTTCTTCCAATTTTCACGCCATTTTTTCTCTATGAAGTTAAAATTATAATTCATAAATGTAAATGCTCCTTTAACTAATTATTTTATACAATCTTATCATGTCGTCTAATAAAAATCAATATAAGTTATTTTGCCTAATTTTATTTTAGACACAAGAAAAGGTGTAAACTAAAATTTCTGTCTACACCTTCCTTTTTTGCATATTGTGCTTATATTTTTAATATTTGCTCATTATTTTTAACTTTCAATATTAGTAAAAGTCAATTATAACAGCTTTTTGATATTAACATTTTTACGATACTTTGTAGCCATTACAGCTTACAAAGACTATTAATCTTGAGTATATGGTAGCAGAGCGATATGTCTTGCACGCTTAATTGCAGCGGTAAGTTTACGTTGTGCTTTTGCAGAGTTCCCAGTAATTCTCCTTGGTAAAATTTTACCTCTTTCAGAAATAAATTTTTTAAGCGTATTAATATCTTTATAATTTATTTTTTTGATATTATCTCCTGCAAATTGATTTACTTTGCGTCTTCTGCGACCACGTCTTTTTTGCATTGACATTTTATATAGCCTCCTTCATAAAATTTTAGAATGGTAAATCGTCATCTTCTTCCATAGGAATATTAGGCGTAAATCCACCCATATCAGTATTATTTGAAGGAGCAGGAGTATTCGCATTATCACCATTATATGGACTATAATTATTGCTATTTGATGTAACTACTCCACGTGATTCAGCAGATGTTTTACTTTCAGCAAAATGCTGTTCTTCAGCAACTACGTCAACCCCATAATGTTTAACCTTGTTTTGGTCCTCCCAATTATTGTTTTGTAGTCTTCCTACAATTGATACCATTTGACCTTTTCTAAAATATTTTTCAGCAAATTCACCTGCTTTGCCAAAAGATATTATATTAAAAAAATCTACATCTGGATCACCTTGTTGTTTTACAAATGGTTTTCTAACAGCCAATCCATACTTTGCAACTGCAACTGGTGTAGCTGATTGCGAATAACGCACCTCGGGGTCTTTAGTTAATCTACCCATAAGGATCACTTTATTCATTTTTCCTTCCTCCTTCATATCTTACATTTACTAATTATTTTTCTTCTAAAGACACGATTAAATAGCGAAGAACAGTTTCTGTAATTCTCAGTCTACTTTCGATTTCTGCTGGAGCTTCTGGAGCTGCATTAAATTCAATAAAGTAGTAGAAACCTTCTTTTTTCTTGTCGATTTCATAGGCAAGTTTTCTTTTGCCCCAATCATCCACTTTTGTAATTTCTCCACCAAAACGAGTTATAAGCTCTTTAACTTTATCAAGTTGAGCATGCTTTTCTTCATCACCTAGTGAAGCAATTAATACAATAGCTAATTCATATTTATTATTCATGAGTACCTCCTTCTGGACTAATGGCCCTACTTAATAAAATAGAGCAAGGATTTTTTCCAAGTCAATATATTATCATAAGATTTTACAAAATTCAATGCTATTTTCTAAATTTCTTTGATATTTTAAGATAAATCTACCTTATATATAGATGATTGACATAAATCTTAAACTTTATACACATTATAAAAATAATTTTAATAATTTAAGGAGAAAAAAATACTATGAAAAATAACAAAACTTTATTAGATTATAAAGAAATAATAATGTCTTTACCTGAAAAAGAAAAATATACAAAAAATGATTTATTAATTCCCGAGCTGCTTGTTGATAAAAATAATTTCATAGAAATTTATTATGCTCCACATAATGAATATATAAATAAAGAAGCAAAAATATTTATTATTGGAATTACCCCTGGTTTTAAGCAAATGAATAAAGCGATTATTACTGCTAAAAATGGATTTAATAATAATTTAAATATAGAAACAATTCAAAAAAACTGTAAGGAACAAGCTAGATTTTCAGGAACACTGAGAAAATTTATGATTAATATGCTTGATGAAATACAACTAAATAGAAAATTACAAATTGACACTACAGCTAGATTATTTGAACCATATAATAAATTGCTCCATTCTGTATCGCTTATTCCATATCCTACATTTATAGCTCAACAAAATTATAATGGTCACTCTCCAAAACTTCTTAATAATCAATTTTTAATGAACTATGTACGAGAACATTTTTCTAAAGAGATTGCTCAATTAAAAAACAAAAACGAACTATTAATTATTCCCCTCGGCAAAGCTGTAGAATTAGTAGTTGTTGAATTTGCTAAATATAACCTACTAAATCAAAAACAAATTTTACAAGGATTTCCACATCCGTCAGGAGCTAATAGAAATAGAATAAAACAATTAATACAAAATAAAGAAAGCCTTATAACACAAGTCAATTACTCCTACTTGTAGAAGTGGAAGAGGAGCTTGTAACAACTCACTCCCACATAAAAACTTGAGAGTATTCACGTACCGCCTAAAGGTGGGAGAATTCTTGCTAAGTGCAGTTAACAAAAATGCCTCACCTATATTAATATAGATGAGGTGATGAGGTATTTAATATTCAAATTAGAAAAATTTTACAAAATCTATAGAATCTACACCTTTTAACGGTTGAGCAGGTTTTTTAAATTCTTTTATCTGATATGAATAGTACGTTGTATTTAACCATTGATCAAATTTATAACCAATATTTTTCATTTCTGCGACCAAAGTAAATCCTAATTTTTCGTGGAATTTCATACTTTTTTTATTTGAAGAAGTAATAATTGCATAAGCGGTATAAAAGCCTTGTACTTTTAATAGAGCAAGTAAAGCTTTATAAAGATGTTCACCCATAGTTTGTTGAGTGTAGTTAGGGTCTAAATATATTGAAGTAGTAACAGAATATTTATAGCCTTCTCTTTCCATAAATTTATACGCATACGCAAACCCAATAATTTTTTCATCTATCTCATAAACAATATAAGGATGGGTTTTCGCAATAGTGTTTACTCTATTTTTAAAATCTTCAAAATCAGGCAAATCTAATTCTAAACTTGCTCCTGTATTATCCACATAATAACTATAAATTTTATAAATTCTTTCAATATCTGTTTCTTCTACAAATCTAATCACTTTAAAAATCCTTTCAAAATCTTTAATAATTTGTATATTTCAAATCCACAATTCCATTATAAGTTTTAATAGATATCAGTTTTAATTTAACAGACATGTCATTTAATTCAAAAAGTTTTATGCCATTTCCTAAAATAATAGGGATAATAGTAATAATGTATTCATCTATTAACCCTAATTTATGACATTGATTTATAATACTAGCTCCTCCACAAAGCCAAATATTTTTGCTACTTGTGATTTTTATTTGCTCAATAAGTTTTTTTATATTTTGATTAGTAAAAATAATTTCTTCATTCGAATTGTAATTTTTGCTCGTCATTACATATGTCTGCTTACCTTTATATACCCATTCATTTGGAGACAATTCATTTATAATTTGGTCATATGTTTTAGAACCTAAAATTATACTATCAACGGTTTCTATAAATTCAGAATAAGTGCCAGTATTTTCAGTATCACTTCCATCACCTGAAAGCCAGCTTACTCCTTTATTTTTATCTGCAATATATCCGTCTAAGCTCATTGCAATATATAATACTACCTTTGACATAATTGTCCTCCTAATTCTCTTTTTGGTCTTGTTAAGTTAAAAATAAATAGAGCTTTGTTTCCTATTGAGATATAATAGAATTATCACAAACCATTAATCTCCCAGAAAGGATTCAAAGC